>NZ_LMCE01000050.1:0-308806 GCF_001623285.1 Pseudovibrio sp. Ad26
CTGTTGAAATGTTCAAGTACTTGCTCGTGCGTCGTTTTATTTTCGCTGGCTGGAAGGGCTTTGCCTTTGCGGCAACCCAGTCTTTTTCTCGCTTCTCCCGTATCCTCAAAATGCTCGAAAAAAGACAGAATGCGTAAATTCTCCTCTAACGCTTCATAATTGTAGCAAACTGGATAAATTACTTGCTTAAGCCTCAAAAATTAGCCATCGCAGTTTGCACTAGATCCCGAGAAAATATGCTTCTGCGATGTGTGGAGTCGCTCGGCCAGCTGATACCACACCAGTATTTCGAAATAACAATCGTTGTATGTGACAATAACAATCAACCGATGGCTGCGGAGTTGCTTACGAGCGTCCAAGCTGCGGCCCAACATCCAGTTGAATACGTCCACGAAGCAAAAGCTGGGATACCTTTTGCTCGAAATGCGGCATTGCAGACAGCACGTTCACTTACGCCCAATTGGATTGCATTCGTCGATGATGATGAAGTTCTAGACCCAAACTGGCTTGTTGAGATGGCAGAGGCAATACAAAATTGGCCTGCTGAGATCTATCACGGTTGGACACAATCAACTCCAGAAGACCTTGACGCACCTTGGGCATTTCATCGCCCTAAAAATAAGCGAGCATCTGGTGCTGTCATGGCAACAGCAGGTACCGATAACGTTCTTTTCTCAACTAAAGCAGTTGATGGCTTAATGTTTGACGAAGCCTTACGCTTTAGCGGCGGAGAGGACCTAGATTTCTTCTATCGTGCCACTGACCGTGGTGCAAAGATCGTTTGGGTGCCGACTGCAATCGCTCGTGAAAGCACGCCTCTTTCTCGACTCTCTTTCCAATACCAGGTGCGTAGAGCATATTCTGTTGCTAATGTGCAGGCCTACATATCTCGCAAACGGTTGGGCGCACGTAGAGCAATTACCAAAACTACACCAAAAGCATTCGGGCGACTTTTGGGTGGCATTGCAGGCACACTTGGATCTAGTTTCATGTTGCTAGTCAACCAGCATCGAGGTCGCCAGATGCTACTTTCATCAGCAAAGAAAGTGGCATCTTCTATCGGGCTTTTACGGGGTGTAAACATGAAATTAGGCAACATTTACCAAAAAATCGACGGTTCTTAATCTCGATTGAGCTACAGACTTGAAACAGCTCTACCTACACAGCTTCACCATACTCATCACGCAGGATGTTTTTCTGGACTTTGCCCATGGTGTTGCGGGGGAGTTCGTTGATGATTAGGAGTTTTTGGGGGTGTTTGAAGCGGGCGAGGCGTTTTTTGACGGTGGTCATAATCTGCTCGAGGTCAGGGGTCTCACCCTTTTCAGCAACAATTAATCCAAGCGGAGCTTCACCGAAGTCAGCATGGGGTATACCGATCACAGCACTTTCATGAACACCTGGTTGCTCATCCAACAGGAGTTCAATCTCTTTTGGGTAGATATTGAAGCCGCCTGAAATGATGAGGTCCTTGTTGCGTCCAACAATGTGAACGTAACCATCCGCATCCACCTTACCCATATCACCAGTGATAAAGAAGCCGTCTTCTCTCAGTTCTGCAGCTGTCTTCTCCGGCATCTGCCAATAGCCCTTGAATACGTTGCGGCCACGAACTTCAATAACGCCGATACTGTCTTGAGGCAGTTCCACCCGCGTCTCAGGATTGGTGATCTTGAGCTCAACACCTGTAAGAGGAAAGCCAACTGTGCCTGCACGCCGTTCACCATCGTAAGGGTTCGACGTGCTCATGTTGGTTTCTGTCATGCCATAGCGTTCTAAAATGCGATGTCCTGTACGCTCTTCAAACTGGCGATGTGTTTCTGCCAGCAACGGCGCACTACCAGAGGTGAACAGACGCATATGAGCTGTCAGCTCATTCGTGAAACGCTCATCCCCCAATAACCGGGTATAAAATGTCGGCACACCCATCATGGAAGTCGCCTTAGGCAGAAACTGCAGTATGGCATCCTGATTGAACTTCGGCAGGAAGATCATGGCCCCGCCAACTGCAAGGATCACATTGGTTGCCACAAACAAGCCATGCGTATGGAAAATCGGCAAAGCATGCAGCAGTACGTCGTCTTTAGAGAACCGCCAGTAGTCAACCAGAACATCCGCATTGGACAGCAAGTTGTCTTGCGTCAACATCGCCCCTTTGGAGCGGCCCGTTGTGCCTGACGTGTAAAGGAACGCTGCGAGATCCTGCAGATCTCGCTCTACAGTCTCAAATGTAGTTGGGTGGCCTTTGGCTTCCTGCATGAATGATCCAGAACCGTCTCCATTCATGGTTTTAAGGAGAACACCTAGCTGGTCAGCCAATGGCTGCAAAGTCTCTGCATTCGCTCCATCGCAGACGAGAAGAGATGCTCCGCTGTTGTCAAGAAAGTAAGAGAGTTCATCACTGGTGTAGGCCGTATTCAAAGGCAGGAAGATGAAGCCTGCCTGCACACAAGCGGCATAAAGCGCCAAAGCCTCCGGTGATTTTTTAACCTGTGCAGCAACACGATCGCCCGGCTTCAGGCCATTTGCGACCAGTGTGTGCGCCAACTGTGCGGTTGTTGCCAAGAACTGGGCATAAGTAAGAGTAGTGCCATCTTGAAGGAACAGGAACGGCTCTGTTTTGGACGCGTGGATCCCAAACAAACGATCATAAAGTGGGTTTGCCATGCGACTGCCTTTCACTATTACAACAGACCTTCACCAGCCTCTTCATATGAGACACTGGTATTGATTCATTGAGATAAGACTAGTGCGAACCTATGGCCCTGAACAGGGATACTTCTCCCCGAACTCTCGTAGTAACGGCAACGAATTGTCCAACAGGCATTCTCGCTCTATGCTGCCTGAATTGACTTAGGAAGCAATTTTCAAAATGACCCATCGCACAATTTTTACCGATCCGGATCTGGCACAATTTTATGAACTGGCACCGCGTGACCGCGCAGATCACACTTTTTGTAAGGTGCTTGCCAACGGGGCACACTCTGTTCTCGACTTAGGGTGCGGCACTGGAGAACTCACCGTTCAGCTCGCTGAAGATCGCCATGTCGTTGGTCTGGACCCGGCTGCAGCAATGCTGGAACTTGCAGGCAAGCGCCACAATGGGGAGCAAGTTCAATGGATACAAGCGGACGCCCGTTCATTTGATCTGGGAGAAACGTTTGACCTGATCTGCCTGACAGGACATTCCTTTCAATTTTTCCTGACTGAAGAGGACCAGCTTGCGGCGCTTAAGATGATTGCAAAGCATCTGAGCCCGGAAGGCCAGTTTGTCTTTGATACACGCAACCCAAACTTTCCGGGTAGGAAGACGCGTTGTAAGGAAGAAACTCTGAGCCAGACGCAACACCCGGATCTCGGTGCAATTGAGAGTTGGAACCTCTCAGAATATGACGAGGTCACTCAGACACTAAGTTTCACTAATGCTTACAAGCGGCTTGAGACTGGCGAGATTTTCAGTGCGCCCTCTCAAATCAAGTACACGACACAAGACAAGGTAGACCAGCTCCTTGAAGAAGCCGGCTTATGTGTTGAAACTTGGCTGGGTGAATGGACAGGCGAACCTTACCACTCTGTCTCACGCGAAATCATACCCATAGGCAGAAGAGCCTGAAGTTATCGCTCAATACGCGCCAAAGCGAGCCCAATGCCGGAACCGATAAAGAGCATGCCAGTGAGTTTATTTCGCAAATGACCGATGCTCTTGAAGAATGGTGTTGCAGAACGAGCCAGAGCTGCCCAACACAGATCGCCACCGAGAATAACGAGAAGGTAGATCAGCGCAGGCTGCGCAAGCGCATAACTCGAGCTCTGCTCACCAACAAACTGAGGCAGGAAGGCCGCGCTGAACACGAGCGTTTTCGGGTTGATCATAGCGAGCAGCATGCCCTGCCAGAACAGCTTGCGCAAAGGTGTGGTGCTGGCTTCAGCGTTTTCCAACATATCCGCCCGTTCGCGCCATGATTTAATGCCGAGATAGATCAGATAAGCTACACCGGCCCATTTCACCCATAGAAAAGCATCAGCAACAAGTGCCAGTAAGGCAGAAAACCCAAGCACCACTATGCTGAGCTGGATAGCAACGCCAAGCGTTGTTCCCAGCACTGTAGCAGCGCCAAAGCGGAAGCCATGGCTGATGGTATTGGCTGCGATGAGCGCAACATTAGGGCCCGGAATGGCCACCAGAGCTGCAGTCGCAATCACAAGCGCAAATATCATCTCAATAGACATGAGTTCCCCTCCCAAACATCAACTGGCAGTTTGGGAGGTCCTCAGATGGATTGCAAGCTCCCTATTGGAAAGCAGCAAGCTTGTCTGGGTTTCGTTGCGCGTAAATGGCGTTGACTTTCATCTCGTCATCGTAGCCAAACGTGAATGTGGTCGTGATACCACTTCCATCGATGGTGATCAGAGACAGGCAGGAGTTGAGCTCTTCAACCCAAGCTTTGCCACTGCGCGCTGCTGGGGAGATCGCCTTATCGATAAAGCCCATGACCTGCTCTATGCCGACAAGCGGGACTGGGACAGCGTTGACCTTGCCACCGCCATCGGAAATAAGCGCAACATCAGCGGCTAGAAGCCTGGAAAGCTCTGCAGTTTCGCCCGTTTCCAATGCACTTTGGAAGACACTCACCATCGCTCGCTGCTTTTCTGCTGGCGCCACAAAGCGCTGAGATTTCTGCTGAACATTGGCCTTTGCCCTTGAGACCAGCTTGCGGCAGCTGGCGGGTGTAACTTCCAGAATGTCTGCAACTTCCTCATAGCTGGAGGAAAACACCTCGCGCAGCAGGAAAGCAGCCCGCTCTTTTGGCGCAAGACGTTCCATCACCAGCAGGAACGCCATGGTGAGGCTTTCGGAAAGCTCTACTCTGTCTTCCGGCGTGTCCTGCGTTGTGGTGTGTAGAGGCTCGGGCAGCCACATACCAACGTAATTTTCGCGTTTTTTACGGGCAGATTTGAGTTGATCGAGTGCTTTGCGGGTGCAAACCGTTGTTAGCCATGCATCCGGGTTGGCGATGTCGTCTTGCACCGCAGCCGACCAACTGAGGTAGGTTTCCTGCACCACATCTTCAGCTTCCGCAGTTGTGCCCAACAAACGATAAGCCAGCCCCATCAACATGGGTCTGGCCTGTTCAAATACACAAAGTGATTTGTCTGATTTCATGATCAATGGTTCGATATCGCAATCCGGTTCCAAAGGTTGATCATACCAACCATTGCCGTCAGGGTGGAAATTTCCTGATCGCTGTAATGCTTTTTCAACTCCTGACGCAAACGAGACAGCTGATCTTCCTTATTGAGTTCAGTCAGTGCCTCGGTCCATTCAAAGGCCAGTTTTTCTTTTTCCGAGAAGTCATCGCAATGACGCCAGATGATCAGGTGATCCAGACGTTCGTTGGTCTCACCAGCTTTGCGGGCATCGCGGGTGTGCATCTTTACACAAAACCCGCAACCGTTGATCTGGGAAGCCCGCAGCAGAATGAGGTGATGCAGTTTTTCGTCAAACCCAGTCGCAGCAATAGTTGCTTCCACGCCCTGCAGGGCTGTCATGATCTGCGCACCGCTCTCGTAGTGATTGATGGTGGTGTGAACGTTCATCGTCATCTCCAGTGATTGTTTTGTTGCGTTCACTGGGTCGACGATACGGCTCCTTCAGATGTGACGTGGTGATGAGAAAAAAACAAACTATGCATCTAAAAAAGCTCAGGAGGACGGATGACGGTAGACAAGATCGACCGGATCGTGACGTTGTGCATCAGGATCAATCACAGCTCCCATCCGTTCAGCCAACTTCCGGGAGCGATCATTTTTAGGGTCGATGTAGCTGACGAGCGTTTTTAAACCCAACCTATCAAAGGCCCATTTACGCATGGTTTGAGCCGCTTCCAGTGCATATCCGTGTCCTTCAAAGCCCTCATAGAGGAACCAGCCTAACTCGTGCTCTGGAAAAAGCGGCCCGTGATTAAGGCCCACCTGACCAACGGTTTTGCCCGTGGTCTTATCGTTAATCATCAAAGCACCGTGACCAAACAAGACCCAATGCGCGATATCATGACTAAAGATGCCCCAGGTCACATGCTTGGGTGTTGGGCCGCCCATAAACTGCGAACGCTCGGATTGCATCAACTGCTCATAGGCAGGCCAGTCTTCAATTGTCATCGGCCTTAAGCGCAATCTTTCTGTTTCGAGTGTCGGTATCACAGTCATTTGATCAGTCCAGCAATGAAAAAAGGAATCTCTGAGCGTAGTGTCATTGACGAACAATATTCCGGGAGCTGCTTTGTAAAAAGCAAATTTTAATCTGGCACACAGGGAACTTTCGAGGTGGACTAAGCGCTCAGGAGTGATGTCCAAGATCTTGTTTTTGATTGCACACTTGATTTCACTAAGGATTCACCCATCTGTTGAGATGAAAAAGGCAGCCCGAAAAACTGCTCGTTCCCATTTGCACATATTCAATACGGAGCCACAATTTCATGAGTGATAATAAAGAATATACCCCACCAAAGGTTTGGGTGTGGGAACAGAAAAACGGCGGCCAGTTCGCAAACATCAACCGCCCTATCGCTGGTCCAACCCATGACAAAGATCTGCAGGTTGGCAAACACCCGCTGCAGCTTTACTCGCTGGCAACGCCAAATGGTGTGAAAGTCACCATTATGCTGGAAGAGCTTTTGGCAGCAGGCTTCAGCGAAGCAGACTATGACGCATGGCTGATCAAGATTGGTGACGGCGACCAGTTCTCCAGCGGTTTTGTTGGCGCAAACCCGAACTCCAAAATCCCGGCACTGGTTGATCACAGCACCGAAACACCAACCCGTGTATTCGAATCTGGTTCTATCCTGCTGTATCTGGCAGAAAAGTTCGGCGCCTTCCTTCCGAAAGATCCGGCAGCACGCACAGAAGCCATGAACTGGCTGTTCTGGCAAATGGGGTCTGCTCCATATCTGGGCGGTGGTTTCGGTCACTTCTACGCTTATGCGCCAGAGAAGTTTGAATACCCGATCAATCGTTTTGCCATGGAAGCAAAACGCCAGCTCGACGTTCTGGACCGCAATCTGGCCGAGCGCCGCTTTATGGCTGGTGATGAGTACTCCATCGCAGACATCGCGATCTTCCCATGGTACGGCGCGCTGGTGCTTGGTTCGCTCTACAGCGCAGCCGAGTTCCTCTCCGTTGATGATTACAAAAACGTCAAGCGTTGGGCAGAAGAAATAGCAGAGCGCCCTGCCGTGAAACGCGGTAAACGCGTGAACCGCACATGGGGTGATGAGGACCAGCAAGTCCCAGAACGCCATGACGCAAGCGACCTGGACCCAAAACCAGCCTCTGAAAACGCATAGTACGCGCGATCAGAACGCAAGAATACAAAACCCGGCTTCGATGAGGCCGGGTTTTGTGTCATTAAACCAACTGCATTGGTTAATCTAAGCAACGGAAATCACTTCCAATCTAGACAAAGGTAAGTGCTGAAGATGTTCGGCGACATTATCAATGAGTGAAGTACTCGAGTCTATGGTCAGTAGTATTTCGTCATGGGCAAACACAGTTCGATAAGAGGCATTTGCAGCTGAAAAGCCAATGCCTACCAGTTCTCCCCCATCAGTTTCAAAACAGACTTCGAAATCACTTATGTTTTCGCCTCTGAGAACAATCTTATCGAGAATTGCAAGGTCATCATAGAGAGAGAACAAGTTGAAGTGATCATACTTCAAATAATCTTCGTCGTTATTAGTTATTGGGTTGGTACCAAGAACATAAAAATTGATCACTCCCTTGTTGGTTTCAATCCTTAAAAAGTTATCGATCTCATCTTGGTTTGCGGTATCTCTCAAACACCCAATGCTGCAGAGTTGGGCTCCCGCCAAATACTCCTTAAACAACGCAATTTTGCAGCTCTTAAAAGTCACGAACTAATATCCATTGACATATTACCCCAGCCTTACTTTCCAATAAATTCAATCACTTTGCCCCTCTAAAGCAAAGTAGACATTCAAACTATACTTCTTCAAGGTGCGTTTCTCAGAAACAATTACCCTGTGCACCAAATCTTATTTCCAATCGGAAATTGCGGTAGTTCAATTCCTCGCCTGTCTCCCGGGTTTAAGATTTGTTCCAAAGAGCAAAAAGGAACGAACCCATGTCGGAGCTTCTCAAACGGTTTAAGGGCATTACGGAAGACCCTGGCCTCTCCTTTACGCAAAAGGCGCGTTATCTCTCACTCGAGGCGGAGAACTCTCTGCCCTACCCTGAGCTTGATGAGGAAACCGCCAGGGCGCTGGAAGAGCGGGTCATCTGCGACATGTATGAGGGGCATGCACCCTTCAAACCACGCTATGTGATGCCTGACTACTCCGTTGTGCTTGAAAAGGGCAGCACGTTTCTTGAGCTGGAACCGGCGACAACTCTGGATGAGGCCATCAACTCCTTGATGATTGCCTATCATCACGTGCCGTCTGTCACCAACATGCCGGTCTTCATTGGCCGTCTCGACAACCTGTTGCTGCGCTATTGTGACGATGTCAGTGACGAAGACCTTAACAAAAAGCTGAAGCTGTTCTGGCGCTATCTGGACCGTGTGCTGCCGGATGCATTCATGCATGCCAATGTGGGCCCAACCGACAACCGCGTTGCCCGCACCATCATGCGTATTGATGCAGAGCTGAAGCAAATCGCACCGAACCTGACCTTCATTTGGGATCCAGAAGTCAGCTCAGACGAAATCTTCTCTCAGGCTTGCGAAAGCATCATTGAATGCTCCAAACCGCACATCGCCAACAACCCGCTGCATCAGCCGTTGTTTGATGAGTACGGCTATGGTGTCGCTAGTTGCTACAATGTGTTGCCACTATGCGGTGGCGCGTCCACACTCACCCGCATCAACCTGCGAGAAGTAGCACGTCGCTCCAAAGACACGGCGGACTTCTTCGAGAATGTTCTTCCAAAATACATTGACCTCAACTTCCGCCTGACCGAAGCGCGGATTGATCACCTCTTCAACAAATCTGATTTCTTCGAAAGTTTCCTTGTGAAAGAAGGCTGGATCAGCCGAGATCGCTTCACCGCCATGTACGGCATCTTTGCAATGGCGCAGTGCGTTGACGAGTTGCAGGCCAAGGAAGGTCGCTCCGGCAAATATGGGCATGATGAGACTGCTAACCAGCTTGGCCATCGCATCTCCAAAGTGCTGTTCGAGGCTGTTGAAGCCCGCCCAATGGAAAACTGCTGGCGCGGCAAGGCTATGCTTCACTCTCAGGCAGGACTGAGCGATGATGACGGCTGCACACCGGGTGTTCGTATCCCTTATGGCAGCGAGCCAGATCCGGTCACACATGTGCAGGCACTGGCAGAACACCATGCGTTCTATCCATCCGGCGTCTCTGAAATCCTGACACTGGATGAGACCATCGAGAACAATCCGGCTGCACTGGAGCAACTGGTGAAAGGTGCATTCTCACTGGGCTTCCGCGAGTTCTCCGCCAACGTCTCCAACAATGATCTGGTGCGCATCACCGGGTATATGGTGCGCTTGTCAGATATTGAGAAATTCAAGGAATGTGGCGGATCTCGCATAAACACAACCGTGCTAGGTGCAGAAGCGGCTGATAAAGGTAAAATACTGGAGCGTGCACCACGGGTGATGAGCCATGAACTTGCCCCTCGCTACAGTCAGTAAGGTTCTGAAGTTCTCTTGCGTGGACGGGCCGGGCAACCGACTTGTCCTGTTTCTGCAAGGCTGCAACTTCGCCTGCCCAACCTGCCACAACCCGCATACTATGAAGCTGTGCAATGATTGCGGTGACTGCGTGCCAGAGTGCCCAACCGGCGCTCTGACCATGGTGCAGGGCAAAGTGGTGCACGATCCGAGCATCTGCGACCAATGCGATAGGTGTCTGGACGTCTGCCCCATCAACGCCAACCCCAAGGTCACGCAATACAGCGTTGATGATGTTCTGGCACTTCTATACCGGAACAAACCCTTCCTGAATGGCATCACAATATCCGGCGGGGAAGCAACCACACAGCTGAAGTTCATCATCGCTTTGTTTACGGCGATCAAGTCCGATAAGAAGCTAAAGGACCTCACCTGCTTCATCGACAGCAACGGCTATCTGCCTGAAGCTGCATGGAAGACAGTTCTGCCCGTTACCGATGGCGTGATGCTGGACATCAAAGCCTTCGACAACACCCTGCACAGCCTACTCACCACCCGCAGCAACGAACGCGTTCTGGCCTCCGCCAAACAGCTCTTTGCAGCAGGTAAACTGCACGAACTACGTTACCTCCTCATCCCGGGCCGTACGGACAGCTCTCAGGAAATGAAGGAACTTGCTGACTTCGTTCGTGCGCTGGACTCTGGGACCCCCTTACGCCTCAACGCCTTCCAACACCACGGTGTCAAAGGCGAAGCCCTCACCTGGCCCACCATGAAAGAGCCAGATACTGAGCGAGTTGCAGCAGAGTTGAGGTCCGCAGGACTGACAAATGTGGTGGTGCCGGCGGTGTATATCTAAGCCTTCCGCTGCATACGGAACTTCTGTGGTGAGACACCAATTGCGGCTTCGAAGGCGCGGGAAAAGGCGCTTCGGCTGCGGAAGCCGATGAGGTGAGAAACGCGTTCAATTGGGTGGTCTGTTTCCAGCAACATGGTGGCTGCACGGCGCATGCGCACATCTCGTAAAAGTTCCATTGGGCCACTCCCGTATGCTTCCTGAAAACGTTTGGCGAAGCCGCTGCGGCTCATGCCAGCGAGGGAGGCGAGGCTCTCGACAGAGTGCGGTTCGCCCGGAGTGTCAAGGATATGCCGAAGCACCGGCCACATGCGTGGATCGCGCAGCGCGGCCATCCATTCCAACCCACCGCGCTGATCGTTGAAGCGGCGGCGCATCAGTTCGATCATGCATTGCATCAGGAGTGCACGCACCATGGCGAGGCTTCCGGGCGCAGGATTGGCAAGCTCCAACAGCAAACGCCGGATTGGCGCTTCACAGGCATCTTCACCAGCCTGGTTTTCGACAATCGGTTCCTGCACCAGATCAATCAGATTCTCCATCTGCCGCAAGCTGAGCGAGATACGGGAGCAGATCGCGATGAGCTGGCCTTTGTCCTGTGTGTCACTGATATGGATCAAGTGTGCCATTTTCAGCTTATCTGGATTGCAGCTGGGGATTGGATCATGAACCTGCCCGAAGCTGCGCAGAACGTGCTTTTTGAGCGCAGGCACAAGGATCAAAGACCCTTTGCTAACCGGAATGGCAGGGCGTCCCGGCAGCACAAGCTCGCCTTCTCCGGCAAGTACATAGTGAAGTGTTGCCAAAGGGTCTTTGTCCAGGTCAAGATCGCAAGCGCCATTAAGTTCGCACAGCGCAAACGGGTGCGCCTGTATCTCCATTTCATCGAGAATAAAATGAATATCCATACCTGTACCTATACGGCACCAATCGATGAAATGATACATATCAGGACGAAAAGGTACCAATTTTAGACCATAAGGCACATAGCTTGATCCATCTTCTCATCACCAAACAAGAGAAGGAACAGACGATGTGTAATGATCATGATCACAAGAAACCACTCAGCCGCCGCGATGCTCTGCGCGGCGGTCTGACCGCTGCAGCAGCTGTTGGCGGCGCAGCAGTTGCGGGTACAGCACATGCCAAGGCGCAGGATAAAGTGAAGGATCCATATGCTCCACCAGCAAAGTCCGTTCTGCCTCCAAGCAATATGAAGCTGGATCTGAGCCGTGCCGCTCTTGTGGTAACAGATCCGCAGAATGACTTCCTGTCTCCTGATGGTGTAACCTGGGGCGTGGTAGGCGAAAGCGTGACCCGCAACAACACTGTCAGCAACATTGAGCGTCTGTTCAAAGCCGCGAAAGCAGCGGACATCACCGTGGCTGTTTCTCCTCACTACTACTATCCAACCGATCACGGTTGGAAATTTGAGGGCGCACTGGAAAAGCTGATGCACAACATCGGCATGTTCGACCGCAAAGGTGCGCTCAATGTTGACGGTTTTGAAGGCTCCGGCGCAGACTGGCTGGACGTTTATAAGCCGTACATCAACGACGGCAAAACCATCGTCACATCTCCGCACAAGGTCTACGGCAACGACACCAACGATTTGTCCCTTCAGCTGCGCAAGCAGGGTGTTGATCAGGTTATTCTGGCGGGTATGTCTGCCAACCTGTGTACTGAGAGCCATATGCGCGAGCTGATCGAGCAGGGCTTTGAGGTAGCTGTGGTAAGCGATGGCACAGCCGCTGCAATTATTCCAGATGGTGACGGCTATCTGGCGGCGCTGACCAACTTCCGCTTCATCGCAAACGCGGTCTGGACAACAGACGAAGCTGTTAAGCTGCTTCAGGCTTAACCACCTAACGCACCGCCTTACTCCTTAAGGTGGTGCGTTTTTTATCTCTCCGTTTCGCTAACACCTCAATTTGAACTGCATGTGCAACCAGTTTCGGTTAGAGAAGAGCTATGGCTCAAAAGACGAAAATTGGCCGCCGTGTTGGTGGTTGGCTCTATCTGCATCGCTCTGGCGTAGAATTACTCCCAGCGGAGGATGCTGAACGGCTGGCTCAGGTCGTTTCACAGCATTCGGACACCGCTTGGAACCTCTGCAAGATCAGCAAGGACAAGGTCTCGCTGCTGCATTACGAGGACTTTGAGGCCTCCGGCTTTCCCGCCTTGCTCCATTCCATCACGTTTGACCTTGCAACTCAGACAAGCAAGGCCATCGACTATTCCAAGCGCGAGAACCCGCCAATCCTGCATCGCAAAGAGTTGCTGTTGCCAGAAGACGATCCCAACATCCTTCAGTATGCCGCTTTAACGAAAGCTGCAGAAGATGCCGGTCTGTTCGAAATGCCCGCAGGCATTGGAACGCGCAAGGCATGGGCAAAACGCATTGCTGATGCTGGGTTAAGGTTGGAAGGTCACCATTTACTGGTAAGCAAGTAAAAGGGAGGTTGTGCCTCCCTCTTGAGTTCGCATAACTTTAAATCAGCCGGATTGAGACACCGCCATCAGCGGTCATCGCACTTCCCGTCACGAAACTAGACCGATCCGAGAGCAGAAACAGTGCGGCTTGGGCGATCTCTTTCGGGCTTGCCATGCGCTTGAGTGGATGCAAGCCAGAGATGAAGGCATGCCCTTCTGGATCATCACCCGCCATTGCTGTTTTGGTTCCACCGGGGAGCAGCGCGTTGACCCGGATGCCATCTGGTCCATGGTCTGCAGCCAGCGATTTCACCAACCCAACCAGCCCAGCCTTGCTGGCAGCGTAAGCCCCCATGCCCGGCATGCCGCTGTTGCAGTGCCCTACAAAGGAGGATGTGAACACAATCGCTCCCTTTGTGCGTTTCTTCAAAGCCGGAATCTGTGTTTTGGCCGCGTAAAATGCGCTGGTGAGATTGGTATGCAGCACATTTTCCCAGTTGGTACTGTCCATCTCTGGGATTGGCTCCATATTCCCCACAGTGCCGGCGTTGTTGAAGGCCCCATGCAGCACGCCGTAGGTGTTGAGCGCATGCTCCACCAGTGCGGAGGCATAGGCCTCTTCAGTCACATCCCCTGCAAGATAAGTCGCCGAACTTCCTTGTTTCGTGATTTTGTCTGCAAGTGTTGCCAGCTCGGCTTCGCGTCTGGCCCCAAGCACCACATTTGCGCCTTCAGCAGCAAACAGCTCTGCTGCTGCCGCGCCAATTCCGCTGCTCGCACCCGTGATGATAATCGTTTGTCCGTGTAGTTCCATGTTTTCCTCCATCGGTTGACTGGAGGCACTATTGGCGGCAATGCGGACAAAACCCACCCGATTTGCGAGGTCCCAGATTTATCAGAAGCTCGCAGTGATCACTTAAGGCATCAGATACTGCATTTGAGAGTTCAGGCTATCAACTGGCATGTTCTGCGCAGGAACAGGCTCATCAGAAGGGAACTTTGCCAATTCCACCAGCTCATGTACCCAGAAACTGGTGTACTTCACGAACAGTTTGACGGCTTCTGCAAACTCTTCAGCTGAAAGTTTGTCGACCTGAATAGCTTGGGTCAAAAGCACTTCGGAGCTGCGCTGGTTGATTGATAGCGCTGCGTGCCCCGTTCCCATGCCGTTGTAGTTGGCTTCCAGAAGATGCAGGTAAAGCGACTTCGGGACGTTGTTCAAACTTGCCAAACGGCTGTTGAGCCGAACCACGTTTGCTTTGAAGTCCAGAACCTGAAAAAACACCTCAATCTCACCATCAACAGTCAAAGAGCACATATTCTCTGCGTCTAGTTTCAGGTCCGGCAATCCTATCGTCTCACCAAACTGCCTGAGTGTGTTTTCTACCATTTCCATTTGACGCCCCTTGATGTGTAAGTGGTCTGCTGGCCCTACCCGCAGACTGCGCAAAACCCGGCACTTCCAAAGCCTTTACGAAAAGGCTGCCAAATACCATGCCTGCAAAATGTGAGAGGGTGCCCCAGCAATCTGCGTTGCCTTTCCTCTCACGTATGATCAGATTACAGAGTGAGTTCTGTCTTAACGCCCCTCAGCGCAGATGGAATTTCACTCATAATGTCATCGATAAAGTGGATTTCTGAACTCAGGTCCCCGACGGACATGAGGCCGCCTTTCACAAGCCCTTCAAAGACATGAAGAGCGCGCTCTGCATGGGCAGAATGACCGCGTACCAGCCGATCACCATCACCTTTGAAATCATGCAGGCGAATTGCATCGCGCTCTTGTGTCGAAAATTGAGAGGCCGCATTTTGCAGTTGTTTTGAAACAAACCCACGTGGGTTGTTGGGTTCCAATTTTTCTGCGGCATGGTGCAACTTCGTAAAGCTTTGATAAGCCTCAGCTAGTCTGCCATCTTTCAAATTGGAGAAAACGGCGGAAACAGCCGAACTTGCAGCTTCTTGGCGGCGGTCTACCGCTGCATCTGCATCGGTTTGGCTCCACACAATCTGCTTGGTTGCCATGCCCTCAAAAAATTCTGAAATCTTGCTCGTGGTGCTGTTCGAGCCTTCGCTAATATGCGTTTCGTTGGATTTAGAAACAGTGTGACCACCCAGCTCTGCCGCCTGTAGAGCTGCCGGTGCATTCACTTCCAGCGGGGCATGGTACGAGGACGCTCCGCCAACTGAAATACCCGTCATAATCTAATGCCTAAAATTCTTCCCATGGCTTCAACCTAACCAACAGCCCTCACTTCAGGTGTGTTGAACGAGACAGTTCTCCAATTATTTAAGGGATTACTCAGCTAGCGGATAACTGCGAATAAAGCGGTCTGTGAAGATCAGCAGGATGATACCCGGAACCGAAGCGATGAGAGCAATGCCAGCTCCTGTTGCATCCAGTGCACCGCCGGATATTTTTGCGAACAGCAGCGTCGGCAGAGTGATGATTTGCCCCTGCCCAATGAAAAACGTGAGCAGAAACAAGTTGGTTGAGACCAAGAAGGTGAACAAACAGCCTGCAATCACGCCTGGAAGGATCATCGGCAAGGTCACGCGGAAGAAAATCTGTCGTCGATTGGCGCCAAGAACACGTGCGTGGTCTTCTGCTTCTGTTCCATGCCCCTGATAAACCGCTGTCAGCATGCGCACCATGTAGGGAATGGTGGGGATCAGATGCACCACAATAACCCCTGCATAGGTGCCGGAAAGTCCGAGCGCGATAAAGATCATCAGCAGAGCAATACCAATCGCGGCTTCGGGGATCAGAAGCGGCAAAGCGATTAGAAACTCCAGTTGGTTTTTGCCACGGAAGTTGCGCTGTGCCAGCACGCGCGCCGCAGGTAAGCAAATGAGCAGGCATAACAGCGTCACAGCAATGCCGATGCCAAGCGTGTTGATCGTGGCTTCTGCTACGCGAGAACTTGGCGAGAACACATAGTCCCATGCCAATGGAAACGGAGATCTCTCCCGTTGCTCATGCCACCAGACGGTTGGTAGAATGTTCGGCCATGCCCAACGGAAGGCCAGAGATTGGATAATCAGTGGCGCAAACGGTGCAATGGTGAAAGTCGCCATGGCCAACACGAGCAGACGCTGCCAGGGGTTGATGGACTTGATGTCCCGGAGGTTGGAGCTCGAACCGATCATCAGACGCGCCCCCTTGCCCGCTCATATCTGCGGTAACCCAACAGGTAAACTGCGAGGAAGATGCCGGAAACCAATGCCAGTGAAACGACCACGGCCATGCCCTGCAACTGGAACGCATAGTTGGCATCCTGAAAATACCGCCAAGCCAACACAGGCAGGGTATCCGGATAACCACCACCCAGAATAAGCGGTGCTTCAAATGCACCGATGTTGAACGCAAAGCAAATCAGAGAAGCAGAGACAATGCCTGGCATGATTTGTGGCAGCGTGACACGCCAGAAAATCTGTCTGGAATTGGCACCCAGCACCATAGCAGCTTCCACCGTATCTTCACCTTTTCGAGCCAGAACGGCGGAAAGGGTGAGTGTCATAAACGGCACCTGCTTCCAAACATAAACAGCGATAATCCCGCAGCCTCCATGGGTTTTGAGGATCTGTACAAACTGAGCCGGATCATCAATTAGCCCAAGACCTGCAGAGATGCGCGAGAGCAACCCGCCATTGCCCAGCATCACCAGCGCCAGTGCAATGCCAACGGTGTACGGCACCATCAGCGGCAAGCGGATGAGTGCCGCAAAAGTGCGGGAGGCTCTGAACTTCTTGGACAGAGCAATGCTGAGCGGAATTGAAATGACAAGGCCAATCAGCGTTGCAGCGAACCCGTAATAGAGCGTCAAACCCAGTGAAACCCAAAAATCCGAGGAGAACCAGAGGCGTTCAAAATACCGGGTTGTCGGAAACTCATTGATACCAAACCACGGCGCATAGCCGAAGCTTTGCAGGATGCCCAGCACAACAGCTCCGCCAAAAAGCCCCAGCAAAACCACAAGCAAAGGCATCACCTCCGCAACATCACGCAGGCTCTGCATGAGCGCGGGAGATGCGGTCCTGTTGGTTTTCACGGGAAGTGCCTTTGGCATCAGTTTTCGTTTCATAAAAGGCGGATGGCAGAAAGCCGCCATCCGCAAAAGTGTTAGTTGTTCAGTTCACCAGAGACTTGCGCAACGATGTCTGCCAGAGGCTTGTCTTCCTTGCGTTCAATGACAGCCAGCCAGGTCGCTTCGATCACATCAACAAGGCTTGCGTTGGTGTCTGGTGCGATGTTGTCATCCAGCTGCTGCTGGGTCACGCCGTAATGTGGAGGTGCCGAAGCTGCAACTTCTGCCGTTTCTTCCTCACTCAGGCGCCACAGATCCAGACCAACAGGCATGCCTGCGGTTTTCAGTTTGGAGGCCTGCGCTTCTGCCGAGGAGAAGTAGTTGATTGCAACAAGAGCAGCTGCCGGGTGCGGACTGTTCAGCGGCAGAGCAAGGTAGTTCTTGTTCTTGATCATGTTCCCAGCCGGGAAGATCATTTCCTCCGCCTGTTCTGGGTACGCGCCGGTGATCAGGCCGTTATGATTGCCAAACGCACCAAATTTACAATTGAAGTGCACTTCGGAGTTGAGGAAGAGATTGTCCAACTCTCCAGAATTTTCAGCATAACGTGGTTTGCCGGAAGCACCGCCTAAAAGCAGTGGTTCAATGCTCTTCAGGTACTCAATACCCGGCTCCATCAGGCGTGCCAGCTCTTCTCCGCCCAGCTCATCAAAGCTCTGCTGGTATGGAGCTGCACCAGTCCCATCCGGGTTGTGCGCATAAAGGACCGATTGAACGAAGGTGTTGCCCAGATAATGCGGAGGTTTCACGTAAGTGAACTTGCCCGGATTGGCTTCCAAGTAGGTCTTCAACTGCGCAAAGGTGGCTGGTGTATTTTCTGTAGAAACATGAGCGCGGTTGACGGAGCATACATACTGCTCACCAGACCACGGCATCTCCTGAAACCCAGTTTCAACGCCAAAATCACGCAGGTTGAGAAGTGAACGCGGATCGCTTTCATCCCACTCAAAGTTCACGGAGTTCGGCAGGCGGTTGGCAAAAGCCCCCCACAGCGCATTCTGCTGCTTGAGAGAGTAGAAGTTTTCGCCATTGACCCAGACCAGATCCACACTGCCCTGTTCTTCGCCGCGGCCTGCAGCCAGCTCAGCAATCACCACATCAACCGTGTCTTTGGTTGCCGTGATCCGCACAGGGTTCAGCTTCACTCCTTCTGCGGCCAGTGCTGGTGTTGCCACTTGGTCAACCCAAAGGTTGATGATGTCCGACCCGCCCCAGTAATAGAAGTTGACGGAGCCTTCATCGCGCGCTTTAGCGGTAACATCTTCCCACCCCAGATTGCCCTTCAAAAACTCGCTGCGGAACATGCCCGGCGTGTTTTCTGCCTGCACAGCGCTGCTCCAGCTGACAACAGCGAGCGTGCTTGCAAGTAGCATCTGTTTGCTGCGTGATTTTGTGTTCTTCATAAATTGCCCCCAAGCGGTTCTTCAGCCGTTTGTACTACAGCAGCCAAATTTGTTCTGGCGGTAAGGTCACGGTGACCGCATCGCCTGTTTTTCTTTTGATTGTAGATGCTTCTTCAACGGTCAGAGATCCCTCTCCCACCTGAAGCGTGTAGCGCATCATCGCGCCAAGAAATTCTGCTCGTGTGATTGTGCCGGAAAACGCATTTTTCTGCGGTGCTTCGCGGCACTCCTCAATCTGAATGCTTTCAAACCGCAGCATGGCCTTTGACGGCTGTTTTGCTCCCAGGCTCGAACCTGCTCCCAGCATGAGCTGACCGTAAGGGCTCTCGATATGCCCTTCAGAGATCGGTTTGCATTCAAAAATGTTGGAATGCCCCATAAAGCGGGCGGTCTGTTCATTGGCTGGTCGCTGGTAGATCTCATCTGGTGCTGCAAGGTGCGCGATTTTGCCGTCAAACATCACCGCAATCCGGTCCGCCAGATCCATCGCCTCGATCTGATCATGGGTCACCAACAGTGTTGTCATACCATACTCATCATGCAGATCACGGATGAACTGGCGCATCTCTGTACGCAGCAGCGTATCAAGGCTCGCCATTGGCTCATCCAGCAACAGCACTTCAGGCTTAGTCACCAGCGTACGTGCGATTGCAACACGTTGCATCTGCCCGCCGGACAGCTGTGCAGGAAAGCGCTTGGCAAACGCCGAGAGGCGGACAATCTCCAGCATCTCACCCACCTGCCGCATCTGCTCATCCGCAGAAAGGCCGCGCACAGACAGACCAAAGGCTACGTTCTGCTCAACTGTCATATGTGGGAACAGGCCGAAGCGCTGAGAAACAAGGCCGACTTTTCGCTTCTGGACAGGCAGAGTGGTCACATCACGCCCATTGAACCAGATGGAACCGGAGGTCGGTTGCTCCAGTCCGCAGACCATACGCAAGCTCGTGGTTTTGCCGCAGCCAGACGGGCCTAACAGCACCAGAAACTCGCCGCAGGCCACATCAAGATCGATGGCATCAACCGCTGGTGCTCCTGAGAACACTTTTGAGAGGTTTTTCAGCTGAACCTGCGTCACACGGCGCCTCTTCACTCATCTTGATCAGGACGTTTGCGTCCAACTGTTATTATTGTTGCTTTCAAGCTGCAGCGAAACCTGCGCAATGGCACAAGCCTACCCCATTTATCGGAGTAGGTCAGGTTTCTCCTGTCAGTTGAGTGATTTGCACACTATGCCAGTGCGTTACTGGCGGTACAGTAAAACCAGCGTGAGTTTAACGTTATGAGGGCAACCATACAGGATATCAGCGCCTTGCCGTCATCCAAAGCTGCTCCTCTCACTCGGAATTGCAGTCAGCAAGCACGCTGACCACCGCAGCTGATCCTACTCAACTCTTTGTACGGACACTGGAATTTACAAGATTGACAGTTTGAAGGCTGCACTAAGATTCTACTCAGGCATCAGCCTTTGCGAAGGCAAACCAGAACTGTTCTGCCACCGGTTTCGTCTGTGAATAAATTTTTCGGAAAGGCGCAGGAAAGTTTGCTTTAGCAAAAGCAATGTCTCCTTCCAGAAAATGCTTGCGATAAATCCCCTCAACATCTTTGGAAAGCACCGCTGCTCGTTTGCCCTGCTTGCAATAATCAAGCGCACTTTTGAGCAACACCCCCCGAAGCCCTGCATCCTCAATCGTAGAAAGTTGCGGAATGATTGATAGTCCAAGTTCATTCAGACCCGAGTTGGCCCGGTGGCTGAGATCATCCGGTTCCAGCAGCTTTTTCTCGTAAAACTTATTTATCAAATCAACATACTCGACCGGATGCTTCTCCATTGCCTCCTGAGGCAGGTACGTGACAGAAATCCGATCTAGTTGCTGTGCAACACTTTGCCATGCAAACGAGGGAGTGACTGCCTTATTTGCAAATTCATGAAAGGTTTTGGGAGTGCCCTGCCACGACAGGCAATGGAGAAAGAACGAGACCATGAAATCGGTACGGTTTCGCACGGTGACCAGCGTTTTAACTTGCACACCTCGTCGCTGCAGTTCTTTCACGAGCTGAGAGTAACGTTTGACGTTAGGATAGAACTGTTTATGAACGAACGCCTTCCCCATGAGTCTTTCGTGAGAAATTCTATAGGTGTCTGTCTCTGGCTTAGTAATTGCCTCCTGAAAAAGGTCCGCCAGTTCCTCTGCCTTGGGCTTGATCATACGGTTCTCATAGAGCCGCATAAATGAGCTTGCTTTGAAGCTCGTGCGATCATCAAACAAATCAGGGTGTTTGGAGTAGAGCTGCTTTTGCAGGGCAGTTGTACCGGTTTTATGCGCACCGATATGGATCAGAACCTTCTTCATCAGCACAGACCTTAAGGCGTATCCCTGAAACGCGGGGTCGGATTTCAAAATGGATTACGCGACAGATTTTGAAACGAGCATCCGTTCAGCCTAACCACATTGGCCTTTACTGCTATTCCCGAATATTGGCCCCTTTAAAGGGAGAGGCCATGTTCATCAGTGAGCGCTCTCAATCCTGATTAGTGCGGGCCAGCTTCAACAAGAAACTGCTGGAGCTGTAGGCTGCGCACCGCAGTCTGGTCTCCCATGCAAACAGACATGGCGAGCGGCGCGTTGCTGCCTCCCTCATAAATCAGCGCATTCGCGGAGCACGTATCATCACGAAACTTGATCCAGTTGCGTTGCGCATTCTTCAGGCTGGCTTTCACATTGGTGCTGGCATGCTTCATGATCTCAGCATACGCAGTGTTGAGGCGCTGGTCCCAGACCATATATTCCTGCACTGCGCAGAAAATCATGTGGCTGTTTTGATAGTGGCTGCCGATACACTGTTCCATCGCCTCCCCAAAACAAGCCATAGCTGGATAGCCACCGCCCTTCTCATCTACGCATTTGGCGATGATGACAACCTGCTCCTCAGTTGGCTCTTCAGCCGCTTGAGAAGGAGAGTTGAGTACGAAAGCCAACGAAAGCGAGAGCAGAGACGTGCGCATAAAACTCATAGAAACCTCAAAGTAGTTTTCTCTATAAAATGTGATAGTTGATCCGCTATGAGAAATTGCTAACCCGAACCACTGAGAAAAACCTAGTCATTCTCTACAGAGCCTTACAGATTTCCTGTTTCTTTTACATGACAAACTGGTTTGGTTTGAAACACGACACAAGAGAGCAGCAGGTCATTCAACTTGATGTGCCTTTGCATCAGTTAGTCAAACCTAGGCGAAACCGAGTCATATACGGGAAATACGGAGCAAAAGACGCCATATTACGATTTTGTGACGGGCTGGGGAAAACGCACGCTGTGCGCATTTTACCTGTTATACTTCCCACTGGTTTGCCAACTAATAATTATTCATATATTTCAAAAGCTTGCGTGATTTCATACACTTCAACTTGATTGGTCTGCTTTCATCACGCGACGCCACGAAAAACGCAATAATTGCGCAAAATTCTCGCCATAATTGAGCTAAGTATATTGAGTTATTGGCATAAGTGTCTTACGTTATTTATTAAATCATTGAGGTGGCTAATTTGGTTGCCGGATCAATTTCAAGAATCCGCTAAAGCTCCCAAGGCACGCGAGCGATCCCTTGCTTCCCTTCTCGTCCAAACGGGGAAGCGAGAGATCTCGCATATTCTGATAGTCCGACAACTCCTGCTTAAAGACCTTTGCCGTGCATCACGACAACTGCGTTTAAGTGAGCCTCCTATTAATAACCGCGAGAGCTGAATCCGGAGGCTGTGATGGGCAGTTTTGAAATACTTCTACACCTTGCTGCCGGCATTTCCCTATTATTTTGGGCAACCAGAATGATCCGGACAGGCGTTGAGCGAGCAGTTGGTCAAAAATTCCAAGGTTGGATGCAGCAGGCTTCCCAAAACCGCTACACCAGCTTCACAACCGGCTTTTTAGTCTCCATCATCTTGCAGAGTGCAACAGCCACAGCCATTCTTGCGCGCGGGTTTATCAGCAAAGGCTCTATTACGCTGGCAGCTGGTCTTGCCATCATGCTTGGCGCAGACCTTGGCTCCACCATGGTCGTTCAGGTGCTCTCATTGGACCTCAGCTGGTTGCTCCCGGTTTGTCTTGTTGTTGGTGGCGCCTTGTTCTCCCGCGGTAGCACACGCACCATGCGCCAGTCTGGCCGCATCATCATTGGCGTGGGCCAGATGCTGATCGCACTGTCTTTCATCGGCATGGCCTCCGAGCCTCTGCGTGAAAGTGGAGCTCTGCCTGTCATCCTGAACCTGCTGATTGGTGATCCGTTTGTTGCGATCATCACAGCAGCGGCTCTGACCTGGCTACTGCATTCATCCGTTGCAGTGGTTCTTATGATCATGACATTGGCAAGCACTGGCGTACTGCCAATGGAAGGTGCTCTGCTCTTCATTTTAGGTGCAAACATTGGCTCCAGCATTATCCCACTGGTCCTTACCATGAGCGATAGTGCAGATGTACGCCGTGTACCGCTTGGCAATATGATCTTCCGCGTGGCCGGTGTGTTGATCACATTGCTGCTGATGCGCTTTGATGTGTTCACCATCGACATGCTGGGCGATGATCCGGCACGCGCGATTGCAAACTTCCACAGTGGGTTCAACCTTGCTGTTGTTCTGCTGGGCATTCCAACCATTGGCCTTGTCGCTCGCCTGACCAAACTCATCATCTCTGATAGCGCAGGCCAGTCTGAGGAAGATGATGTCATGGAGCGCCTCAGCCTGCTTGACCGCAAGCTGCTGGAGACCCCCGACCTCGCCTTTAACGCTGCTACCCGTGAAATGCTGCATATGAGCGAAAAGGTGGAAGCCATGCTGCGCGGTGTGATGGTGGTGTTTCGCGGTGATGATGCAAACACAGCCAGACGGTTGATGAAGATGGATGACGAGATCGACGATCTGCATCGCTCCATCAAAGAGTATCTGACGGATGTGACCACTAAGTCCATGAGCGACGAGGATTACCAGAAGTATACGGAACTGATGAACTACTGCGTCTGTCTGGAGCAGATGGGCGATGTTGTTCAGCGCAACCTGCTGGTACTGGCGGAGAAAAAATCCGGCCTCAACAAGGAGTTCTCGCAGGAAGGTTGGAAGGAGATCAAAGACCTCCACGCCGCTGTGTTGCAAAACCTGCAACTCTCTCTACGAGTGCTCATCACTCGCGATGTTGAACTTGCACGGGATCTGGTTGCTCGCAAGGTTCTTGTGCGTGAACTGGAGTACAAGAGCCGCGATGCACACCTGCGCCGCCTGAGCCAGAACCGTCAATCCAGCCGGACAACAAGCTCCATTCATCTGGAAACCATCAGCGATCTGAAGTACCTGAACGCACTTTTGACCACTGTTGCCTACCCGATTGTTGAAGGGGAAGGCGAACTACTACGCAGCAGGCTCACCAATGAGCCACAGAAAAACCCGGTTAGCGCCGTACCAGTGGGCACATAAGCGCCTCTCCTAACTTTGAGGGAGGCACGGCCGAAATCAGATTGATACTCTGACTTGAAACGCAAGCCAGTGTTTCCCCGAGGTCAGGAGCTACAAGCATGTTTGACAAGGACTATGATGTAACCTTTTCACTCAAACGGCTTTGGATACTCCTCGGCGTTGGCATGGTCCTCGCCTTTGGCGTTTTGCTCTTCTTCGGCGCTGAAATTTATCGCTTGAAACCACCGATCCCGGAGATGGTGGTCTCAGATAATGGCGATATCATCTACACGAAAGATGATATCGAAGAAGGGCAGAATGTCTGGCAGTCTCTGGGGGGCATGCAGCAAGGCAGCGTTTGGGGGCATGGCAGTTATGTCGCGCCAGACTGGTCCACCGATTGGCTGCACCGCGAAGCACTGGCACTGCTCGATGTTTATCACCGCGCCCGGGTTGGTTCCGGCTACACACCACCAAGTGATGAGCAGCGCGCCTTCCTTCAAGTGCTTATTGAAGACGAAATGCGGCGCAACCGCTACAATCCAGCCAATGAGACCATCACAATTTCAGATGATCGGGCAATTGCTGTCAGGAGGGTGGAGGACCACTTCACCAGATTATTCGCGTCCTATGACAACATAGACGGACAAAATCTACGCGACGATTACGCTTTCCCCCCCAACATCCTGATCACTCCCGAACAAGCCCAAAAACTCTCCGCTTTCTTCTTCTGGACCTCCTGGAGTTCCGTCACCAACCGGCCAGAGGATACAATCTCCTACACCAGCAACTGGCCGCATGAACCATTGGTCGGCAATCAGCCAAGCGGAGCAGCCTTCATCTGGACCATTGTCAGCATCCTGCTGTTGCTCGGCTGTGCAGGCGCTCTGTGTTTTTACTACGTGCGCCAATATGATTTATGGCGCGAGCGCATTGTGCCGGAAGGCGGTGCCGCATCAAAAAATCCGCTGGCGAATGTAAAACTAACCTCATCCATGCGGGCAACAGCCAAATACTTCTGGGTGGTTGTGGGTCTGATGGTTGCGCAGGTGGCACTGGGGATTCTCACCGCTCACTACGCTGTTGAAGGTCAGGATCTTTACGGCATCCCGCTGGCAGAATTCATCCCTTACTCCATTTCTCGCACTTGGCATACTCAACTCGCAGTCTTCTGGATCGCAACTGCATGGCTGGGCACCGGCCTGTTCATGGCGCCACTGCTTTCTGGCAAGGATCCAGCCTATCAAACCCTAGGTGTTAACTTCCTCTGGATCTGCCTCATCATTATCGTGGTGGGCTCCTTTGCCGGTGAATGGCTCGGGGTCAATCAGTTCTTCTCCCGCACCATGAACTTCTGGTTCGGCCATCAGGGCTATGAGTATGTTGATCTGGGCCGTTTCTGGCAGATCTTCCTCTTCATCGGCCTTCTGCTCTGGTTGGTGCTCGTCCTGCGCGCGCTTTACCCAGCCCTCAAGGGTGGACATAACCGGAGCCTCATCGCCTTGACGCTGTTGTCAGCCACAGCCATCGGCTTGCTCTATGGCGCAGGTCTGTTCTGGGGGCAAAACACGCATATCAGCGTCATGGAATACTGGCGCTGGTGGGTTGTGCATTTGTGGGTTGAGGGTGTCTTCGAGGTGTTCGCGACAGCCATCATTGCGCTCATATTCGTGAACCTCAAGCTGTTGCGCAGCTCAACAGCGGCTGTTGCCGTCATCTTTGCCACCATCATCTTCATGTCTGGGGGGGTGCTTGGCACGTTCCACCACCTGTATTGGAGCGGTACACCTATTGGCGTGTTGGCGCTTGGGGCAGTGTTCTCAGCGCTGGAGGTCGTTCCTCTGCTGGTCATCGGCTTTGAGGCCTATCAGACACACAAGCTGGAACAGAACACTCAATGGATCAACCATTATAAGTGGCCGCTCAACTTCTTCGCCTCGGTTCTGTTCTGGAATCTGGTTGGTGCGGGTCTGCTCGGCTTCTTCATCAACCCGCCGCTGGCGCTCTATTATATGCAAGGGCTCAACTCTACACCGGCCCACGGCCACGCCGCCATGTTTGGTGTGTACGGGCTGCTTGGAATCGGCCTCATGTTGTTCTGCCTGCGCTCGCTCATTCCCAACAATCGTTGGAGTGACAAGTGGCTGCAACAAGCATTCTGGGGGCTCAATATCGGCCTTGCCATGATGCTCGGACTCTCGCTGATTCCGCAGGGAATCTATCAAGCTTACATCAGCTTTACTGAGAGTTATTGGCTTGCCCGTGCACCAGAAACGATCCACGGACCGGTTATGACTGCATTGGTCTGGGCACGTGTGCCTGGAGATATTGTTTTTAGCTGGGGTATCTTTTCCATCGTCATGTTCATGTATCGCGCTTACTTCGGCCAGCCAGTAAACGAAAAAGAACAGGCGGCAGAGGCTTAAGGTGTGAAGTGCACTTCCACACTGAGCAAGTGCTTACAAAACCGTCAAGAACAGGCCTCGCTTCATTAGCCAGCGAGGCCTGAAAACGTAGCGGCCAATGCCGTTTGTGGCGGACCGGCAACACATACTTTCATTCATGTGTATAGCCATGTGCATTGCGTAAAAGTGTATCTACAACTAGAAAGAGCTATATATACTGGCTACGATTTTTAGTTTTATTTCCGTAAGGTACATTTCTTAGTTGCTTAGATTTCCGCTGTTCCATCATGAACTGACGCGGGTTCTGCGCATTTCAGGTCCTTTGATGCTGGCCATGTCCGGCAGAACTCTGATGATGATCGTAGACCGACTGTGTCTCGCCGCCTATTCCGAACAGACCCTCACGGCCTCTGGCCCGGCGGTCTTCATGGGCATGTCTGCAATCTCCTTCTTCTCCGGTGTTACCCAGATTGGCCGATCGGTCATCGCTGAAGCTTATGCCCGCAGCGGCATAAAAGAGGCACACAAAATGGGTGGCAGGCTGTTCGCCGTCGCAATCCTGTGTGTGCTAGGTCTCAACCTCACTCTGCCTTTGCTCATGAACCTGTCGCAATTCAGTGGTCGCTCAGGCGAAATCATTGCACTGGAAAATATCTATCTCAGCTGGGCTATGCTGTTTGGGTCCATCATGATCCTTGACGGAGCAGCGAGTTGCTATTTCGGTGCTATCGGCAACACACGGCTCATCTTCAAAGCCAGTATTGCAGGTCAACTGGTGTCCTTGCCCATGACCTATGTGTTGGTGTTCGGGCTCTATGGATTCCCTGAGCTTGGTATGGCGGGTTCGGCTATCGGCACAGTGCTCGGCTCCCTTGCTGTATTGGTCGTTTACCTCACCCAGACACCACAAGCCCTACGCGATGCTGCTTTGAATGAGGCGAAGGTGTTGATCACCAAGTCACGCCGTGCTTTTGAGGTTCTCGCGCTTTTCAAACGCGGCGTTCCTTTGGGCGCTCATGACAGCACGGATGAAATTGGCAACACTGCCATCATCTGGGCCGTTTCCATGGTGGGAGCCACCGCACTGGCGGCCAACAACTTCAACGTCATTCTCAACTACGTCGGCATCATTCCTGTGATCGGTATTGCCAATGGTGCAACAATCCTTTCCTCACAAGCCATTGGCCGCAATCAGTTTGAGCGCATCCCAAAGATAGCGAGCGCTTCCCTGTTCGTAGCGTTTTCCTACGTGGCAGTCGTGACAGTGCTGTTGCAAAGTTTTGACCGAGAGATCACCTCTCTGTTTTCACTTGGCAACTACGGGCAGGATATCTTCGAGCTGTCGATCTCCGTCACCTCGCACATTTGGTATTATGCGGTGGCTTTCGCTGTTTCCTTCATCGCCAGCGGCATACTGCAAAGCTTTCACCAAAACACATTTGTCTTCAAAACCCGCATTCTCACCATGTGGTTTGGCAGCGTCCCGGCTTCCTATCTGATTGCTTACAACTGGAGCATTGAGGAAGGCGCGCTTCAACTCATCTGGATCTCACTCAGCACATTCGAATTGGGTCTCGGCCTGCTGTTCACAGCCAAGATCTTTTCCTGTCTGAAAGAGCACAATCTGCCGGAGCCAGTGTGGGAAAATGATATTAAGAGAACAGAGGTCACTTAATCTACAATTAATATTAGATTTTTCTAATTTATATTTCTCCAGCACTGGAAGAATGGGCGCAGTTCGTTTTAGGCTGCTTTCAACGCACTGTAATGCGCGTTCTATTCTCTTCAAATCCACAGAGTGCAGGCGGAGTTCACTATGTTATCACACACCAATTATCGGCGTATTTTCAAGCTCTTTTGCATTTATGATATGTTGGCATTGACTCCCTTTGCAATTCCATTCCTCAATAACGCTCACCTTGAAACCTTAAGCTATTTCAATGTGGTGCTCGGCGGGCAAGCCTGGCCCACCTTCTTGCCAATTCACTTGCTATTTGGGCAAATGCTGGGCGTTCTGGGTGCAGGTTGGGCCGTCTGGCGATGGCGCAACATGTCGTTTTCCATCGGCAGATATGAGGGCTTTCTAAGGTTCTTCTTCGCCGCTTCCTTGGTCTCGGCATTTGCTCTGACGCATCATCCCATCCTGCTGATGTTCGCTGCGATTGATCTCGTTGGCGGAGCCCTGCACATAGTTCGTCCTGTCGCAGCAGATCAGATCGGCAACCAACCGCCAGCAAAATCCTATCGCAGAAGTGTCTCCACATAATCTGCCACATCTCTGGCATCCACGGAGGCCTCGCGGACCAGCCAATCGAAATGGTCGGTAAGCGAACTGACCCTTTCTGCTTCACGGAATGCCAAATAGCATTGCCCGACATACACCACCGCCAGATTAGGGCCGAAGATGGTAATCGGTGCACTGAAGACCTTGTGCGCATCGAACAGGAACAGGCGTAGTCGTGGGAACATCTGACGGCAGGTGTCTGCCACGAATTTCAACTGCTCAACCCGCGTTTCCTTATCCAGGTGAGCGTAATAACCAATGCCCTGCGCACAGGCTTGTATCTCATGAAGCGGGATGGCGATTTCATAGTCAGACTGACGAGAACGCAACCAATCCAGTTGTCCGCTAATTGACCCTACCACCTCTTCAGGATCCAACCCGCGAAACGAGGCATACTCCCACGCCAACATACGATCTGTTTTTAAAATGTCGGGCAGAGTGGCAGGTACGTGGCGTACTTTCAGCCCAGTCGCTTCTTTGTGCCAATTGAGGATCTGCTCATCAACGGAGGATCGCTCTGCCGGGCTCAAAGCCATCGCAGCGGCAATGATATCTCCCGGGCGCTCCGGCCTGTTGGTGAGCCCCAACAGCCAATCCGCACTCACCCCGAGCGATGCTGCCAGATCAGCCAGCAGCTGGCCGTTGGGCAACCGCGGATTTTCGTTGTTCAGCAATTGGCCAACGGTAGAGCGATCAACACCGGCATTGCGAGCCAGCTGGCTGCGCGTCACATCTGCCTCTGCCATCGCTTCGAATAACCGGTTTCGAAACAAAGTAGCTCTGTCGCGCTTGTCCATCAAATTCACCATTGCAGATTATAATCAACAAAATGAATTTATTGCAGCTAATATACCAAATGTCCAATCCGCATTTTTTCCGGTAGCAACGAGAGGAGGAATTACATTCTTACCTGGACATCTTATATGGACTCTGCATCACGCATTTTTACAAAATCAGTTACCTGGCAAGTCATGGGACTTTTCACTATGACGTTGATCGGATTTATTTTTACGGGCTCCGTCACGCTCGGTGGCGGCATTGCCATCGTCAGCTCAACCCTTGGCTTCATCTTCTACTTTTTGCATGAAATGGTTTGGTCCAACATCAAGTGGGGCCGCAAAATTGCCGGTGCAGACACACAGCAGAAAACGCAGAGTTAATCTATTGGAGCTGTCTCACAACTCCCCTCGTCCTCTTAGCACGCCAAAGACCTCTCCATACTCAGGAAACGCAAGGTCGGGCAGGCCGACAGCCTCCTGAAAATCCACCCATCGCAGTTCAGTATGCTCATCGCCAAGGTTCTTTGTGTCACCTTGCCACTGGGTCACAGTGAACAGATGAAAGACAGTTGTATCATGCTGATCGTTAACTTGAGTTCTGAACTCAGTGAACTTGGCAAAGGCTTCTGCTTTAATGTCCACTTCCTCTTTCAGTTCCCGCAAAAGGGCCGCTTCCAGCTCCTCCCCGGCTTCAACATGACCACCGGGGAAACTCCAAACGCCCGGGAAATTCCGCCGGGCCGGGGACCGAAGCCCCATAAGGACATGGTTGTTTCGCAGCAGCAGCCCATTCACAATATCAGTCATCCAAGAGCCTCCCTTAAACCCGAATCTGAACCACGAAGTGCTATCTTAAAGAGGCACTTCGTGGCTGTTCACATCAAATCTCCTTAAATCGTGCACCTTTAAAGCAGCGCACAGGATTTCCACGTTCTAGTTCATGATGAAGCTGTCGCTGTGTTTTCCGCAGGTGGTCCTTTTCTGTCACAGAAAGACCTGCAATTTTCTCCTGCAAGCGCTGAACAGCGAGTTGCTTGTTGCGATGTTGCGAGCGCTCATCTCTTGCCACCACAGCGAGACCTGTCGGCACGTGGGTCACACGCACCGCGCTTTCAGTCTTGTTCTGGTGTTGGCCGCCCGGGCCACCAACGCGCAAAGTCTCAAACTGAAGTTCTTCCTGTTTCAGTTCTCCGCGGTCCTCCGTCAGGGATGGCAACTCAAACACGCCAATGAACCAGTTCTGCCGTTTGTGGATGGGGCGAAACGGACTCTGGCATGTCCACTTGATAGTGCCATACCATGATCTGGCAAAAGCCTCCTTGCCGCTGCCTGAGAGTGTGACCTCAACAGACGCCACATCAACAGACGGCCCGTACTGTTCAGGATCACACACGATTGAGAGTCCGAGCTTTTGGGCTGCTTTTTCCATGGTGCTGAGGGTATGGCGAAGTGCGAGCCTGCATTCCGCAGGCCCGTCTCCAGATGTCACCAGCAAGCGCAAAGATGCGTTCTGTGTCATCGTTTGCCCCTCCGCTCATCCGCGCCACGCGCTGTCTTGAACGTAACAACAGGCGTCATCACCCCAACGCACGTGGCAAGCTCTGCCTCAACCAGTTGGCTTAAGACATCCTCTGAGTTTTTGTAGGCCTGCGGAGCTTCTTCCACCAGGAGCTGTTTATCCTCGCACACAACGCGCCCGCCGTAAGACGTACGCGCCAAAGCATTGCGAACGGACTTCTGTTTCGCGATACGCCCATGCATGGACGCGCGGTCGTATTTGCGCCCTGCTCCATGCGCCAATGAGGACAGCGCCTCCGGTTTGTTGCCGGTTGGTTTCAGCAAAAAGCTCTTTGCATCTCTGGAGCCTGCTAGCGGCACCAGATCTACATCCGCTTTGGCTGCGCCTTTGCGGTGAAGGAACGCATCGCCATAGCGCTCAATGAGGTTGTGGCTGCTGTCCACCACCAGCTCCACATCACAGCGCAGCGACGCAGCTGCTCGCTCTGCAATCACTTTGCGGTTTAAGCTGGCCCATCGCACAGCAAGGTCGTGCATTTTGAGGTAGTCGTGAGCGCGCTCATCCTGAGCTGCCATCCCTTCCGGACCAAGCGCCGCATAATCATCAAAGATGCCAGCTCCGAAGGAACGAGAACCGGAATGCACGAAGAGCAGTACGTCGCCTTTCGCAATACCGGCTTTAGCGGCAAGGTCCGGATCTGGCGTTTCTGCCAGAACCTGCACCTCGCAGAAGTGATTGCCACCGCTAATCGTACCGATGGCATGGGGAGCCAGATCCTCTGGCAAACCGGCAGCCCGCAGATGCGCCTGCCCTTCTTCCAGATCAGAATGATCCTGAAGCGCACGCAGGCGATCCGCCAGTTTCTGCGGCTTTAGTTTGTGAGCACTGAGCGAGGTGCGGAACACGGTCATGCCGCAGCCAATATCATTGCCGATCATGTGCGGATGCACACGGTCAGACAGAATTGCGACACCGACCGGGCCGGGATGCAAATCAGGAAATGCCGCGATCTGTTTAACCGCTTCAAGCTCAGCAAGTTTGTTAAGTTGAACCTCTGCATCCCCTAGGATCCAGGCAGAAGTCCCATAGAATTTATGGATTGGCGCAGGCGCACTGGCAGCGCGGGTCGCGCAATCCAAGCGTAAATTGCCCATGAAAATGGCCTATAGTTCTTGAAAGTATCTTCGAGCGTTGCTCGAAAGAAGATCCTAAAGGCCGCTAGCGCTGGCTCTGAGAAGGATCAGTGCCCTTTGAAGGGCGAAACGCGGAAAGACATGGTTCGCTCCAAACTGTGCTGCGCACCAATTGCTGCAGCTGAGGGCTGGGGAGATAACAGACAGACGCTGCAACGTCAATGTGACTATCCCAATCACACCAGTCACCGTGGCTGGACAACAACACCAAGATGTCTAGGGTACTGTGCAAGCAAGGGGAGACAGTCATGCGGGTTTTGGTCGTTGGTGGAACTGGGTTTCTGGGTGGAGCCATAACGGATGCACTCGTCGGTGCAGGGCATCAGGTTGCTGTGCTGGTGCGTGGAACGACCAAACGATCTTTACCAGATGGCGTAGAGGCCATTGCAGCAGACCGATATGGTGATTTGAGTGTTTTGAAGCAGCACAAGTTTGATTGGGTCTTTGACACATGCGCCTTTTCACCGGACGCAGTGCGCAGCCTGCTGGAACCACTGGGAGACCAATTGCAGCGCTATGTGTTCATCTCCTCAATTTCAGCCTATGGCACATTTGCGAAATCGCGCCTGAATGAACAAGACCCGGTCCCGAATGCCACCGAAGATGATCTGGCAATCTCTCGAAGTCTCTCCCCCGCAGAACGCAGTTCAGCAACCTCCTATGGTGCTTCGTATGGTGTGCTCAAACGGGCATGTGAGCTTGCTGCGGAAGAGGTTCTTGGCGAGCGGGCCACGTCCTTGCGGGTGGGCCTGCTGGTTGGTGCTGGCGACTACACGGACCGGCTGACCTGGTGGATCCGCCGCATCGACCAAGGCACATCGCAAAACCCAGCTGTCCCAGCTCCTGCTCCATCATCAAGGCAGGTGCAGATGATTGACGTCCGGGATGTGGCTGATTTCGCGCTGGCCTGTGCTGAGACCAAACGCGGAGGCATCTGGAATGTCACCAGCTCTCCGTTTCAACTAGGTGATCTGCTGAAGGACATCATTTCAGAAGCTGGCTCCCCTGCCCGACTGCACTGGGTGGAAGAAGAGCACATCATTGACGCAGGTATTCAGCCGTGGACCGATCTGCCCGTCATGATGCCGTCCCTTCCAGACTACGCACACTTCATGAACGTGGACACCTCCCAAGCAGAGGCAGCCGGTTTAACCTGCCGCCCGCTCAGCGAAACACTTGGCCCACTGCTGGCATGGGATCGTACCCGGCGTGATACAGCTCTGAAGTGCGGTTTGACAGAAGAGCAAGAAGCCGCACTGCTTCAACAACACGTGGTGAGCTGAACATTCATCTGGCTGCACCGTTTATCGGGTTCCCACAAACGGTGCGGTCTTGAACCAGCGTTCCTCTTGCAGGGTCTGCAACATGAATACACTGAGCTGGTTTACATCCACGCGAAAGCCCTGGGCCACGGTTTCATTCGTGTGCAATTGGCCCTTCACGCCTGAAGCGATGAGCGGCGGGCGGATGGATGTCCAGTTGAGACCGGATCCCGCCAGCACTCGCAACTCGGTCTCTTTTGCCGGAATGACCACCGGTGCAACAACGCTCAGGATCGTACGCATCAATTTGCGGCTGAAAGTCAGTGGTTCATTTCTATATCGTGTGCCTGTGCTTGCCAGATGAACCACTCGTTCAACACCGGCATCTTGCATTGCATCAACGAGCTGGAGCATCGCTCTTTCAAAATCAGCAGGTCTCAGAGGTGAGCGCCGTGTTTCTGGTGGGCCTATGGTGGTGAGCACGGCATCCACATCATCAACCAGCTCTCGCACGCTGGCCGCGCTGAAGTAATCACCAAAGATCACATCAACGCCTTCGGGCACCTGCTCTGCTGAGCGAGCGCTGCGCACCAGCGCTCTCACCTCGTACCCTTGCACCAACGCAGCCTTACACAGCTCCCGGCCTACAAAACCGGAAGCGCCCAGTATTCCCAGTTTCATGGTAATGCCTTCACACCTTGGCAGAAGCGCCAAGCGCCTTGCGGTACATGGGCACCAGCATGGTCTTTGCTTTTGCCATGCGTGTAAACCAGCTGGCTTTCACAGTGCCGATTGGCGGCACATCAGAGACACCTGTCTGGCTGCCAAGGGTCACGACCATCATATTATCGTTGGTTTTCGGTTTATAGCTCTTCAGCTTGGCCTGCGGGTTCTTCAGAAGTTGCAGGACGTTGTGAGCAACAGTCTTAACGTGACCGCGCACATACAGGGCCTTCTTCACCTCATTGATCCCGGCAATATCGCCCAAGACAAACACATTGCTCTGGCCCTTCATCCGGAATGTTTCATCAACAGCAATGTAGCCCCGCGCGTCGAGCAGATGAGACAGGTCCTGTTGCATATAGTCCGTGTTGGGTTTGCCGCCCACGCACCAGATGATCAGGTCGTACTCAACCACAGCACCGCTGGAGAGTTTGGCCTGCCCGGCCTCTGCATTCTGTGAGGCAGAAGGTGCTGGTGAGAGAACGCGCTCGCCCAGCATGAACGTTACCCCTCGCTGCTGCAGCACCTTGATCGCATGTTTTGCTGTCTTACGAGAGGTGCCTTTGAGAACTTCACCGCTGGATTCGACCAGAACAACAGATTTTTGCGGGAAACGTTCGGTGATCTCGCCCGCCATCTCAATGCCAACAGGGCCACCGCCCACGAGCAAAATTTTCTGTGCAGATTCAATCGCACCATGGGTCGATTTGAACGCAGCGTGCCGCTCACTCGTAGAGCCGGAGGTCGGGCGGATCAGCTCTGAGGGATACCGACTACCTGTTGCCAGAATGGAGATATCAGCCTCCAACGTATGTTCAGCGCCATCGACACCAACGACGTGCCCTGTCTCTCCGGTAAACCGCTCCAGCTTGCCGTGAATGAAATCCACGCCCTTCAAAAAAGACTGAAATGGCATGACTGCCTGATGAGCGTAATCTGGTTGAACGGCAACGCGCGGCATAGCCATGGGCACTTCGAAATAATCAAGCGAGCTAACAAGCTTCACATTAGCGTGCTTTGCAAGCTGGGTTGCAAGAGCCGCCCCTGCAATTCCACCGCCATAAATTACAACTGACTTGGACATGTCTTTACTCCATTCTGTTGCGCCTTATATACTACAATGATTAAATAGTTCAATATTATAAATATTACTTTTTTAAAGCAAACCTGATATGACGCCACCTGCAGACTTGAGGACGTGAATGAAATGAAAGACTTACCGGCAAGCATGCTTGTGCTTTTCCAGTTTCAGGAAATTTTGGGACGTATCCATAAATCCTACTCGGAATATGCTGATAAGCTCACCCCTACAGAAACCAATATGCTGCTGCATCTGGGCGAACCGGTGCGCATGGGCAAACTCGCGGACCTGCTGTTCTGCCTGCCCTCCAACGTGACTGTGCTGGTTGATAAGTTCGAGAAACTGAGCCTGCTCCAACGCCAACGCTCAGCAGAAGACCGCCGTGCGATCGAGGTCGCTCTCACAGACAAGGGGCAAGCGCTGCGCACTCAGACCATCAAACACATTTCAAAAGTCATTGAAGAGCAATCCGGTCTTGAGCAGGAAGATTTTGAGAAGATTCTGGACGTGCTAAAGCAAAAGTCGATTATTGCCGGCTCCTGCGGGGCTTGCCCATCTGCTGAGGGTTAAGAGTTTCCCTGCCATCTTGGCAACAAACAGTTTTCAACTTAACCTATGCATATGACTGAGTATTTTGAACTTCTTGCTGCAGGCGACCGTGATACGATTTTACTGACAGCCGCCGGATACTTCGCACTAATGGGCGTGTACTCGTTGATATACATGTACCGGATAAGCAAATGGCCAAGTGTCATCGGTAAACTGCATGAAGAATCTGTCCATGGCTGGGGTGGTGGTTCAGATGATGGAACCAATTACAGAGCGAAGGTGCTTTACAGCTACTCCGTTAATGGTGTGCCCTATGAAAACAATAGGATTAACGTCTGGCACGTCCAAGTATCCTATAATCTGCGGGCATTGTTGAAATGGCAGCTCCGCTACATAGATCACCACGACAACTCAGAGGTAACAGTGTTCTACCATCCCGGTAAGCCGCAAAAGGCCTACCTGGTTGCTCCCGGATGGAAGCAAATGGCCTTGGTTTTCATGATGAGTTTTGGACCCGTAGCGCTTATCCTCTCGGCGCTGTAGATCATCTGCCAGTTTGTCTCGTATCCAGTTTAGGTCTCTCAAGTCCAACAGCGACAGAACCTCTAAACATATGTATCTACCGCTAGCACTGGACACATCCGCCAAGGTGTTCCAAACTGTTACACATCCCCAAGCCACACTTTCCCCCGTGGCAACGGCACCCCATCCGCGGTGTGCGATGATAATCCTAAGACCTACCGTAACTTTTCAGAGCCTCGAAGCATGTTAAAATTTGACCACATCACGGTGATTGCGCCGACCTTAAGTGATGGCGTAAAGCACGTTGAAGACTGCCTTGGTCTTCAGGTTCCTTTTGGCGTTTGTCATGATTACATGGGAACACACAATCATCGCCTCCAGCTCGGTGGAGCGATCTATCTTGAAATCGTTGCACTTGATCCAGCCTGCCCTGCTCCCAATCGTGCACGGTGGTTTGGTCTGGATAGTCAGGAGACCGTCAAAGCCGATTGGAACACCGGACAGCGTTTGAGGGGCTGGGTTGCTGGCGTGGAATCAATTGACTCCGTCATCACCAAACACCCCAACATCTTTGGAGAGCATGTTCCTCTACCTCAAGACGGTCCTGAGTTTGCCTTTTCGATTGCCAAAGATGGAAGCCTCCCGCTGGAGGGCGCTGCACCTTCCCTGATTGACCGCTACGGCGTGTCTGAGTCCTCCTCAGACATTCCGGACCTGGGCGCAAGACTTGAGGCGTTTACGCTAGTGCATCCTGAACCAGAAGCCATAAGAACGCTTTATCGCGACCTCGCAATCAACTTTCCAATTGAAGTTATTTATGGCCCTACTATCAGATACTCGGCCAAGATCTGCATATTAGAAGAGTTGAGGGAGTTAACGTGAGCAGAACTCCCCCAGCTTCCATTAATAATTACACCAATTAATACTTTTACCAATTGATCAAAAAACTTCGTTTTGAAGTTTTATTCGTGACTGATAAATATTTTCACTCTAATACTTTTGCGAAAATCTAGTAAAATTTGCTCTGACCTACTTGCGCAATACATATTTTCAGGTTAGTTAGCCGACTTTAGCAGAACAATCTCATCAGGCTGTATTCAGCCTCGCAGTGCATGTAGTGCAACTACCGGCAAACGGTAATGTTATTTCTACTTCTTGCTGTGAGCGCTGTTTTTGCACGCGCCTACTTGCGCCCTGCTAAGATTTACTGTCTCAAAAAAGTTAATATGCATCAGGATCTAGAACATGGCACAAACCCAAGTTATGGATGAGACTTCACGCGGCCAATCCCGCCTCATGGAGCCAGCCATCCTTCCCGTCTGGCTTAATCAACGTGCCATCTCCAACCGTGGTTACATTGGGCTTTGGATCTCGATGGCGGTGATCATCGCAACCTTCCAGCTGGGTGCTGGCGGTGTGGCGGGTCTCCCTCTCCCAATCGTTATTGCAACAATCTTCTTCGCCAACCTGCTGCTTGGCATCGTCATGGCGATGACCGCTGACATCGGCACTGAGCATGGCATCTCCTTTGCCGTCTATCTCCGCGCACCGTTTGGCACCGTGGGCACGCACATTCCCTCTATCACCCGTGGTGTTGTGGCAGCCATCTGGTTTGGCATTCAGACTTACCTTGGCGCTCTGGCACTCAACGGCATTTTCTCCTACCTCACAGGCTTCGATAACTGGGTGGTCTGGTACATCGGCTTTGCCGTGCTGCAGGTGGTCAACACGGCCATGGGCATTCGCGCTGTTGAGCGTCTTGCGAAAATTGCCGCTCCAGCCATCATGGCAATCTCTGTGTGGATGTACTTCACGCTCGATAATCTTGCCACTGCAAGCGGAAAAGACATCTGGTCCTTTGCAGGCGATGCGGAAATCTCCATCGTGGCTTTGTTCGTAGCCAACATGGCTTTCTGGTCCTCGCTGGCGGTGGACATTCCAAACATCACGCGCTTCCTGCATGTTGAAGCGGGCACCAAAAGCTTTTTCAAACGCAACAAGAATGTGTTTCTGGCGCAGTTCATCGCCCTGCCGGTGGTGCAGAGCTGGATCGCGCTGATCGGCGCTGTCTCCTTCATCGCAGCTGGTGACTGGAACCCGATCACCGTTATTCAGGGCCAGGGCACCGGCATCACGCTGGTTGTTCTGCTGGTTATGGTGGTGCTGGCGCAGTGGTCCACCAACACAAGTGCAAACCTGATCCCGGCAGCCCTCACCTTTGTGAATGCAGGCGCTCCATGGATCACCTATGCCATGGGTCTGGTTCTGGCCGCGATTGTCGGTACGCTGGCAATGCCTTGGCTGATCCTCGATCACCTCTTCACATATCTGGGCCTTTACGGTGCCATGCTGGCAGCATTGGGTGGCATCATGATCTGCGATTACTTCGTGATCCGCAAACGCCGCCTCAATGTGCCAGAGCTTTATCAGGAAGATGGCCAGTTCAAGTACATCGCAGGCTGCAACCCTGCAGGCCTGATTGCATGGGCTGTGGGCGGCGCACTGGCGATCTACATGATCGACCTGTCCTACTTCGTCGGTTTCTTCTCCGCCTTTGCACTCTACTGGGTGCTGATGAAAGCGTGGATCCTGCCGAAGTTCAAACAGGATGAACTGGTGCATTCTGATGACGAGAAGTATCTGGCAACCAGTGTCAAGCGCAACTGGGTGTATCTGGATGGTCAGGGCATGGTGAAAATGGATTGCGCCAGCATTCCCACCCACGCTCTCTCCCGCGAAGATCTCTAGGTCTTGCTGACGCGTTAGAAATGAGAGCCCCTTGCGCCTGCCCGCGTGAGGGGTTTTCTCTTTTGGGATTACCCGTTAATGTTCAGGGGTCATTTTCAAAAGTGCATGTTTTATGAATACGCCCACACAACTTGCCATACCGCCCGTTTCCCTTCACGAAATCTGCGAGGCTGACGCGCTCGAAGTCCTTGAGTTTGAGAGCAGCAACAGCACTTTCTTTGAAAAGTGGGTGCCCGCCCGCGGGCCTGAGCATTTTGAGGAAATGTCACTGCGACAAGTCATTAAAGGCCTGATGGCTGATCCTGACCGGTTTTATCTGGTCCGCTCTGGTACAGGCGAGCTGGTGGGCCGCATCAACCTGCGTAAGTTGGACAAAGAGCCTCTGGACACTGTTGAGCTGGGCTACAGAGTTGGCGAAAATCATCTGGGCAAAGGCTACGCCAAAGCAGCCGTTCTTGCCGTTGCAGAGCAAATGCGGGCTGATGGCGCAATGAAGCATCTGGAGGCCTTCGCAGCAGACAACAACCCTGCCTCATCCAACGTGCTATTGGCCTGTGGCTTCCGTTGGGATAAAACAGGCACGAAGACCGTGCAACTTAACGACAACCCATTGACGTTGCACCGCTTTGCTCTGACGCTCTGAGACTGGACTTATCCAGCCCGTAGTATCTCTGACCCGCGCAATTACAGACGATTTAAGCGTCAATCACGCTTACACTCCTCTTCCAATAAGAAAGAAAATGGAAGATGGATCCACTCGTCATACAGGGTTTTGGGCTGGCGGCCTATGCCGTCAACATGGTTGGCTTTTCCACCAAACGTGATCAGCTGTTTCGCAGCTTGCTTTTTGTCAGCTGCTCCCTGTTTTGCATCCATTATGTGCTCATGGGCGCGTATGTGGCGGGCACCAACCTTGGCATCAACGGAGTGCGGTCTTTCGTATCCCTGCGCTTTAAGGGCTATACATGGTTCGCCCTCTTTGCCGTCATCCAAACCGGTATGAGTGTGATGGTGTATGAAGGGCTCATCGACCTCCTGCCATGGTCTGCCTCGCTCATGAGCGGCTTTGCACTGTTTTGCCTGAGTGGCATCCAGATGCGCATCGCCATGCTTGCCTGTGCTCTCACGTGGATGGTCAACGCCCTCATTGTCGGATCCTGGGGTGGATCGCTGAACGATATCACCAACGCCGCTCTGCTTGTTTTCACCATCTACCGCATGAAAACCGCAAATGAACGGGAGGCCCAGCCCGTCTAGCCTTGACTTTCCGTAGCACTCAATCTCACCCCACCAAAACAACCCCAAAAAACGCCGGATTTTCAGCGGCTTGGTCAAGGCCTATAAAGTTGATGATGCATTATCTGGCAACAAAGAAAGCAGGGTTGGAGAGCCGATGCCCGTTTACCTGACCGGCCTTGCGACAGCGGTGCCGCCCTACGAATTACCCCAAACACTGGTACTGGATTACGCCCGGCGGATTCTTGGACCAAAGTTCGCGCAGTTTGAGCGCATGGCTGGCACTTTCCTGTCCGCTGGCGTGAAGAGACGTTACTCTTTCGCCCCGTTGGAGTGGTTTTTGGAACCACAAGATTGGAAAACCCGAAATGAGACCTATCTGCGCGGCGCAACGGATCTGTTTGTTACCGCCGCTCGCAAAGCACTGATTAAAGCAGTATTGCGCGCAGATGAGATCGACTGTGTGGTAACGGTATCCTCCACCGGCATTGCGACACCAACGCTGGAAGCCCAAGCCTGGAAGCAGATGGGCTTTCGCACAGACATTCTGCGCGTACCGGTGTTCGGCCTTGGGTGCGCAGGTGGTGTCTCTGGTCTTTCCATCGCGCAACAACTGGCGCAGGCCAAACCGGGCAGCAACGTGCTAGTGGTCGCGCTGGAAGGCTGCACCCTTTCCTTTCGCAGTGACCGGCTCACCAAAGCCGATATCATCGCCACCGTTCTGTTTGGCGACGGCGCAGCAGCAGCTTGTCTTTCCACCAGCAGGCCTGAGGGATCAAAGCCCCTGTTCGAGCTGGGTACGGGCCATCAGGAGATGTGGCCGGACACACTCAACATCATGGGCTGGAACGTTGAAGAGCATGGCCTGGGCGTGGTGTTTGACCGTTCGATTCCAGATTTCGCAACCGAGCATTTCCGTGATGTCACCGAGCGGAGTTTGACTGCACTCACCATGGACATGGATTGCGTTGATCGTTTTGTCTGCCATCCGGGCGGCGCGAAAGTGGTTCAGGCGCTGGAGGGCGCGTTGGACCTGCCAGCCAATACGCTGGATGTGGAGCGCGAAATTCTGCAGGAGTACGGTAACATGTCCGCCCCAACCGCCTTGTTTGTGCTGGAGCAGGTTCTCGAGCGCTCCCCGCAAGGCAACATGGTCCTGTGCGCACTTGGTCCCGGTTTCACAGCCTCCTTTTTGCCTGTGACCACTGTTGCCAATGAGGCAAGCGGGCGCTGGGATACCACCCGTTTCCAGAGACCAGAGGGGGTGATCAATGCCTGATGCTTCCCTTCCTGCCGTACTCTTTCTGGCGTTCATCGTTATTCAGCGTCTGTCCGAGCTTGTCATTGCCCGCAGCAACACAAAGCGTTTGCTGGCTGATGGGGCCTATGAGGTTGGCGCCTCACATTATCCACTGATCGTCAGCGTGCATGTGGCGTGGATCATCGCACTCGTTGTACTGGGCTACGACAAACCGGTCTCCATGCCGTGGTTGCTGGTCTTTGCGGTCCTGCAGGTGTTCCGCCTCTGGATCCTGCTGAGCATGGGCCGCCGCTGGACCACCCGCATTATTGTGGCCAAAACCCCATTGGTGACCAAGGGACCGTTTGCGTTTGTTCGCCATCCCAACTACTTGCTGGTGGCACTGGAGATCTTCACCGCCCCTATGGTGCTTGGCCTGTTCCCGATCGCCTTTCTGTTCTCCGGCTTTAACGGTGCACTCCTTGCCCTGCGAATTCGCGTGGAAGATGAGGCCCTTACGGAGTTGCGGTAGAAAAGACCTTTGCACAATATGAAGTTATCGGCTTGAACCTGATAGAAGATATTGATATATCACTGTCAAATTTAAGCTGAGGGCTGCACAACATGACTGCAGCGCCTGCCAGATAACTTCATGTGCCGAGGAAACGATGCTAACAGGTTGCCATCTCATCGCCGGAGAATGGGTCGATAACGCCCAAAAATTCGAGTCATCCCCGTTCTCAGGCCCTGCCAAGAGCTATTCATGCGGAACTTCTGATCTGATCGACCGCGCTGTTCAGGCTGCTGAAGACGCCTTCATGACCTTCGGCTGGACCACCCGCGCAGAACGCGCCAGGTTCCTGCGCACGATCGCGGACGAGATTGACGCGCGCGGCGCAGAAATTACCGAAGTCGGCTGCGCAGAAACCGGACTGCCGGAAATGCGCCTCAACGGCGAACGTGGCCGCACCGTTGGCCAATTGCGTCTGTTTGCCGACCATATTGAGAAAGGTGAGTATCTGGACCTCACCCACGACGAGGCTCTGCCAGACCGTGCTCCTCTGCCGCGCTCTGACCTGCGTTTGAGCCAGCGTCCGGTTGGTCCAATTGCCGTATTCGGCGCTTCCAACTTCCCGCTCGCCTTCTCCACCGCTGGCGGCGACACTGCCTCTGCGCTGGCAGTTGGTTGTCCGGTGGTTGTGAAAGGCCATGAAGCTCATCCAGGCACCGCTGAAATCGTGGCACAAGCCATTGATGCGGCGATCCAGTCTTGCGGCATGCATCCGGGCGTGTTCTCACTGGTACAAGGCGGCAGTCGTGAGGTTGGCACCGCGCTGGTTCAGCATCCGCTGATCAAAGCCGTTGGCTTCACCGGTTCCCTTGGTGGTGGCCGTGTACTGTTTGATCTGTGCGCCTCCCGCCCTGAGCCGATCCCGTTCTTCGGCGAGCTGGGCTCCATCAATCCAAACTTCATCTTCCCGAACGCACTCACCAATCGTGGTGACGCGATTGCGGCAGGTTGGGCAGGTTCCCTGTGCATGGGTGCAGGCCAGTTCTGCACTAATCCGGGCGTGGTTCTGCTGGTGGAAGGCGCTGAGGCGGATGCCTTTATCGCCAAGGCTCAAGAAGCACTGGGCGCTGCTGGTGAGCAGCCAATGCTGACAGATGGCATTGCAGCGGCTTACCGCTCTGGCGCTGAGAAAATCGCTGGTGAAGCAGGCGTTGAAGAGCTGGTGGGCACGGCCTGCGCAACCCGTGGTGCCAAGCCATATATGTTTGTGACGGACGCCGAAAACTGGCTTGCGAACAAAGAGCTGCAGGAAGAGGTGTTCGGCCCACTTGGCATCATCGTCAAGCTGAAGAACATCGAGCAGATGCAGGATGTGGCGCGCACCATTGAAGGCCAGCTGACCTGCACCATCCACATTGATGCCGCAGACCATACAGAGGCCCGTAAGCTGATGCCATTGCTGGAGCGCAAGGCAGGCCGTGTGCTGGCAAACGGCTTCCCGACTGGCGTGGAAGTGTGTGATGCCATGGTTCACGGTGGTCCTTACCCGGCCTCCACGAACTTCGGTGCAACCTCAGTTGGCACCATGGCAATCCGCCGCTTCCTGCGTCCGGTTTGTTATCAGGATATGCCACTGGAGCTGGTTCCCGGTTTTGAAATGGAAGAAATGGCGTAAGCCAGCCTCCCACAGGCTAAAGAAGCAAAAGCCCTGAGCACATCCGCTCAGGGCTTTTCTTTGTTTACGTCAATCTAACCGCTTAAATTGCGTTCTGCCAAAGAGGTATCAGGTCTTCGGCAAAACACCCCAAAAGTGCTTAAGCTGCCAGATTGCGCAAGCTTTCGCCGTCAAACACATGGCATTTATCAAGCGCCATGTTGAAGCTCAGCGTTTCCCCAGCATGCACTGTGCGCGGATTATACATGATGGACTGAACCGGAGAGCCTGCCAGCTCCGTAAACAAAGTTGCCTCTGAACCCAGATCTTCAGAGAGCAATACAGGCAGCTGCAATTGCGCGATTTCGCCCGCTGTTGGCAACGCATTGCCTTCTGGCGAAATATCCTCTGGCCGCACACCCAGCTTTACCGCCTTACCTGCTTCGAGAGTATTGCGCAGACGCGCTGGAGCGCTCAGCTCGCTGCCATCGCCTAATTTCAGCACAGGGTCGCCATTGCTGCTGGCCACATGGGCATCAATCAGGTTCATGGGCGGAGACCCGATGAAGGTTGCCACGAACGTGTTGTTGGGCTTTTCAAAAACCTCGCGCGGACTGCCCACCTGTTCGATGATGCCATCACGCATGATCACGATCCGGTCTGCCAAGGTCATGGCTTCCACCTGATCATGGGTCACATAAATGATGGTGTTCCCCACGCGTTGGTGCAGTTTTTTGATCTCAATGCGCATCTGGGTACGCAGCTTGGCATCCAGATTGGAGAGCGGCTCATCAAACAGGTACACATCCGGGTGACGCACGATAGCACGGCCCATGGCAACACGCTGGCGCTGACCGCCGGAAAGCTGCCCCGGCTTGCGCTTCAGGTAGGGCTCCAACCCCAGAATAGCCGCGGCATCCGCCACACGCGTCTCAATCTCACTTTGAGAAACACCTGCAATTTTGAGCGAGAACCCGAGGTTCTTCGCCACTGTCATATGCGGGTAGAGCGCGTAGTCCTGAAACACCATAGAGATGTTGCGCTGGCGTGGCGGCATATCATTGACCACACGATCACCAATGAGTAGCTCCCCGCCAGAAATCGTTTCAAGGCCAGCAATCATACGCAATGTAGTGGATTTTCCGCAGCCGGATGGGCCAACGAAAACAACGAATTCCTTGTCTTTGATCTCCAGGTCAATGCCATGAATGACCTTGGTTGGACCATAAGACTTTTCAAGATTTTTCAGAGTAACTTGTGCCATGCTTTCCCCCCTCAGGCGTCCTTCAGTTCCAGCCAGACCGGCAAATGGTCAGAGCCCTTCGCGTCTTCATCAACCCGCATGCCTGCAATGCGGTGCCGCAGTGAGGCGCTCACAAACAGGTGGTCAATGCGGCGGGTATCAAAGTGAGCGGTCTTCCCGCTTGTCTCCTCATTGCCCAGCCACACCCACGGATCCACAAAGCCATCCAGCGTCTGCACGCGGCCACCTTCTTCTGATGGCGGGCCAGTAAACACCTCATAGACAGGCGTGCCCGGTCCATTGTTCATGTCCCCCAACAAAATGCAGTCTGTTGGCATGGTTGGCTGCGGTTCGTCATTCAGCCAGTGGGCATCAATACCCGGCCCTCCGCACCATGCCCCGCCCTCGGATGGGGCTGTCTTGATGCGATCTCTCACAAACCGTGCCTGCACCAGCGCAAAATCTGGCGACCAGTAAAACAGGTGTGTGTTGTAGACACGAAGCGGGCCTCCCGGCGCGTCAATAACAGCTTCCAGCAAAGCAGCCTGAATGGCATGGCGGGTGATGGAACCCATCTTGGGCAACGGATAAGTGCGGGTGGAAATGATCGGGTATTTGGAAAGGATCATTTCCCCGTGCTGACGGCGGCGGTTGACCAGCTTGCCGTTTTCATCGTGAAACGAGGCGTCCATATCAAGACCCGGGCCATAGACCCAGCGATATCCACCAAGCAGATCGGCCAGTTCCGCGGCTTGATCCACATTGCCGTTACGTTTCCAGAAGCGGTCAACTTCCTGCAGGCCGATGATGTCGGCCCCTTCAAGTTCTCCTGCAATTCTTGCCAGATCGACTTTGCCGTCGATGCCGGTTCCGTATTGAATGTTGTAGCTAACTATCTTCATGGGTTTTTCCGGAGGCTTTCCGAGCAACTCCTAAGGAGCCGCGCAGCTTGAGCGCACAATTGACGCGAATATTGCGAGGGTGGTCAGGCGCCGTTCCATCCAGCCGGCTCAGCACGATCTCCGTCAGATGACGGGCAATCTGCTCAATCGGCTGCTCAATGGCGGTGATGCCCGGTGGGATCAGACGAAACATGTCCGGGTCATCAAAGGTGACAAGATCAATGTCTTTGCCAACTTGTTTGCCGTTGCTGGACAAACAGTCCAGACCACCAATGGTCATCAGGTAATTGGAGAAGAACACAGCGCTTGGCGGACTTTCCATGCCAAGGAACCTGTCCATGGCGGTGTATCCATCCAGCTGGCCCCAATTGCCAACGTAAACCAACTCCTCATCAACACTCAGGCCAGCTTGCTCATGGGCTTTTCTGTAGCCCTGCAACCGGTTTTGCCCTGTGCTTCCATTCAGGTCCCCTGTCACCACACCAATGCGGGTGTGGCCAAAGTCAATCATGCGGCTCACAGCGTCTTGCGCAGCTGCCTCATCATTCACCAGCACCTTATCCGTTTCCACGCCCGGCACATCGTTGTTGAAGATGATGACCGGTTGTTCTCCGCTCAACAGCTCCTGCACCTTCTCCGTCACTTCGTGAGTGCCAGACAAGATGATGGCATCGATGCGCCGCGAGGAGGCTGATTCCAGCGCCTCGTTGATGGCATCCGCTTCATCGGAATGGTGAAAGGTTACAATGGAATACCCACGGGCACGCAGAGAACGCACCAGCTGGGTCAAAATCCCCGAGTTGAACTCGTCAAACTTGGGAACCAGATACCCAACTGTGTTCGTGCGCTCCGTTTTCATGGCGCGGGCAAGTATATTGGCCCGGTATCCCAGATCGGCAATCGCTTGTTCGATCCGGGTCCGGTTGTCCTTCCTGATGCGTTGATCGTTCAGATAACGCGAGACTGTGCCGACAGCGACGCCTGCGGAATCTGCTACATCGAGGATGGTTGGTTTTTTCACTGCACTGCCCTTTATTCCGCAGCCACTGCGTCATCTGCCTGTGAGATAACGGCGGCCCCATGGATATGGAGGCTAGGAAAGACGATGTGCAGCTTTTTGTCGAGACTGTCATACTGCCATGGCAGTGTTTTACCCGAATAAGCGCAGGTCACGTTGGTAGGCTCTTCGTCCATTCGCACCCACGCCTTGGCCTCTTTCAACTCCGGCGCATCCTCGATGATCTCAACCGCGCGGGTCTGACCATCATTATACGGCACACCACTGCCACGCAGTTGGGTTGGAGCATAAAGCACGTGCAGCACCTGTCGTTGCTCATCTGCCTGCTTCATCAAAGACATGCGGGTCGCTGATGGCAACTCGGTGCCAATCAGCTGGTTTGGCATAAGGCGGTTGATGAGCCCGCGCACCAGATATTTGTAAAGCGTCTGGCCCGTTGCGCCATAAAGGCGGAACAGCGGATAGGCCACATATGCCACATTGCCTTTTTGCATGATCGCCGGACCGATTGGCTCTGCGTCCGGATCTTCCGGCGTGTGAAGGTGTGAGCAGAACTTGTCCCATGTGCGGTTGAAATAGGATGGACGAACATCAGCCAGCACATCACCATCTGTTGCGCGTAAGAGTGCCCCCTTCTCGTACATAACAACAGAAGCATCGACCAGATCCTCGTCCAGCTTTCCCCGACAGGACAGATAGCTCGGGTCGTACTCCATTGGTGTGTCAGACAGTTCTGCTCCGATGTCGAGGAGGTATCGCTTGCCCTCAACATCAAGGCCGGACTCGCCAGTCGCCAGAATGGCACCGCCCGCGTCCGCAAACGCTTTCAGGCGAGCCGCAAGATCATCACTCAGGCGAATGCTGTCCGGCAAAATAATCAGTTTGTAGTCATCAAAGCTGCTGGATGAGGAGATGAGATCAAACGGGATCTGCATTTCCAGCAACATACGGGCAGAGGCGGAATCGCTCGGCTCGCTGCGGTGCCCAAGATGGCTGCCGAGCTGGGAAACCTGCGCCACGACAGTAAGGATCGCCACTTCGCGCTGATAGGTCGCGTTGCTGGCATATGGTTCCAGTGCTTTGACGCGGGAATAAGCCGGTCGGATCAGATCGTAGGTGGCAAAGTCCATATGCCCGTTCGGGTGCAACTGGTCGCCGATAGAACAGCGCGCCCCCAGAGACACCATCAGACAGCACTCATAGGACAATGCATCAGCGCGCTTGAAGCCACCGAACTCACCCCAGTGCGTATGAAACCGTCCCGTCATACCAAGGAACGGCAGGTTCAATGTATCAGCGTACCGTGCTGAGACGGGAAAATGGTCATAGCCCCAGCCACCGGTCGGCAGGCTCTCCAGCTCCAGATGACCGTAATATTGGTAGCGCTCATCCTGTCCTTTGTAGATGTGGCCAGAGTTGAAGAAAATTCGTGTATCCGGGAACTCGCCGTTGACGGCTTGCGAAAACCTTTCAAAAAAACGCAAAAGAACGCGTTTATCGTTGCTCTTACGATCCTCCGCCTTCAGCGGGTCCAAACCCTCTGATTTCATTGAGGAAAGGCAGGCGTTGCAGGTGCATTCCCAGGAAGCAAGGATGTCCATAAACAACGCAGGCGGATTATAACGAGCGCAAACTTCCAGAGCGATGTCGATCTGTCGCTGGATTGCGCCTTCATGGTTCAGACAGATGGTGTGCCAGGTGGGCGTAAGTTGGTTCATCGCGGACGGCTCTGTGCCCGGATAATTGGCAGCTGTGTTTTGCGACTGCATCACACGCCATTCCGGGTGTTCACGCGCTGTCAGCTCATCCCATTGAACTGTCAGGTAAATCGGGGTCGCAATGTCGGCCTCATGACAGGCTGTGATCATATCCCCCAACAGGTCCGGGTTTTGCAGTTCCGGATGCGGCTTGCCCACATTGGTGGGGTAATAACTCCAGCCGTGATGACAACGGGCGAACAGCGTGACGGAGTCCACCTCGCCATGCTTCAGTGTTTCAACAAACTGCGCCGGATCAAACTTGGACCCAATCCCCGGAATGTGTTCGGAACTATGAAAATCCAGATGAATCTGGCGGTATCGGAAGTCTTTTACTTCTTTTTTATGGCACATGATTTAGCCCTTGGAACCGCTGTTATTTTTGCCGTCAGCGGAGAAATACTTCTGGAAGAACAAGAAGATAACGAGTGGAAGGATGGAGGTGATGATGGTCGCAACAGCACGCTGATCCCAGTTGGGTTCATAGGCGCCGGAGATCGTAGAGAGCATTACCGGAAGCGTCGCATTTTCCCGCAGGAACAACATTGGCAGCAGAAGGGAATTCCACGTCCACATAAACTGCAGGATGCCAACTGCCGCCATCGCCGTAATCGTATTTGGTAGCACGATAAAAAAGTAGGTCCGTAAGTGCCCGCATCCATCCACCTGCGCCGCATCAATCAGCGACCGCGGGAAGTTGGAGAGGAAGTTTTTGACCAGCAAAACAGCCCAGGCAAACGACAGTCCAACAAACGGAATGACCACAGACCAGTAGGTATCAATGAGCCCAGTCTCTCGCCATAGCTTGAAAAGCGGGATGATAACCACCTGATTTGGAACAACAAATGCATTCACAAGAATGAGCAGCAAGATCCGGCGAAACGGAAACTTGAGGTAGTGAAACGCATAGGCTGCTGCTGGCGCAAACAGGACTGGAAGGACAGTTGCAAAGCTGGCAACAGCCAGCGAATTGAGAAACGCCCGGCCAATCGGATAGTTGACCCAAACCTCACGCCAAGCATCCAGCGTGAACGTAAACGGCTCGATCGTCCACCACCCGCTGGTGATTTCCCCTTCCGGGCGAATGGACATGGCAATGATGCCAACCAGCGGAATGATCCAGACAAGAGCCACGGCCCCCAACACATACACAGGCCATTTGGGAGTTTGATTGATCATTTGCTCTCCGATGCCTTGTCTAAAATGAGTGGGATGGAACAGACGATAACCGCGAGCAGAAGCACCACCGTACTTGCAGCGCCGTAGCCCTGCTTGAAGTAGATGACAGACTCCTGATACATAAAGTAACCTACTGTTTCCGTTGCTCTAATTGGGCCACCAGCTGTCAAAATGTGGATCATGTCAAACGCTTTGAGGCTGTTCAGCAGGTTGATGAAGATCGCAATGCGCACACCGGGAAGACTGAGAGGTGCCATGATGTAACGCAGGATCTGGAAGTGAGAGGCACCATCCATATGTGCTGCTTCCAGCTGGCTTTTCGGGATTGCCTGAATAGCCGCGTAGCAGGTGAGCAGAGGCAGACCAGCTTGCGTCCACACATAGGCAGCAACAACGCCCCAGATTGCGGTGGACGGTTCCCCCAACCACGGCGAGGCCCAGCCTTCCAGCCCGACAAGACGTAGAATGCCGTTGAGGAGGCCAAAGTCCGGCTGCAAAATACCCAACCACATCAAGCCACTAGCGGTCTCTGAAATGCCATAGGCTGCAAAGATTGCCACACGGAACGGCGCAGTCTGCTTGGGAGCCAGGCCGGAAATCAACGCAACACTCCAGCCGATAGCAACGGAGATGCCTGTGCACGCCAGCGTCCAGGTGAGCGTCACCCGCAAGGCATTCCAAAAGTTCGCATCACTGAACAGCTTGGTATAGTTAGAAAAACCCGCAGGTTTCGGCTGGCTCAATCCGGTCCAGTCAAGAAAACTCACACGGATCGTCTCGAAAAGCGGATAGAGCACGCCGATGCTGAAGAAGATCAATGTTGGCGCCAACAGGGCAAATGCAATCCAGTCAGCGCGGCGCAGGTTACCTCCGAAGAGCCGGTTGGCGAGGCCCGCAAAGGGCCCCGCCTGGGTCTGGGAGGTTAGAATAGACCCATGTTGTACACTCATTGATAAAGCTCACTCGCTTTTGCATCGAGTGCTGCTGTGACACTGTCAATGCTCGCATCGCTTGGGTCGCGAAGGAACTTTTGCAAGCCAATACGGAATTCACCGCTCAACTCAGCTGGCAAAAGGTCATCAAGAACAAAGAAAACATCGACGAGCGGCAAAATCTGAGCGTATTTGCGCACAATCGGATCATAGGACGAGGGATCCACATTTGCGCTCGGGGTTGCAAGGTTCTGCGCCGCGATAATTGCAGAGCCTTCCTTGCTCAGAACGAAGTCGATAAACAGTTCTGCCCCGTCCGGGTTCTTCGCTTGCTTCATCACAAGGAAGTTCTTGCCATCGACACTCATCGCATTGCCGTATTCCGGCTTGATCACCGGGAACTGCATGTATGAGTAGTCTTTGATCGGCGTCAGCCCATACTCATTCTTGGCGCGCTGGTTTGCCCAGGAGCCAATCAGCATGAAGCCTGCCTTTTTGTTTTTCAGCACGGCGTCCGCAGCATCTGTCCAGTGAGAGCTGAGCATCGCACCCGGTTCTGCACAGCAGTCCGCTTCCAGCATGTCACGAAGATTGCGGAAGGTTTCTTTCACCCGGTCATCGGTCCAAGGCACCTTGTGCTCAGACAGCTCTTTCGCAAATGCAGGGCCAGCCGTGCGCAAAAGCGCGTTTTCAAACCATTCCGTTTGCGCCCAACTTCTCGCTCCGATAGAAACAGGCAGCATGCCGATTTCTTTCAGGGCACTGAAGGAACTGAGGAAGTCTTTCCACTGAGTAGGCTCACCCGCGATACCAGCTTTTGCCAGCGTATCTGGACGGTACCAAACACCAGAGCGATTACCCGCGATGAAGTAGGCGCCATAGGTTTTGCCATCATGCTTCGCCAGATTGCGCCAACTGTCATTCAACGCAGATGACCAGCCGTACTGCTCCCATGCAGCATCAATTGGGCTGATCAGGTCTGCTGCAACCAGTTCCTTCTCAAAGGAAGGCCATGTGTTGAGCAACAGATCAAACTCTTCACCAGACAACATCGCTGAACGTATGCCGGACCGCGGATCATCCCCACCCGCAGCCGGGTTGATGTCTTTGATCTCATAGTCTGGATATTTGGCTGTGAAACCCTCTTCCAGTGCGATGATCAGATCACGCTCCGAACCACCCAACCAGTTGAAGATCACCAGCTCTTTTTCAGCTGCAAATGCGGTCCCCCCCGCAAATGTCATAGCGGCAATCGCTAGAGCGGATGCTGAATTCAATATTTTCATAACAAGCTCCCAAATATGAAACGTTGTCAACTTAGGTAGATTTCATGAGAGATGTCTAGAAAAATTTACGTATTTTTGATGAGGCGCCAACGTCTGCTACGTCGAATTAGCATGTTTTATAAGGCATTATAGCTGTTTTCAGCAATCCAAATTTCTCATGCATAAAATTTGGATAAATGTACGTTCCGGCTAATTGGCAACAGAATCTGACTCGTATTTTTGATAATATTAGCTACTCAACTTAGTCTTAATTAGAAAGGTTTCAACTTTTCATTTTGCCGAGCAAACACCATCCGCACCTAAAACAGGCTGCCCCAGTTGCCAGTCTTTTGGACCGAGGGTCAGCTCAGAAATGATGAAAAGAAGATTGAATATAGACAGACCTGAAGCAGCGTCATTTTCACATGAGCCGCTGCAATTCACTTTGGCAAGAAGTACCGCCACTGCCTGAAAGCTATGAGGGGTGGAAGGTCCGCTTTCAGGCTGACAACCGCGATGACAAGCCCCCACTCACCATCGCTTTTACGCGCCCAACTCAACCTGAAAACGGACCTAAACGGAAGCATGGCCTCCTTTATCTGAAACAACCGGGAAACCCTGATCTCCAAAAAGCCGAAGCCAATCCAGCGGCAAGAGACACACGCTCCGCATAGAAGCAGACGATAAAAGGCGCACCTGCTCCTTACGCGGTAAATGACATCTTGCGGTCAACTCCATCAGACAAGCCGCCCGGTTGCTGGCTATGACCCTACTGCCGCTGAAGAATTAGCCAATCCACGGATCATGGGTGCCGCAGTTTGAAGGGTCAGGATTGTTAGCAGGTAAATCAGTAAAGGCTCATAGCCCTGCCATTATCGTCACGTATTTTTCAGGAGATGAATTACCTCCCTCAGATCGCGTTGATTGCGCTCATCCGGTTCTATGGTCTGATGCCTTCACCCAACTGGGTCTGGAGATATAGCGGCATCAGCCTTCGTTAAAACTCGCTGGTGATGTCTTGGAGTGAAACATGGAAAATCCGACGGATCAAAACCCGGCGAACACCCACGACAGTCGCTATGGAACTCTGCCGGGATATATGGCTGGGTTCGGAAATGATTTTGAAACCGAGGCCCTAAAAGGCGCGCTACCTCAAGGGCGCAACTCCCCCCAGCGCGTTGAATACGGATTGTATGCTGAACAGCTGTCTGGCTCCCCCTTCACAGCTCCTCACACAACGCTCGAACGATCCTGGCTCTACCGCATTCGCCCATCAGTTAAGCATCTGGGGCGCTTGCAAAAAATCAACCATCCCTATTGGAAAACCGCACCCATCAAGATCCCGGATATCGTTTCACTCGGCCAGTACCGGTGGGATCCAACACCCTTCCCTAAGGATCAAAACCTCACCTTCATTGACGGCATTCGCACCATGACAACAGCCGGAGATGTAGGCCTGCAAATGGGCATGGCCGCGCATGTGTATTTGGCCAATACAGATATGGAGGACGAGTACTTCTACAGCGCTGATGGAGAGTTGTTAGTTGTGCCTCAAGTGGGGCGATTAAAGATCGCAACCGAGTTTGGTGTGATTGATCTTGAACCTCTGGAAATCTGTATTTTGCCACGTGGCATGGTGTTTAAGGTGAGCTTGCCTGATGGCAAAGCGAGAGGCTTCATTTGCGAAAATTATGGCGCCAAGTTCACCCTGCCCAACCGTGGACCAATCGGCGCTAACTGCCTTGCAAATCCAAGAGATTTCAAGACACCTATTGCACAGTTTGAAGACATTGAACGCCCATGTCATGTAACAATAAAGTGGTGCGGTGAGTTCCACCGAACGACCATTGATCATTCACCGCTAGACGTGGTCGCATGGCACGGTAACTACGCCCCTTATAAATATAACTTGCGCCACTTCGCTCCCGTAGGCGCCATCAGTTTCGACCACCCGGATCCATCAATCTTCACCGTCCTCACAGCCCCCACAGCGGAGGAAGGGACGGCCAACATCGACTTTGTGATTTTCCCACCTCGCTGGCTGCCACAGGAAGATACCTTCCGTCCGCCCTGGTACCATAAAAACATCATGTCAGAATTGATGGGCAATATTTACGGTCAGTACGATGCTAAACCACATGGCTTTGTTCCCGGCGGCATCAGCCTCCACAACTGCATGTTGCCCCATGGTCCTGATCAGGAAGCTTTTGAGAAAGCCTCCCACAACAGCTGGGACCCAGTAAAACTGCAAGACACCATGAGCTTTATGTTCGAAACCCGTTTTCCGCAGCAACTCACAGAATTTGCGGGCAAAGAGGCTCCACTACAAGACGATTATGTGGATTGCTGGTCAGGTTTAGAGCGTAAGTTTGATGGCACAGCTGGCCTGAAATAACGCTTTTTCAGGAAACCTGTCAGCTTTTCAGGATTCACGCTGAAAATGACAGGTATTCACAGAACGGGCTTACTGCGCTATATTTCGTGACAGCTTTTCACGGAGATGGCGCATGAATAAGCCTTTTTCACAGGCTGTAACAGTTTTTCACGAACGCTGGCTTCCTGTACCCGCAACTCCAGCAGGCTATTCAGCGCTTATTGATGCATATGACCTGAGAGTGCCGATCCCGCATATTCTATGTGCCATTGGAGATCGCCACAAGATCATAGAGCAAGACGGCTGGCGGATCTTCACACCTCGTCATGCACCAGAACCAAATTTACTAGGTCACCTCACCTTTGCCCTGAAAAACGAAGGGTTGGACCTTGCGGCATTGAAACGCCTGTTTCTTGCGTGTGGGCCAGAGCCTATCGAAGAGTTGGTAAAGTTACGCCCAACCGGTCGCTATACAAGACGCATCTGGTTTCTCTACGAATGGCTTTTGGGTGAGCAACTGAATTTACCAGATGTTGAAACTGGTGCGTATGTGGATGCGCTTGATACAACAAAGCAATTTGGCGGCAGTTCAACACCTTCACCGCGCCACCGCGTGCGCAACAACTTGCCGGGCACACCTCAATTCTGCCCTCTCATCTTTCGCAATAAAGACCTGGAGGCTTTTCAGCAGGCCAAACTGCAGGAAAAAGCGATGGATGCTGCGGCATCGGTCCCCAAAGACCTGCTCGCCCGCACAGCAGCCTTCCTGCTTCTCAAGGACAGCAAATCCAGCTTTGCCATTGAAGGCGAGCGCCCGGCCCATGACCGCATCCAACGTTGGGGCCGCGCCATTGCTGACGCCGGGAAAACACCACTGAGTATTGAGGAGTTTCTCCGCCTGCAGCGGGTTGTGATCGGCGATGACCGTTTCGTACATATGGGTTTACGAGAGGAGGGTGGCTTTGTCGGCATGCATGATCGCGAGACCCGCATGCCAGTACCGGACCATATCAGCGCTAAACCGGAGGACCTGAGAAGCTTGATGAAAGGTATGATCGACTTTGCGCAAGACTACGCCAAGCATCTGGATCCAGTTCTGGCCGCTGCTGTTCTCGCCTTCGGTTTTGTTTATGTGCACCCATTCGAAGATGGCAACGGAAGATTGCATCGCTACCTCATCCACCACGCACTGGCACAACGCGGCTTTAACCCACCCGGCGTCGTCTTCCCGGTTTCCTCCGTCATTCTGGAGCGAATCGATACGTACCGACAAGTGCTGGAAGACTACTCCTCCCGCCTTCTTGGCAAGATTGACTGGCAACCCACTGCTCATGGCAACTTGGCTGTTACCAACGAGACAGCAGATTTTTACCGATTCTTTGACGCCACCGCCCACGCAGAATTCCTCTACGCCTGTGTAAAACGTACGGTTGAACACGACTTGCCGGAAGAAGCCCGCTTCTTACAAAACCATGACCGCTTTCAGCAAGAGCTAAACCAAGTCATAGACATGCCCGCACGCCTTGCTGACCTACTCTTCCGATTCCTGAATCAAAATAACGGAAAACTCTCACATCGAGCCAAAGCAAAAGAATTCGCAGCGCTTACAGATGAAGAAACTAAGAGGATTGAGGAGATTTACAAACTTTCTTTTGAATAAAAACTCAAGAAAACTTTCCTTCGGTTAAACGATGAAAATAAAATTCTCATCGAGCATAGAAAAGCTAAATTAAATTCACCTGTAAAAAGAGCAACACAGAAGAATCTGACAATTCATTTTTTCATAAAATTCAACATAATCAAACTGACCACTTATTTAGAAGAAACGAAATCTCCTACCCAATATTGAATGATATCAAAATATCTGTTGATGCGTTCTTTTTTGAAAGTACATTCGCGTCTAGGTTATATATGGAACTTTAAGTTTAAATACAGGCATCACAATTCTAGATGCTAACCCCTGTTTAAGTGAGTTTTGCTGCGTGTTGGAAATTGTAGGTCTATCAGTTCGTGTACCCGGAGCTTCCAACAAAGAAGCACTATGGCATCTGCTGAAATCAGGACAGAACAGTATTTCCGAAATTCCCACTGATCGTTGGTCGCATTTCAGATATCTGCATCCACGTACTTCAGAGGCAGGCAAGGCATATACTTTTAAAGCAGGTGTTCTCGACAATTTATGGGACTTTGATCCCACCGCTTTTGGCATTTCTCCCCGAGAAGCGGAGCAAATGGACCCTCAGCAGCGCATTTTGCTGCAGCTCACCTGGGAAGCGATTGAGGACGCAGGCATCTCCCCAGACGAGATAGCTGGTGATCATGTAGGCGTCTATGTTGGGGCATCTGCGCTCGATTATGCCAACGAAAGCCTGTTCGATCCTAATGTAGCGACCGGTCACTTTATGACTGGCAATACACTTTCTATTATCTCAAATCGTCTCTCATATATTTTTGACCTTAAAGGCCCGAGTTTTACTGTCGATACAGCTTGTTCGTCTTCTCTGGTTGCCCTTCACGAAGCCTACCGTGCGTTAAACTCCGGCAGAATTGACTGTGCCATCGTCGCAGGTGTCAACGTACTTGCCAGCCCCTTTCCCTTCGTAGGCTTCGCGCAGGCAACTATGCTGTCTCCAGATGGACAGTGCAAAGCCTTTGATGCGAATGGAAATGGTTATGTTCGCTCTGAAGGCGGCGTTGCACTTCTCATAAAAAGGAAAGATGCTCCACGCTGGAAAGGTCAGCGGTCTCACGCTGATATAGTTGCTGTCGATGTAAATTCGGATGGTCGTACCGTAGGCATGTCGCTTCCTTCAGACGTAGAGCAGGCGAACCTTCTCGATCGTGTCTATAAAGCACATGGAATTGACCCTAATCGGCTTGCATTTGTCGAAGCGCATGGCACCGGAACCCGTGTCGGCGATCCAGCAGAAGCCGGGTCAATCGGTCGTACTATTGCGCAAAAACGACGCACACCACTCCCAATCGGCTCAGTCAAAACCAATGTAGGCCATCTGGAACCAGCTTCAGGACTTGTCGGTCTGGCGAAGTCAGTACTAGCACTTCAGAATGACCATTTCCCGGCGAGCCTCCACTTTAACGAACCGAATCCAGATATCGACTTCGACGCGCTCAATATTCAAGTCGCAAGCGAAGGCGTAGAACTGCCTCGCGGTGAAAACCCGAGATATGCCGGAGTGAACTCGTTTGGTTTTGGCGGAACGAACGCCCACGTCATTCTCCGCGACCCAGAGACCATGGCAGAGAATGTCGAGCAACTCACTCAGCCGAAGGTCGCAAGCTCATTGTTCTTATCAGCGCCAACAAAGGAAGCGCTGGTTGAGCTTGCAAGCGGTTATGCGCGTGATGGGGTTCTGACAGAGCAAAGCAAACTGAAGATTTGTGCAGCAACTTTTCATCGCAAACGAATTTTTCCGGAAAAAGCAGTGTTTTCTGGCACTGATGTTGAAGCTCTTAAAACGACCTTGTCTGACTTTGCATCTGGTCAGAAAAATGCAAACGTTATTTACTCTAATAAAACAACAAGTCTGGGCAAGTGCGCCTTCGCGTTTTCTGGTAACGGGGCACAATGGGCTGGAATGGGCCGCGACGCCTATGCTGCGAACCAAACCTTCAAGGTTGCTTTTGAGAAGGTTGATGAGCTCTTCACAAACCTTTCTGGTTGGTCCCTAAAAACCGAACTGTTCAGTGAGACTCTTGACGATGCGCTGAAAAAAACAAGCATTGCGCAGCCATTGTTGTTTGCAGTACAGGTTGCTCTTTGTCAGGCCCTTGAAGATTACGCATTAAAACCAGACATGGTTCTGGGTCACAGTATCGGCGAAGTTGCAGCAGCACATGTCGCGGGTGCTCTCACGTTGGACGCTGCTGTAGCGCTGGTCTATCACCGGTCAGCAGAACAGGAAGTCGTTGCAGGCCACGGGACCATGGCAGCGCTCGTCCTCCCCGCTGATGAAGCCCGACAGCTTATCTCAAAAAGTGGATTTGACTCCCTTGAAGTCGCAGCCGAGAACAGTCCGAAATCTGTTAGCTTGTCTGGTACAAAAGAAGACATTGACGGGTTTGCAAAGTTTGCACGGGCCAATCATGTCGCCTTCAGAAAAGTTGCGCTGAATTACCCATTCCACAGCCAGCTTATTGACCCCGTTGAGCATCCATTCCGTAACGCTGTCGGGACTGTAACCGCGACATCTGCGCAGGTTCCATTTATTTCTACGGTTTCCGGCGCAATCTCAGATGGCAAGGATCTCAATGCGGACTATTGGTGGCGGAATCTTCGCAAGCCAGTATTGTTCTCCAAGGCCGTTGCGACAGCCCTTGATCTTGGTGCTGATACGATTATTGAGATTGGTCCAAAGCCAATTCTGCAGAGCTACTTACGCCAGGTTGCTGCCGAAAAAGGCGGGAAAGGATCTGTTCTTTCCAGCCTTTCGAACGAACAACTTGGTGGAACGGATCCTATTATCAATCTCGTCGCCCGCGCTTTTGTTGCAGGCATCAATGTTGATACGGATAAACTCTTCGGCAAGAATCCGGATGAGCCGGTTAATCTGCTACCACTCCCTTGGCAGAATAAAAGCTTCCGCTTTGAGAATAGCGGCGAAGCCAATATGGGCATTTTTAGGGGTGGAGACCATCCACTTTTGGGTTGGCGTCCAAATGCTAATTATAACGTCTGGACCACACATCTGGACCGCTTTACAGTTCCATTCTTGGAAGATCATGTCATCAACGGACAAATGATTTTCCCCGGCGCAGGCTATGTTGAAATGGCTCTTGCTGCCGGTTCCGCTCTTTATGGAAGTGACGCGGTAGAGCTGCGGTCTATGGATATTTTGCAGGCACTCGTATTAAGCGACGAATATCTGACCGAAGTTCAAACCGAAATCTCTGAGGAAACAGGGACTGTTAAAATTTCCAGCCGTATGCGGCTGAGTGGGGATGATTGGACGCTGCATGCCGTAGGCAGAGTTGCAAAACTGGAAACTCCTGCACCAAACATTCAACTCAACTTTGAAGCAGCGCAACTCATCAACACAGGTGAGGAGATTTACACGGCGGCGCTCACATACGGACTTGAATTTGGGCCACGTTTCCAACGTACTCAAAACGTCTCTCAGGTAGATGCGGGTACATTTATCGTCCACCTGTCTGCACTTGAAGATGACGAGCAGGTTTCATCCTTCGGCATTCATCCAGCTGAACTTGATGGATGTTTCCACGGCCTGCTCTCCCTATTCAGAGAGATAACATCCCAAAAAAGTCGCCCAAAAGCCTATGTCCCAATTTTCTTTGATAAGGTTCGCCAATATCAAACAGGCGCGTCCCCAGCCTATGTTAGGATTCAGGTAAAGCGTGCCTCTGAACTCTCTATTTTGGCAGACTTCCAGATTTTCGATGAAGATGACAACGTCATTATTGCAATTTCCGGAGGCCGCTTCCGTGCAACCGAACTGGGTCGTAAAGATAACCCGTCTGACCTGATCTATCGCGTCGAAGCAGAACTGCAGCGGAACCCTGCAACCACAGTTGCTAAACTCAACCATAGCTTCCCGGCAATTGAAGACTACGTTGCTGAAAAGTTCCGTACTGTTGAAGATGAAGCTGAGCGTGAAGCGTATTTGCTACTCAATGCGGCAGCTCAACGAACAGCATTTGATATTATCTCAAAGTTTGCGGATGGCGAACAGACTGTTTCTGTTGAGGACTTACCAAATAATCATCGTCGGTATTTCGTCACTCTTTTGACGATCCTTCAGGAAGCCGGGGCCGCGACAGAATGTGGGATAAACCGCTTTGAATTGAACAGCGATTTTGAGCTTCCTGATTTCGATCTGCTGGTTGAGAGTGTACTGGAAGAAAGCCCGCAAGATATCGCTGCTGCAACCATTCTTGCAACCACACGCAAATTCGTTCTCGATAGCCTTGACCTTGATAGTTTTGAGGACAACGGTTTCGAACATTCCAGTGCGATGCTCGAGCAATACTGGTACTCCTCTCCGGAAGCACAAATACGCAGCCAAAGCATCTCTGAATGGCTCAGAACCGCGCTTGGAACCTGGGACACAGACACACCGCTTCATGTTCTGGATCTAAGCGGTTCAGGGCTGAATCTGGCAAAAGATATTCAGCAGATACTCCCTAGCCAAGTAACAAAGGTTTCGATCGCTGACAGCAATCACAAAAGCGCCGCGCGTTTGTCTGCCAGTGTTCTGGATGAGCCAAACATCGCTGTATTTGATACGAGCAATCTGGACAGTAACCACACTTGGGATGCCGCGTTAGAACAGGGACCATTCGATATAATTGTATCATCCGGTCTTCTTCACGAAGCATGTCAGAGCGAGGCAAACCTTTTCGAAAAGCTCGGACAATCACTGACAGAAGGCGGTCAGTTCCTTGCGATGGAGCCACTTTCAGATGTTTTCCATGATGTTGCTTTTGGTTTGTCTGAAGACTGGTTTGCCGGCTCAATTTCCGACGAGTATCCGGTCGGTCCGCTGAAAACAAGCAATGACTGGCTGGATCAGTTTACCTCAACATCATTTAATGCTCCAATCGCAATTGAGGCACTCAAAGAAGGTGCATCAATTGTTTTGCTGAATGCGACTGCAAAACCTGTAGACGTAAGTCAGCAGCTTGATCCAACGGCCGATTTGCCTGAGAGCAAGGCTATGGTCATTCTGGCGGGTAATTCTAAGCTGGAACAGGAAATTGCGCAGGCCATTCAGAATGATGAACGCTTGTCCTCCTGCAACATCAAGGTTCTGGATGCGGATAGTGACCAGTTCGACCTCAATGAAGCGAATGGCTGGAAGTCCGCTCTTGCAGGTTCTGCCTTCCTTGATGCTGAGCTGAAGACCATCATTCACTTGTATGGTCTGGCCGAGGCAGGTGACGCACCTGTCGACCAGGTCATGAAGCGCTGTGCAACTTGTGTTGGCCTCGTAAAGGCTTATCCGGGCTTAGCTGGTCAACTCGCACTTGTTGCTCCAGGCGGCAGCGGTCATAACGCTGAGCAAGAAGCACCAGCCCAGAGTGCCGCATGGACTTTTGCACGTGTTCTTGGCAATGAAGCTCCTGAACTGACACCACTTGCCCTTGATGTTTGCATCGACAAAGGCGCCCAAGGCGTTGCCTCTGACATTTTGGAGGCTGTTTTCTACCAGAACATGGAGAATGAACTCCATCAGCCGCAAAAGAGCCGAGTGGTTTCGCGTGTTAAATCCGGGTTTGGCCAATCCACCTGGAAACCTGCAGAGAATGTTGAGCTGAACTTCTCAGAGGCAGGTTCCCTCAACCATTTAAACTGGCGTGGGCAGCAACGTATTGAGCCATCTGAGGACCATGTTGAGATTAAAGTCGCCGCGACTGGTTTGAACTTCCGTGATGTTATGTGGACTTTGGGCATGCTTCCAGAAGAAGCGCTTGAAGATGGCTATGGTGGACCAAATCTCGGCTTGGAAATTTCAGGTACTGTTACACGTGTTGGCAAGAATGCCAGTGATCTGGCAGTTGGTGACAAAGTGGTTGCGTTTACGTCTGGTGGATACTCTTCCTATGTAACCTGTCCAAAATTTGCAGTAGCAAAACTTGACCAAAGTCAGGATCTTGTCTCTGCTGCGACTTACCCAGTTGCATTCCTGACCGCTTATTACTCGCTCATCCATCTTGGTGAACTCAAAGAAGATCAGTGGGTCCTTATCCACGGGGGCGCAGGTGGCGTTGGCCTTGCTGCACTGCAAATTGCAAAGCATATCGGCGCAAAAGTCATTGCAACCGCCGGGTCTGAAGAAAAACGAGAGATCCTCCGCCTGCTCGGCGCTGATCACATTCTTGATTCCCGCAGTTTGCAGTTCCCAGACAAAGTCATGGAACTCACCGATGGGAAAGGCGTACATTCAGTCTTGAACTCCCTTGCTGGCGAAGCGATGGAAGCAAGCATCAACATTGTACGCCCGTTTGGCCGCTTCCTTGAGCTTGGCAAACGAGACTATTATGCAAACACCAAGATCGGTTTGCGTCCGTTCCGTCGCAATGTTTCTTACTTCGGTATCGATCTGGATCAGATCCTGCTGCATGATAGTGATCTGGCACGCAAACTCATTGAAGATGTCTTTGAGCTGATCAAGGACGGAACTTTCACACCATTGCCTCACCGCGTGTTTGAAGGGCGTAATGTGCAGGATGCCTTCCGGCTCATGCAACGGTCCGGACACATCGGCAAGATCCTGATTACCCCGCCAAAGCCTGAGGAAGTCAAGGTTCCGCAGGAACGCACCTCTCTCAAGTTCGCTCAGGATGGTCATCATGTGGTGATCGGCGGTCTTGGTGGCTTTGGCTTGGAAATCTGCCGCTGGTTGGCTGACAATGGTGCACGGCGCATTACACTGACAAGCCGGTCTGCAAAGGTGAGCGAGCAACACGAAAAGCTTTTTGAAGCTCTGGCAGAAAAAGGCGTGACAGTCTCTGCGGTCAGTTGCGATGTCACAGATAGAACAGCCGTTCACGGCTTGCTCAGCGAACTACGCCAATCCGCGCCCCTCAAGAGCATCATCCATGCGGCTATGGTGTTGGATGATGGCATTATCCAACAGCTGGATGAAAAACGGTTCCGTAAAGTTCTGGAACCAAAAATTCAGGGCGCTAGCTTGCTGGATGAGTTAACCCGCCAGGACAAGCTGGACCAGTTTATCCTGTTTTCCTCAGCAACTACTCTGATCGGGAACCCAGGCCAATCTCATTACGTGGCCGCCAACGGATATCTTGAAGGACTTGCAAGAGCCCGACGGAAAGCTGGCAAGCCAGCAATTGCTGTCGGCTGGGGTGCAATCGGCGATGTGGGTTTCCTTGCCAGAAATGCTGAGGTCTCCGATAAACTGTCCAGGCATCTGGGCGAGGCAACCATTAAAGCTCGTGAAGGTCTGGATATCCTCAAGCTTGCCATGGAGCAGGATGATGGGTCTGCGCCAGGCGCTGTGGTTCATATTGGCCGTTTTGCATGGGCGGCAGCTCACCAGTCTCTATCATTGCTGAGCAAGCCTCTCTTCCGCGAGATCGTAGGCCGAAGTGATACGGATGGAGACAGCGACGGTTCTACCGATATTCTGTCTCTCATTGAGGGCAAGTCGGATACAGAGGCCAAAGAGATTGTCGCTCATATCCTTGCCGGTGAAATTGGACGCATCCTGCGCCTTCCGGCAGAAGACATCTCTCATCAACGCCCACTTGCGGAGTTTGGAATGGATTCCTTGATGGGTCTGGAACTCAGAATGGGGATTCAGAAACGCTTCAATCTGGAGATTCCGCTGGTATCTATCTCAGGCGGAACGTGTTTGGATGACTTTGCTGCACAGATCCTACAAAAACTTCGCAAACGCGAGGGTGGAGAGGCTTCTGTTGAGGAGGGATCCCACAGCGTTCTTGCCAGCCAACACCTTTCCGATGATCTGGATGACGCTCAAAAATCAACTGTTCGCGAAATCCTCGATACTCATCAGGACAAAACTGCAAGACTTTTGAATTAATGGCCAAATCAGACAAGAAAAAACTTAGCAAAGATGACCGGTTGAATGCTTTGAGCGCTGTCAGGCGCTCGAAGTCTGCGCTTCCAAAGCAAAAGGCTAAAAAACCTCAAGCTGCTGAAGCAATCGCACCAAAGTTTGCGGACCTTCCGGGGTTTAAGGAAATTCGCCTTCAGAAAGCAGCGGCTGATCTGTTGCAGATCAACAATCCTTTTTTCCGTGCGCATGACGCGCGCGCCGGGGCAACGACGCTGATTGACGGAGAAACTTACCTTAATTTCTCCTCCTACGATTATCTGGGTCTGAATGGGCACGAGAAGGTTCAGGAAGCTGCCAAAACAGCTGTCGACCACTATGGCATTTCAGCCAGTGCCAGCCGGGTTGTTGCTGGCGAGCGCGTGATTCATACTGAGCTTGAAGAGCTCATTGCACGGATGCACGGCGTAGAAAGTTCTGTTGCTTTTGTCAGTGGCCATGCAACCAACGTCACCAGCATCGGCCAGTTGATGCAGCCGGATGATCTGATCATTCATGATAGCTACATTCACAACAGCATCGTCACAGGTGCAAAGCTTTCTGGTGCCGTTCGGCAATCCTTCCCTCATAACAACTTTGAGGCTCTGGAAAACATTCTGGAGCTCCGCACCCATAAACATCCACGTACACTGATCGTGGTTGAAGGCGTTTACTCGATGGACGGAGACTATCCGGATCTTCCACGTCTGATTGAGATTAAAAAGAAATACGGTGCCTGGCTCATGGTCGATGAGGCGCACTCTATCGGCATTCTCGGAGAGACAGGCCGCGGCCTCGCCGAGCATTTTCAGGTTGACCCAAGAGATGTCGATATCTGGATGGGAACGTTTTCCAAAACATTGGCAGGGTGCGGCGGTTACATCGCAGGCTGTAATGATTTGGTTGACTACCTCAAACTCACAGCTTCTGGCTTCGTGTTCAGTGTTGGTATTGCGCCCCCAATCGCAGCTGCGGTTTGTGAGGCCATCCGTCTGATGGAAGCAGAGCCTCACCGGGTACAGGCAGCACAGTCAAACGGGCAATATTTCCTTGAAAAGGCTCAGACCGCAGGTCTTGATACTGGTGTCAGTCAAGGCTGCGCGGTTGTCCCGATCATGATGGGCGACTCTTTGAAGGCGACTGTTTTGGCAGCGCGTCTGCTCGATCGAGGGCTCAATGTATTGCCAATTATCTATCCGGCGGTTCCAGAAAAATCAGCTCGTCTGCGCTTCTTCATCACCTCAGAACATACAGAAGAGCAATTGGATCAGGCGATCGAGCTGGTAAATGATGAGATAGCGAATTACGATAGTAATCCTATTTCAATTCAACAGGTTATGTCAGCCTAGTTAACGAAGAACGATTAAATCAGCGCTGATAATTGAAGCGCTGATTTGCCAACCGACGAAGTTTCCACGGCAGCAGTTTTCCAATACGAATACTCAGAGCCAGCTGCCATGGGAACGCATGAAATGCCTTTTTCCGCGCAATCGCTTTTTTTATTGAAGAAGCAGCTTGCTCCGCTGTGTATTCATAAGGGCGCCAGCTTTTGAACTGATCGGCCATCGGCGTCAGAATATATCCCGGACAGATCACTGATACTGACACCCCCCACTTATAAAGGTGGTCCCGCATCGCTTCACCATAAGCGATCACCCCAGCTTTTGATGCCCCGTAGGCAGGCCCATCAGATATCGGCTGCAGTCCTGCCAAGGAGCTGATCAATGCAATTCGACCGCTTTTACGCTGCTGCATATATGGTGCGACCGCTGTCAAAACATTGACAGCCCCCCCGAGGTTAGTCGCAATCTGAGCATGTGCTGTTTGAGCTGTTTCTACAGTCCCATCAATCTCATGCGACCCCGTGATACCTGCATTAGAGATCACCAAATCTAGTGGGGTCTGTTGCTCCAACTCCTCAACCCAACTTTGAAGAGCTATCGTATCGCAAACATCAAGCGCTTTCCAGAACACCTGGCTCCCGCCCCGCTCAACCTCACGCACAATCTCAAGCAACCGCTCCTCATTTCTCCCTGTAAGACAGAGAGTTACACCTTTACCCGCATAGGAAACAGCCAAAGCTCTTCCAAGACCGGAGCTTGCACCAGTGATGAGAATCGATCTCGGAGAAAACATAAAATTGAGCTCCAAACAGTGCGCATTTCATTTGTTTTGGCAAACAGATAGTTAACGCGCAACTCAGAATCTCCAAATTTTACTGGAGCCACAACTTTCTCCAAAGAAAACAACAGGAAGTTGGTCTTGGTTTCATTACCAAATTTGAATTCTATCGCAGATTGGGGTACTAATTCCTCCATTCAAGCTGGATAGTTTTGACATGCGTATTTTTGATCTGGCGGCAAAGTGGATACAAGTTTTATGAATTTATTTTCCAATTCGACTGATGTGCAGTCAGCTCAAGTAGCTTCAAGTTTTGTGAAATCCATTGCCATCATTGTTCCTGTCTTAAGTGTTTTGTCCGGCTGCGCTGCACTACCTTCAGCTGGGCCAGTGTCTTCAGAGATTCAAGCTGCCTCTTCAGATCGACGCACGGAACCCTTTGATTATCATCTCATTGATCTTGATGATTCGGTCGTATCAGTGCTTTCAGCTTATCAACCGAATGGACTATCAAAAGTCTTCACAGGCGGGAAATGGGCACCAAAGCACATTGTTGGCGTTGGGGATACAGTTTCAGTTGTTGTCTGGGAACAGGGCAATGATCGATTGTTTACGCCGAATGGACAAGCTGGGGGTGTCGAACTAGGCCCATTTATGGTGAACCAAAGTGGTGCAATTACAATACCATATGTAGGTAAGGTAAATGCACGCGGAAAATCTGTCGAGCGGCTTCAAGAAGCGCTCCAGGTTGCTCTTGACCGCAAAGCAACCAATCCTCAAGTCATTGTTACACTGAAGCAAAATGCTAGCAGCTTGGTCACAGTGAATGGTGCGGTAAAGAAACCTGGCCAATATCCTCTGGATTTAAGTGGCAAGCGGTTGCTTGACGTCGTCGCAAACGCAGGCGGAAACGCATCACCAGCGACTGAGAGCTACGTTTCTATTTCACGCAACGGACGCCAAGCAAAGCAATTGCTCAGCACGGTCTTCCAGAGCAACGACGAAAATGTTTATGTCCGTCCGGGAGATAGAATTTTCGTAACGCACGACCCTCAAACCTTCACAGCATTTGGTGCAGTCCCGAAAGTAGGAGAATATCCTATCCAGGCGTCGAATGTTTCACTCGTTGAAGCATTGGGTCGTATCGGCGGACTAGATCAGAACGCAGCAAATTCTCAGGGCCTCTTTGTCTTCCGTTATGAAGATCCTCAAGTGATCTCTCAACTCAAGTCTGAGTATGCTGGAGCAAGTTCAGGCAAGGTTCCTGTGATTTACCGCTTGAATATGAGAGATGCACGTTCCTACTTCAAAGGCCAACTTTTCTCTCTCCGTGATAAGGACGTAGTCTATGTTTCTAGCGCTTACGGCGCCGAGCTTAACAAGTTCATCAGAATCTTAAGCGGTACGCTAGCCATCGGTAAAACAGCAAGCACCTTCTAAATTTGAGGTTATCTGAACACATAAACGATCGAGCTATTGTTGTGGAGCCAAAATGCACTTCTCAATTCGGCTAGCCGTGATATGATTCGATCAAACTTTGCTGTTTTCATTTTAAAAAGTTTGGCGCACGCTTCACGCGACGATTAGTTAACGATTAAAAAGGTGATGAACCGGCATGGAAAAAGGGACAACGGCAAAAGTTGCAGAAATCCGCCCTGCACCGCCGAAGGCTTCCAGCAACAAGTTACCTTCACAAGATTTAAATGCTACAAAAGCAGCAGTGCCTGCACCAAAGCCGAAATCTCCTCTCAAAAAAGTCGCATCAGTTGTTGCGCTTCCAATTGAGAAGAAATGGCAGGAAGCAGACACAAGTGCAAAAAACTTTTTCAACTTGCGTGGTTTAAGACCTCAGCAGTTAAGACGAAAAATTCTGGCTCTTTCATTCGCACTTATGGTTCTTCTTCCGAGCCTTCTTGGAGCGACATATTTCCTATTGATTGCATCGGATCGTTATTCGTCGACAATTGGCTTCTCAGTGCGCGGAATGGACGGCTCATCGGCTGGGGGAGACTTCTTAGGAGCTTTAACTGGTTTAGCCAGCGTGGGTACCACAACCACTGATTCCTTTATCCTGATGGATTATCTGGAAGGTCGAGAAGTCGTTGAGCGTCTGTCCAAAGACGAAGGTATATTGAGTCATCTCAGCGAGGATAGTGTCGATTTCATCTATCGCCTTGATCAAAGTATGCCAATTGAAGAACTCGTCGAATATTGGCAGTCAATGATTACCACGAGCTTCGACAATACATCGAGTATCATTGAAGTAGAGGTCCAAGCATTCTCGCCAGAAATGACTGAACGTATTGCATCGCGTGTTCTCTCATACGGCTCTGAGCTTGTGAATACTCTCTCTCAAAACGCGCGTCGTGACGCCGTAAAATTTGCAGAAGAAGAAGTCCGTCGTGCGGAGTTGAGATTGAAAATGATACGTATGCGCATGAAGGATTTTCGTAGCGCAGAAAGTTCCATTGATCCGACCAAAAACGCTGAAGTACAAATTGAACTCATAGCAGGTCTCGAAAAGCAACTTCTGGACACAAGGTCACGTTTAGCCACACTTGTTGGGACAATCGACGAAAGCTCGCCAACAATCCGGCAGTTACGGAAGCAAGAAGAAGTTTTAATCAAGCAAATTTTGAACAAACGCGACGAAATCAGCGGAAGAAACCCAACGCCACTGCAGCAAGCAACTGAAGGGGCGGATCGCCTGTCTTCATTGTCTGCATTGTTAGCGAATTACGAAGAGTTAGTTGTAGAGCAGGAGTTTGCCCAACAGGCGTATACTGCTGCGCTTGCTGGCTTAGAGCGTTCTCGAGCTGAAGCAGATCGCCAACAAAGATATCTCGCTGTTTTCAAACCGCCTTCAAAGCCACAAGAAGCAATTTATCCAAGACGCTTGATCAATTCACTCATTCTATTTCTTGGGTTACTCGCCATCTGGGCACTTGTTACTGTTATAGCTTACTCAATCCGCGACCACTTGAAATAGTTTAGAGAGCATGGACGGCGTTATCACTACACAAGCACGGGTTATCGCTGCGTTAGTCCTTCGTGAAACAAGAACAGCGTTCGGCGATACCCAATTGGGGTATCTTTGGGCGATTGTTAATCCAGCTCTCAGCACGCTAGTTCTGGTGCTTATATTTTCAAGTATCGGAAAATCTCCAGCTTTTGGAACCAGCTTCGCGCTCTTCTTCGCGACAGGCATTTTGCCATTTCAAACATACTCAAAGCTCTCAAGCTCTCTCATGACAGCGATAAACGCAAGCCGTGGCCTGCTGAGCTATCCACTTGTGAACGAAACTGATATTCTTATCTCTAAATACATCTTAATTGTGCTGACGTATCTCATGATTATTATTGTGTTTTTCACGATGATAATTTGGGGTGATGATGCGTCAACGCCGGTGCGGATTGAGCAGTGTGCGACGGCATTTTTGGTACTTAGCTTCCTTGGGCTGGGAGCAGGGACAACGAATGCTGTATTATTCAGACTTTGGCCGACCTGGAAGCAGTTAGAATCTATAATAAGTAAGCCACTTTTCTTTCTCTCTGGCATTTTTTATGTACCAAGTGACTTTCCAACCCATGTCGTTAAGTTGCTCGCGTGGAACCCTATTCTTCACGGAATAGAGTGGTTTCGAGAAGGCTACTATGGAAACTACGACAGTGTTGTTTTGAGTAAATCCTATCTTCTCACTTGCACTATAGTTCTTCTTTTATTTGGCTTGTTCGGAGAACGATTATATCGAAAGAAGTCAATCTAATGATAGAATTTCTAGATGTGCGGAAAACATACCGTCTTAAAGGTGTGACCAAGACCATATTAAGAGGCATCACCACACGTTTTCCTAGTGGGAGAAATGTTGGTATCCTTGGACATAATGGAGCTGGTAAGTCTACATTCATGCGCCTGATTGCGGGAGCGGAATTGCCTGATAGTGGTCGAATAAAACGCAATGTTAAAGTGTCCTGGCCACTTGGTTTCGGCGGCGGGTTTTCCGGGAATATGACTGGTATTGAAAACGTCCGTTTCGTTGCACGTATGTATGGTGAAGATACCGAACGGATGGTCGACTTCGTGGAAGAGTTTTCCGAGCTTGGACCGTCTATGACACTTCCGATACGGACATACTCAAGCGGAATGAAGGCACGTTTGGCGTTTGGTGTCAGCATGGCAGTGAATTTTGAATGTTATTTAATTGATGAAATTACGGCCGTTGGAGATGCACGATTTAAGCGTAAGTGTGATGAGGTCTTTGAGACCAAACTTAAGCACGCGAACATCATTATGATCTCGCACTCCGAAGCCACGATCAAGAAACTTTGCGACTCAGCATGCCTGCTGCATGAAGGTGAGTTGACGATGTATGATTCTGTCGATGAAGCGCTTGCTCAGCATCGAGAAAATCAGCTTAAGTAGCTGAGTGATAGGCGTTATGACAGTTCGATCAGTTCTTATTTTACAGTCACATCCTTCTGCCTTTTGTCGGGCGCTTGTTGAAGAGTTTGAAGCCCATAACGTCAAGTATACCATTGTTAATTTTTCGCTCAGTGATTGGTATTTTCGCGTTGGGTTGGGTGCGCAAGCTTATTGGGGGCGGTTGAATAACTGGCAAAGTAGGCTGGAGCGGTTGATTGATGAGAATGGCATCACAGACATTCTGTATTATGCAGATCGACGGCCGTACCACCGGATTGCGCATGATGTGGCGATGCAGCGGGGCATAAACACGTTTGCCTATGAGTTTGGCTATATGCGTCCGGATTGGATCACCCTGGAGCGCGGTGGCATGGGGGTGTATTCGCACTTCCCGAATGACCCGGCAAAGATAAAACAAAGCGCTGCTAACTTACCGGAACTGGAACCAACCAGCCGTTTTCCGCATGCGTTTTTGCAGGAAGCGACCAATGAAGTCATCTGCAACCTGATTCCAATCTTCTTCCCGTACCTGTTCCCGTTTTATCAGCGGGATCGCTACTATCATCCGTTTCGGGATTATTTCAGCTACATTCCGCGTCTGATGCGCCAGAAACGGCTTGGACAGGAAGCGGACGAGGCGGTCAACACGCTAATCCAGGAGCAGGCCGAGTATTTTGTCGTCCCCATGCAGATGCAGGGCGATTATCAAATCAGGCACCACTCGCACTACAAGCACCTGTCGGGCTTCATTCGCGAGCTTTACAGCACGTTTTCCCAAAGTGCCTCAGCTGAGAGCAAGTTGGTGTTCAAACTGCATCCGTTTGACAACAACGTTGAGAACTGGCCGAAGGTTATTCGCGAAATTGCAGCAGAGTTCGGTTGCTTGGAGCGCACAATCATTATTGATGGTGGCAATCTAAATCAGTTGCTCAGGCACTCGCGCGGGTGCGTGCTGGTGAACAGCACGGTCGGCATGGAAGCGTTGAAAAGCGGTGTACCGGTGAAAGCCATGGGTATTGCTGTCTATGATATTGCCGGATTGACGGACCGGCGTTCTCTGGACGACTTTTGGAGGGAACCAGCTCTACCCGATGCTGACCTTTATCACGATCTGGAAAAGCTTATGGGGCATACCATTCAAGTGCATGGAAGCTTTTTCAATTCCGAAGGTCGGAAGATTGCGGCGCAAGAGTTTGTAAAGCGCATTCTGGAGGATGGCGTCAACGGACATGGTGCGTTTGTTGAAACGCCGCCGCGTCTGGAACAAGCGAAGGCTGCCGGCGTTCCTATCCCGGCAAATTGTTACTGGAGTGACAAATGACTTCAGAAAACAAGCGCTGCATTTTGCTACTGCAAGGTCCACTTTCCAAATACTATGCCCGTACCGCACACCACTTGGAAGAGCTGGGCGCAAAGACGCTTAAGGTTCATTTTTGTGGCAGCGATGTTCATGACTGGGAGCAAACCGACGCCATTCATTTTTCCGAACCCGCTGAGAATTGGGCGCTTTTTCTGGAAGCCCTGATTGTTGCGCATGGGGTCACTGATATCCTGCTTCATGGAGATCGGCGCTACTATCACAAAGTCGCCATTGGCGTTGCAAAACGGTTGGACGTCACCATCATTGCGACCGAGCTTGGCTATTTGCGTCCGGATTGGATGACAGTCGAGTATGGCGGCTGTTCTGCGCTTTCGCATTTCCCGCAGAACAAGCAGGAATTGATGGAGTTGGATACACAACAGGCGGAAGATACTTCCTCTGTGCTTTATCCTGGCAGCTATAAGCAGATTGTGCTGCAAGAGCTCGGTTTCACGCTTTATAACGCAGTTCATGCCCGTAAGTTTCCTCATTACCACAACCATCGCACAGAATCTCGTGTGCAGGTTTATGGCGGCTGGCTTAAAGCACGCCTACAGGCCAAACGCCGAAAGCAGGAAGCGGATGTTATCTGGAGCCAGTTGAAACAATGCGGCACACCTTATTATCTCTTTGCCTTGCAGCTGAATGGGGATTTTCAGATCCGGGATCATTCTCCCTTTGCCAGTATTTATGAGGCAATTGAGAAGGTCATCGCGTCCTTTGCTAAGAATGCGCCTGAAAAGACACTGCTGCTGTTCAAGAGCCATCCACTGGAATATCGCTTCAAGGAATTGTCGCGAGCGATTGTTGAGGCCAGCCGTAAGCATGGTGTTGAGGTACGCACGCAGCTTATTCACGGGCAGACGATCAAAACGCTTGCTGAACCATCCCTCGGGATGCTGACCATCAACAGTTCAGCAGGCATCGAGGCTCTTGAATATGGTGTGCCAACCTGCTGCATTTTGCCAACGATTTACGACATGGATGGTCTGACGCATCAGGGCGACTGGGAGACATTTTGGCACTCAGCAACACCACCGGAGCCAGATGTGTACCGTAAGTTTATTGATGCGCTAAAAACCACCATTCAGGTACGCGGATCGCTATACAATGCAGCTGGTCTGGAAGCTGCAGCAAAGGGGACAGCAGAAAAGATCCTCTCCACCTCCTACGCAGAGCAACGCCTGAAACGGGTTGAACCGCCAAGGATGGAAAAAGCACGGAAAATGGGCGTTACCTACGAGTACTTTATGTAGTTGACGACCACTTTATGCAATTGGGGAGTATGCATGCAGATCTGTCTTGTTTCCAACGCCAGCGTTTACACTGACGCTGCTTTACATTCATTGCTGGCGTATCCAGACATCCAGATCTGTGGTCTTGTGAAATGCACGGCGGTGGCGGGCAAGCGCAACGACTGGCATGCTTATAAGGACCTTTTTCTCCGCTCCGGTCCGCTCTATGCGGGGTATCTGGGCGCTGTGACAAAGCCAGCCTACCGGATGCCGCATGTTCCCAAATGGAAGAGCATGCGGACCTGGGCTCACAGCCTGAAATGTCCTGTTCTACCGACAAATGACGCCAGCGCGCCTCAAACCCTCGACTTTATCGAGCGTTGCAAGCCGGATTTGATTCTGACGGTTCATCTGGGGCAGATTTTGAACGCGGCATTTTACGAGCGGTTTTCCGGCAAGACCTACAACATCCATCCCGGTAAACTGCCGATCTACAAAGGACCGGATCCGGTCTTTCATGCAATTTTGGAGAATGAGCAGGCTTTCACCCTCAGCCTGCATGAGAGCATTCAAAGGATTGATGCGGGTAAAGTGCTGGCGGAAACGACTGTGGTGCCGGAAAAGAGAACGCTTTTCCGCACCAACCTTGACCTGTTCCGCAAGACGGGGAAGCTCGTCGCCTCCCATTTTCTCGGCAAGAACGACTGCCCACCAGCGCCGGATGACCGGGCGCCGCGGTATCGCAGCTGGCCCACCAATGGCGATGTCCTGAAGTTTCTGGCCCGCGGCAACCGGCTTTAAACCGCAAGGTGGGCACGTGACACGTTAGTCGGCGCGCGCAGCCACTTCCTCTGAGGTCTCAGGTTCAACTCCCGTTTCCTTCTCAGCCGCACGGATACGCTGGCGAGAAAGGGAGAACAGGCCTGCGCCCACCACGATAATCGCACCGAGAATGGTGCTCCAGATTGGCAGGTCGGAGAACACAAGGAACCCGATCGGGATCGACCAGACCAGCTGAAGATAGTTGAACGGCTGAATGTCACTCGCCTGTGCCAGCGAAAGTGCCTTCATCAGCAGGAAGTGTGCGGAGGTCCCCGTGGCGCAAATGCCGAGCAGCAGCGCCCATTCCACCTCATCAAACGCCATCATGTGTTGAGAACCGATGATGGTGGAGAGAACTGTGCCCACGATGCCAACATAGAGAAATGACGTGAGCGCGCTGTCATCCTGGCTCGCAACACGGGTAAACAACTGGTAGAGCGCAAAGCTGACTGAGGCCGCCAGCGCCACCACAGCGCCCCAACCGCCTATATTACCGTCCGGCTGCAGCATCACCAGCAAGCCTGCCATGCCGCAGAACATTGCCAGAATACGACGCCAGCCAACCGTTTCGCCAAGGAAGAGAGCCGCAAGTCCTGTCACGATCAAGGGATGGGCCTGAAAAATTGCCGTTACATCGGCCAGTCCCAGCATGCTGAAGGCGAAGGTGATCAGGCAGATTTCTGCAAACAGCAGAAGGCCACGAATAATCTGAAGCATCGGACGCTTGGTGCGCACCACATTATAAAGCCCTTGCTCACTGATCATGGCCCAGCCAACCGCAATCACCAGCAAAACCCAAAAGCGCACCATCATGATGAACCAGACCGGATGGTCTGATACGAGCTGCTTGGTGATCGCATCCTGCATCGCGAAGATCAGCGTAGACAGGATTGTAAGCGCGATACCCATGTTTCGCTTGCCGAGGAGCTGAGCCATTTTGTGTCCTTGTTAGCAGCACAAATCCGCTTACTGAGGCGAACCAGAAAGCGAATACAGTGGGAGGAAATGTGCTGAAAAGAATTCTTGGATGCCAATCGACATCAATACTGCACGTATACTGTGATGCATCACAAAGCAAATGCAAAAAGCAAGGGACACTCCTTTTTGCATCACAGTTAGGTCAGGTGCTTTGTTTTTTGAAAAACAGAGCTTAGCAGCCTTCTGTCACTTCCTGCAGGTCGGCAGGCTCGTCACATACTTTCACAAGCTTCGACAGCAGGGCGATCACCAGGGGAAAGACCAGCGAACTGATAACAACAGCAAGCGCGAAGGCGACAGAAAACGACTTGAACCACAGCGCCATAAAGTTTTCGACAAACCCGAGGTTCAGCACCAGCATGGCAAATGACATCATAATGCTCATGAAGAATGAAATGCTGATACGCAGCAGGTAGCCATAGGTCCGTGGGGAAACATTCATGCACTTATCTCTATTTTTTGTTTGAGGTCAAACTATATGAAATCAAGTCAAACTGTCAAGATACCGTAGTGCATGGCAGTTATGCAGAGCCGTGGTTTCATCATCTCACCAAAACCACCAGTAATTGCATTGTATTTTTAGTATGATCCGACATTAAATTCAGCGAATTATTAAAGCGGCAATGCCTACACTCGCAGATCGGGTCATTTCCCGCGAGGACCCTCGATGTGACCATCATGATGCAATCGAGTCAGGCTCTATGGATACAAACAACAGCTTATATCGCCCTCCGGCACCTCACCCATACACTGAAGGCACGGGGGACTTTGATGGCGTTGAGACAAACCTCCTGAGGCACCTCCCGGAAGAACTTTACAAAGCAGATATCGTTGACATTTCCACGGCAGAGCAACCCAATTACCTGATCAACGACCCGGACCTCATCTCCGTTATTTTTGAAGAGAAACCCGAGATCTTCGTCAAAGCCGAGGGGATGATTGAGTTGCTGCGCCCGTTGCTGGGCGATCATCCGATTGTGACGAGCAACAACCGGTGTGTAGACCAGCGCGATATGATCCGGCCCATCGGCACCATGCGCACCCAGCAGGTGAATTTTGAGCACATCCAGAACTCAATCAACCGGTTTGAGGATTATTGCGAAGAAATTCAAAATGAAAACCGGGTGATTGACCTGTCTTTGCTGCTCAGACGCCTGAATGCAGACATCGCTTACAGAATGCTGTTTTCCAACGAGCTGCCAACAGATGTGTTCAACGAGATCAACTCCCATGCCCGTGACTTTGAAAAGCGCATCTCGCAGGTGATCCGAGAGACGGCAGAACAAGGTGTTGCCTGGCAGCTGCCCAAGCTACCGCAAACAGCCATGTATGCGGCCCAGCAACTACGATATCTGGTCAGTATGCTCATTGATGGCAATATCCAGCACAACAGCTTTTCCCATCACAGCTTCTTACATAAGTTTCTCATTGCCCGCTCTCCAGAAACCAATATCCCCTTCACTCGCAAGCAAATTGTGGACCACGTCACCACAATCCTGAACAGTCAGGAGCTGGCAGCCGCAGCTTTGATGTGGGCGTTCTTTGTTCTCTCCCAATGCCCTGAGGCCAAGCAAAAGATCCGCGAAGAGGTCAGCAAAGTGGGTGGGCAGGACGATATTCAGTTCGAGCAGCTTTCACGCCTCAGATACACCCGCAATGTCTTCCGCGAGATCCTGCGGCTCTACCCGCCTATTCCGCACCTGACCCGTCGCGCCAGCAGACCAATCAAACTGGGTAAACTGGACTTGCAGGAAGGTGCGCAGATTACAGTGTCCCCATGGATTGTGCATCGACATCAGCAGTACTGGTTCAATCCGGATCGTTTTGATCCTGAACGCTATATGCGCAAAGACCAGCACATCATCATGAAGAGCTTCCTGCCCTTTGGACGCGGCCTGCGCATGTGCACCGGCGCAAGCTCCGCCATTCTTCAAGGCACGCTCATTCTGGCAAACCTCGTTACCCGGTTCGACATAGACATCCTCAACGCCGACAAAGTAGAGCCGGAAGGTGTCCTCTTCCTCGAACCCACCCGCCCCATCGTCTGCAAAGTCACACCACTCCGCAGTTAGGCGGGCATTCCAACATCACAACCGCTCGACGCCAGTCCTCATTCAGTGCTAATGCATTGCTCTGCTGAGTAGCTCCGACATGTGAGGGTGGTTATGTCTGTTAAGTTGAAGCCGATGGTCTTGGCGGATGTGCCTGTGCTGAAAAATATGTTTCAGCTCTACCTCTATGACATGTCCAAATACATGCACTGGCCGGTTTCTGCATCGGGTGGGTTTGAGTTTGATGAGAACATCGTGCTCGCTTACTTCCGCGAGGCTGACCACCATCCCTATTACATAATGCAGGCTGGTGAGATCGCAGGTTTTGCGCTGGTGCGGCAGTATCCTTATGACACAGCGCTGATCGACATGGGCCAGTTCTTCGTGCTTGGAAAGTTCACACGGCAAGGCTTGGGACAAGCGGCCCTGAAAGCCTGCCTGAAGCTGCATCCGGGAGACTGGCAAGTGCGCGTGCTGCCCAAAAATACTGGAGCACTGGCATTCTGGACAAAGACAATCTCTGATCTGACCAACGCCGCCTATGAGACTCGTTCCGGTGACTATCAAGGAACAGAGATGACCTTCCTCCACTTCTCCAGCCAAAGCGCACTGGCCTCCACCACCTAGCCAACAGCTGGTGCCTCTGCCCACCTCGTTATACTAGCCACGAAACACCCGAACAAAGGACCAGATTTGAAAATTCAGTCGCTATGGCACTACCCAATCAAATCTCTGCTTGGAGAAACGCTTAGTAAACTCGACCTTGATGAAAGAGGTGTGGTTGGCGATAGGCAATTCGCTATTTCTGATGACCAAGGAAAATTCGGTAGTGGCAAGAACACGCGGCGGTTCAGACGTATTGATAATCTGTTGTCATTACGTGCTGTGTCGAAGGAGGGCGTTGTGTCAATTGGTTTTCCGGATGGGTGTGCCATTGATATTAGCTCAGAAAAAATCAATCACAGACTCACTGAGTTTCTTGGACAGCCAGTGACAGTCGTTCCAGAGAGAAACATCCCACATTTTGACGATGGTTCGGTGCATCTGTTGCTTTCATCAGAAGTGGCAAAATTGCAAAGCCTTGTTCCAGGGACACAAATTGATGAACGCCGTTTTCGACCGAACATCACCTTGGATGTACCGCAGGATGTAACCGATGACGATTTAATTGGCAGGATACTGACAATAGATGGTGTGCAGCTGGAAGTGACACATAAAACAGAACGTTGCAGAATGGTAACCATCGCACAAGATGACCTCGAGTTCGAGCCAGACATCTTGCGACCAATTGCACGCGATTTCGACGTTAAGTTTGGCGTTTATGCCAAAGTTGTCCAATCTGGTTCAATTGCTATCGGACAAAAAGTGAGTGTCTCGTAAGGCTGCATAGCACATACCTCTGAAGGGCCCAGAGCAGGATTTGCGGTTTTTTTGTTAGACGGGAAAGTTCCAGTACGTGTGCATCGCAAACCACATAGGTTCACTAAAAGATGACTCCAGAAAGACATCTTTGGGATGACATTCGGAGAGGCTTCGCTTTAGATAAGACCAACAGCAAGTATTCGATTATGAATGGAGAATTGTATGAGTCAGCAAGCGTTTAAGGCCCATAGCCTTCTTGGTGCATTTGTTGCGGACGCCGCCTCGCTGGGGCTGCACTGGCTCTATGATGTTGACCGCATCCATCATGTCACGCAGGAACATGATGACTCTGCTGCTTTTGTACCGCTGACCCCATCTTACTTTGAGGGCGTGCCAGCTTACTTCGCTCATGCCAATCGGCAGGACGGCCAGTTCACCCAATACGGTGAAAACCTTCATCTGGCATTGAAGCACTTGCTGGCTCACGACAAACACCTGAAGATGGAAGAGTTTCAGCAGGCTTTTACGGCTCATTTCGGCGCTGGTGGCACCTATAACGGGTATATTGACCGCCCAACACGGGGCACGTTGGAAAACATTGCTAATGAGAAGCTCACCCCTTCTGGCGTAGATGATGATCAGCTCCCTGCGCTCTCCAAAATTCCGGCCGTGCTGTTCGCCTATGATCAGAGCGAGCAGATGCAGGATCAGGTGGAAGCGATTATTCGCTCCACAAATGACAATGAAGAATCCGTCGCTTACGGTTTTATGTTTGCCGATCTTCTGGACCGTGTTGTGAACGGTGAAGACTTGCAAAGCGCCTTGTCTGCTGCAACTGATGCTGCCCATCCTGATATTCAGGAGAAGCTTTTGGCTGCTCTTTCCGCATCAGAAACGAAACCCGTGGCATACGGTGAGAGCACGGGCCGTGCTTGTCACCTTGGCATGGGTGTTCCGCTGAGCTTCCACATTCTCAAGAACACAGGTTCTTATCGCGAAGCGATTGAAGTCAACATTCTGGCAGGTGGAGACAGCGCTGGCCGTTCCATTCTGATCGGTGCAGTTCTTGGCGCAGTGCATGGCCTGGATACCGACAAAGGCATCCCGCTTTCATGGATTTTGAAGGTCCAAAACAATGCAGAACTCTGGCAGGAATGCTGCGGCTTAACCGGGCATAACTAGGGACAAAATCCGAAGATCGGCTCCGGTCTTCGGACGGTAGTAAGAGCAGCATCGAATAATTATGCATGCTGCGCATATTCGTATGAACGCAGTGTGTTTTTAGCTGCTTGAATATCCCAAAACGCTTTCTCGGTTTGTTAGGGCTGTCCCTGAGTTTCCCTTGTGGGTTGCGATAAAACACCTCAAGGTTGCAGGCGCACCTCTTTCAAACCAAAGTGTTTCCAATGGTCTTTCGCCCCCGCAATAGCAGCCTAAACCGCAGGAATTTCCTTAAAACTTCAGCCTCTTCCGTCGTCTTTGCCGGTCTGTTTGATCTGAACCAGACCCGGCCCAATGTGTCGGCCAGAGGCAAACGTGTGATCATTATCGGAGCTGGTATTGCAGGCCTCGCCGCCGCCCGCGATTTGATGGACACGGGCTATAGTGTGCTGGTGCTAGAGGCAAGCAACAAGATTGGCGGGCGCATTCGCACCAACCGCGCACTGGGTGTCCCAATTGAAGAAGGTGCGGGCTGGATACATGGCCCCAAAAACAACCCCATCATGAAACTGGCTGAACAGTCTGGCCAAAAAACCTTCGTCACGAAAGACTCCAATTTCACCGTTTACAACCATATGGGCAAACAAGTTTCCAATCAGAAAATCTCTAAAATGGGTCAAGAACATGAACAGATGCTGGGCCTGATCGGCTCTGGCATGAACAAAGATATGGCTCTTTCGCAGGTTCTGGAGCATATGGCGCCCAGAATGACTCGAAACCCAATATTCAGGTGGATGACATCCGCTTATACTGAATTTGATACAGGCAGCCCGGTGAGCGAACTTTCCGCCATGTATTTCAGCCAAAATGACATGTTCGAAGGTGAAGATGTGGTTTTGGTAGACGGGTACGATCGGCTTCTGGAACCTCTCACCCACGGTATCCCAATCCTCAACCGCAAACCGGTCCAACGCATCGCTTATCATGACCGAGTTGGCGTGTTCGTACAGACCGACAAAGAGATCTTTGAAAGTGATTTTGTGATTGTCACAGTACCACTCGGCGTGCTCAAGGCAAAGGACATCGAGTTCATCCCCCCCTTGCCCAAAATACATAGGAACGCAATTGAACGCGTTGGTATGGGCGACGTCACAAAAATAGCGATGAAGTTCGATGAACTCCACTGGCCTGAAAAAACACAGTATTTTGGCTTAATGACGCAAACTCAGGGCCGCTGGAATTATTTCCTCAATCATAAGCCCTTTATCAACGCAAACGTACTCACCGCGCTGAGCTTCGGCAATTACTCCCGTATGATCGAGACCATGGATCACGACTATATGCTTGAAGATGCAATGAAAGCCGTGCGCACAATGTTTGGCTCGGATACACCTGATCCCCGTCACTACATTGCAACCCGATGGTCGCAAGACCCTTACACGAAGGGCTCTTTTTCTTACGCAAAAGTTGGTAGTGATCCGTATGATTTCGATATTTTATCCGAACCTATCGGTCACTGCCTGACATTTGCCGGAGAACATACTGATTTTAAGTACCATGGTACCGTTCACGGTGCATATCTGAGTGGCAAAAAAGCTGCAAAAGTTGCAGTGGAAACAATGCTTTAGCTTTTTTTTCCCTCAACCGTTATGAAAAAAGCCGCAGGAGACCAATCCCACGGCTTCATCGTTTTCACAATTTCTTATTCTACTACAGCAGCTTACGCCTTAGCATCGATCTCTTCAAGCACATCCAGAAGCTGGTGCGGAAGGCCAATTGTGTAATCCGGTTCTTCATCCGCATTCGCTGGCTCTGTCGGATAACGCGGTGTCCAGTTGATCCAGACAGATGTCATCCCTAAACGGTTGGCGCCTGCCACATCGCGCTCAAGGTTATTCCCCACCATGACACAGCCTGCATGGTCCGCTTCTTCCAGTCCCAGCAGCTTAACCGCCTCAAGAAACATACGCGGATCAGGCTTGTGGCAACCAACGGCTTCAGAGATCGACCGTGCATCGAATTTATGCCAGAAATCCATAGCCTTATGGACGTTCTCGAAGCTCTCCACCAGACCATCTGCAACCAGTGCAACCATGTAGCCGCGCTCCTTGAGCCAGTCCACCAGCTTGTCCCCGCCCGGGATCGGCTCTGCGGAGAGCACTAATTCCCCCTCAACAAAAATCTGAGAGCCTTCGTCGATCAAAGTATCCCCGCTGTCGAGGAACACAGCCTTCACGCCTTTCGCCTCTTTTCGCAGCTGCGCCAAAACAGAGCGAACCCGAGACGGAACTGAAGCCTTCAGCTCTTCCCAAGGCATCATTTCAACTGAGCGCAGATCGAAGGTTTGATCGAAGTAGAACGATGGCTTGAATGCTTTTGTTTCCATATACTTACGCGCCACATGGTGGTCATAAGGCTTCAGGTCGGCAAGTTCATTGGCAAACATATCTGGTACCAAAATAGTGCCAGAGCCCGCTCGATCACCACAGCAAATGCAAGTCACCGCAAAGTTCGCCCGCAACGCTTCAGAACTCGCTGCAAAAGCGTGTTTTCCCGGTTCAGAACAAAGGGTTACCCGCCCTTCTTCCAGCGGCACCTGATGATCCCACGTGCTCAATTCCCCAGCACAGCCATGGGCACTGCCTTCAACACGCACCGCTTCACCAGCTTCGCTGAGATACACCCAGATGTGCTCCAGCTCATACAGGTGTTGGATATCCCAGTCCCACCAGATAGCATATTCGATTGCAAGTGCAGCGCCGTTTAGCTTTATTTTATGGGCACTTGAGACGGATATAGCGTCCTGATCATAGAGCGTATATCCCAGTGCCGAAGGGAGGAAAGGTTCTTTGTCATCAAACCGGATAACAGGCGCATGCTGCTTCACCAGCTCTGCAATATCTGCCGATGTTGCCTCAGAAAAAGACAGAGGGGCTGCGGAAATGTTCAATTGAAACTCCTTGTTCTTCTTGTCCTGCAAGAAAGTTGGCGCCTTACGCAGCACCTGTAGAAAGAGGAAGAGCCCCCTTGCGGGGATGGGAAACGGAACGCCGCTGTTTCAGCTCAACCGGCTTGATTTCATGCAGACGCTTACTGGAAGGATTGCGTATCTTTTCAATGATATAGCGTGCTGCAGACGCTCCCATCTCGGCAATCGGCTGCTGGATGGTAGAGAGTTGCGGCGAGGTGATGCTGCTGATCGGGATACCATCGTACCCGAGGATGGAGATGTCCTCCGGCACGCGCATGCCACGATCAAAACATGCATGCATCGCACCAATGGCCGCGGTATCCGTAATGGCGAAAAGAGCGGTTATTTCAGGATGTTGGTCCAGCATCTCATTGGCTGTAGCATACCCCAAGTCATACCGCTTTCGCTCATTGGGCTCAGGCAGGTAGACTGATTTTTCAATCTGATACTCGCGGGCAACTTCCAGTATGCCGCGCATACGCAAGTTGCCAACACTCTCGCGGCGGGGATCATGGTCGGCTTTGGTCGCAAGCACACCAATATGTTTATGCCCGAGTGCAACGAGGTACCGCATACCAATCCGGCCCCCCTCAGTATTATCGCAAACCACAAAGGACTCTGAGCGGCGGCCAGGTAAAATATCTACGTAGACCGTTGGAATATCGTTAGCTTGCAAACGTTTAACGTTCTTCAGCGTCTCTGCTGCGGAATTTGACGGACGAACGATTGCACCTGCCACCTGCATCTCGATCATGGTCTGAGTGTACTTGCGCTCCCGCTCGGCTTCTCCCCGTGTGCAACAGGAAAGAACCTTGAAGCCTTCGTCATGCAGCGTCTTCTCAATGGAGGCATAAAGCATGGTCGCGAACGGGGATTTCTGGTTCTCCAAGAACAACGCGACCAAATTGGAATCCTGCCGGCGCAAAGCGGTTGCCAATCGGTTGGGGCGATACCCCAACTCATCAATGACAGCCTGAATCTTTGCGCGGGTTTCATCCTTCACCCGCTCATCCTTGTTCAACACACGAGAGACGGTTGCCGTTGAAACCCCAGCCTTTTCTGCAACATCCCGAATACTTGCCATCAGTGCTACCCCGCCATCGCTTCGAGCTGGTTCACTGGCGTATTTTGCACCACATCAGGATGATGGCAAGCAAGCATATGGTCTGCGCTGATCTCACCGAGCGCTGGATCAGAACTCTCACAAATACCTGAAGAATAACGACATCTAGGCGCGAACGGGCATCCCTTCGGCAAGTTGGTTGGGTCCGGCACATTGCCCTCCAGCCGGATGCGGGTATCATCCCCGTGGGCATTGGGTACTGGCTCCAGAATCGCACTCATCAACGCTTCTGTATAAGGATGCCTTGGCGTGTTGAAGATCGTCTCCGTATCTGCCAGTTCCACAATCCGGCCCGCATACATCACAGCAACGCGATCGCTGATATGCGCCACAACACTCAAGTCATGACTGATGAATAGGTAAGTGAGATTCAGCTCAACCTGCAGATCTTTCAGCAGGTTGAGGATCTGCGCCTGCACAGAGACATCCAGCGCAGAAACCGCTTCATCAGCAATAATCACCTTCGGATACGGCGCCAAAGCACGTGCAATACCAATACGTTGGCGTTGTCCGCCGCTGAAGGCATGCGGGTAACGTTTGAGGAACTCTTTTGAGAAGCCAATTTTATCGAGCACCTCAAGAACACGATGCTCAATGTCCTTTGAGCTCTTCAGTTCCTGTCCAACTCGCAGCACTTCAGCGATGATATCATAAACCGCCATGCGAGGGTTGAGTGAGGAGTTCGGGTCCTGAAACACCATCCGAATATCCGCCCAGTATGGACGCAACTGACTGTCCGTTTTGCCAGTCAGCTCAACGTCTTCCTCGTTTGGACGGAACACCACCTTGCCCGTGGTTGCCTTGTGCAGGCCGATAATTGTCTGGCCCAGTGTGGACTTGCCGCAGCCAGATTCTCCAACAAGACCAAGGGTTTCGCCGCGCCAGATGTTGAGTGAAACATCATTCAGCGAGCGCACTGTTCCCGTTTGACGGTTGAAGAAGCCTGAGCGGATCGGGAAGTGTTTGCTCACGTTCTGTAGCTCAAGGATTGGTGCAGCTGTGCGGTCTACCGGGTTTGGGACATGCAGGCAGTCATCAACTTGGGAGGTCGACGCATGTAGTGGGACAAGATCTGCCTGTGCCCCAAACCCGTGACAGCGGACGCTTTGCACCTCACTGATCGCGGTAAGCTCTGGTAGTTTTTCGTTACAAAGACCGGTGACAAAGTGGTCACAACGCTCCTGAAATGGACAGCCCTTGGGCCGGTTCTGAAGGCTTGGTACGACGCCCGGAATGGCATCGAGGCGCGCACGACGCTTGCCATCAGTGTGAGGCAGGGAGGCCAAAAGCCCTTTGGTATAAGGGTGTTGCGGGTTGGTGAGAATCTGCTCAACAGGTCCCTGCTCCACCACATTGCCCAGATACATGATGACCACTTCATCAGCGATATCTGCCACCACACCCAGGTCATGAGTGATGAACAGCATGGACATGTTGCGGGTCTTTTGTAGATCACGCATCAGGTCCAGAATGATTGCCTGCGTGGTTACATCCAGCGCGGTGGTTGGCTCGTCTGCAATGAGAAGGCGCGGGTTACAAATTAGCGCCATAGCAATCATGGCACGCTGACGCATACCGCCGGACAGTTCAAAGGTGTAGCTGTCAAACCGATCTGCAGCAGAAGGAATGCCCACGAGCCGCAGCATCTCAATTGCCTGAAATTTGGGTTCATCGTTGCTCAGGTTCGTATGCCAGCGCAGCACTTCCACAATCTGGTTGCCAATGGTGTAGAGCGGAGACAGCGAGGTCATCGGCTCCTGATAGATCATTGAGATCTCATTGCCCTGAATGGCGCGAATGTGTTTGGCTTTAGCTGGTCCCTCCGCTAGATTTAACGGCTCACCAGACATCTGTGTGTAGTCGATCCTGCCACTTTCAATGGCTGCGTGATTGTCCAGAATACGCAGTAAGGCCTTTGCGGTGACGGACTTGCCGCAGCCGGATTCCCCCACCAGACACACCGTTTTTCCTTCGGGAATGGAAAAACTGATGTTGTCCAGTGCGGTTACCTTCCCATCATCTCCTGAGAAGGAAACGCTGAGATCCGTGACGTTAATCATGGGTTTCATGGTTTCGATCCTCACTTGGAATAAGGGTCGGCAGCATCACGCAAGCCGTCACCAAAGAAGTTGAGTGCAAGCACTGCAATCACGACCATCACACCCGGCCAAAACAGCCATGGGGCATTGGCAATGGAATGGATGTTTTGTGCTTCCTGTAGAAGAACACCCCAGCTGACTACGGGTTGGCGCAAGCCAATACCCAAGAAGGACAGAGAGGTTTCAGCAACAATCATGCCTGGAATGGCAAGTGTCACCACCGCAATGATATGGCTGATGAAACTTGGCACCATATGGCCTACCAGAACGCGCGGAACAGAACATCCGTCCAAACGAGCGGCTTTTACAAAGTCCTCTGATTTGAGGGAGATAAACTTACCTCGCACCACGCGGGCCAGCCCTGTCCAACCAATGATCGACAAAATGACCGTGATCAGCAGATAAGTCTGCAAAGGCGGCGTATCTGGCGGAATAGCGGCAGCCAGACCAATCCAGAGCGGAATACTTGGCAAAGATTGGAGGAACTCAACAACACGCTGCGTGACTGTATCCACCCAACCACCAAAGTAACCGGAAAGCCCGCCGATGAGCACCCCCAGTACGAGGCTGAGGGCAACGCCAACCAGACCAATGGTCATTGAAACACGGGTCCCATGGATGGTGCGGCTCAGCACATCGCGGCCAAGACGGTCTGCTCCCAGCAAGAACATGCGATCACGTTTCTTGACCGGACCAAACAGGCGACGCTCAGCGGGAATAAAGCCAAACAGCTTGTAAGGTTTGCCTTTGACGAAAAAGCCCAGTTTCACCACACGGCGCGGGTCCTCAACAAATGTGCGGCGACCTGAGTTGTAATCAATTTTGGAGCGGTACCCCAGCACATGAGGTTGGAAGACTGTGCCTTCTTTTGTCTCCAGCAACCAGTGAATACTCTGCGGCGGTGCGTAGGTGTTGCGCACGCTAAAGTCATTTGGATCATGAGGTGCAAGGAACTCCACGAACACAGCGATCAGATAGATCAGCAGCGTGATAATACCACCCAGCATGCCGAGTTTATGTTTGCGGAACCGGCGCCACATCAGGCGCCACTGGCCCTCATACGCGCGCGAACTTGTTGGTGCTCCAGCGAAATCAGTAGCGCTCATCATAGCCCCCCATTGTTGAACTGACGGCGGATACGCGGATCAAGCCAGGCGAGTAGAATGTCAGAAAACAACGTTCCAATCACAGTCAGGAAACTGAGGAACATGATTAGGGCAGCTGCCAGATACATATCTTCCTGACGCAAAGCATCAAACAGCAGCGGACCCGTGGTTTGCAAACCAAGCACGATGGAAACAATGGTGGAGCCAGACACGATCTGCACAAACAGCTCGTTGAGGCTGGAAACGAATGGGTTCAACGCATGACGAACCGGATACTTGGTGAGCACCCAATGTTCCGGCATGCCTTTGGCGCGGGCGGTGACCACATAAGGACGGTGTAACTCATCCAAAAGGTTCGCGCGGATCGTACGGATCACGCTTGCAGTGCCTGCAGTCCCTAAAACGATCATAGGAATCCAGATATGAGCCATTAGGTCACCGACACGGGCTAAGGACCACGGTGCGTTGACGTAATCCGGAGAGAACAGCCCGCCGACATTTTGGCCAAAATAGCGGAAAGACACATACATCAGCACCAGCGCCAGCAGAAAGTTTGGTACAGCAAGGCCGATAAAACCGAGGAAGGTGGCGACATAATCGCCAAGGGAATATTTGCGAACAGCGGAGAAAATACCAACGGGAATGGCAACAGTCCAAATGAAGACCATAGAGCACAGCGAGAGTAGAGTCGTCATACCCAAACGGTCCCAGATTAACTCTTCAACTGGCAGCTCATAGCTAAAAGAGCGTCCAAGATCTCCATGGACAACCATTTTCCAGATCCAATCGAAGTATTGGGCCAGAACAGATTTATCCAATCCATATATTTTCCGCAGACCTTCGGCTTCAGCAGCGGTGATGTAATCTCCATCCAGCGATGCTTCCAAAACCAATCGGTCAATATAGTCTCCGGGTGGCAGCGTGATCACCAAAAACGCGACGAGCGAAATCGCGAGCAAGGTTGGGATCATCAACAGGACCCGTTTGACAACAAACATTCCCATTTAAAGCAGTTATCCTAGTTGCAAGGCTCTGCCCCTCCACGCGAGGAGGGGCAGTTTGGTTCAGGCGATCGATTACTTCTTGGAAGGATTGATGTAGAAGCTGGAGAAGTTCACAGGTGCAGGCCCCGGATACAGCCAGCCTTCCAACAGCGTGTCAGGCACATTACGCAGCTTGTTGCTGATGGAGCGGAAGCCACCGCCCGGCAACGCAATGCCCATGGACAGGAAGTTGTCTGCAGAAAGCTGCATGAACTCTTCCATCAGCGCCGTTTGCTCATCACCCACCTTGGTTGGCACCAGATCAGTAATTTCGTACATGCGCTTCACGCCTGCTGGCGGCTCGGTTGGTACAACGCCCTCACGAACGGTTGCGTTGGCATCCTTTTTCAGGTCATGCCATGCATCCCAGCCTTCCCAGTTGCCATGCTCTTTGAAGTTGGTCAGGCGCTCAAGGTTCACCAGTGGGAACTGGCCGCAGCCATTTTCACCCACCCAAATGGTGATCTCTTTGTCAGCACGACCCAGTGTTGCCATGTGGATCTCATCACTGGCCACGCTCACCACAACCTCAAGACCCTGCTCCTGCCAGTCTTTCGCGATGATCTGCATCATATCCACCCAGTCCGGGCGGAAGCCTTCGTTCACATGAACAATGAACTTGAATGGCTTGCCATCAGGACCGACACGCTTGCCATCTGGCCCCATCGGTAGGATTTTATCGAGATGTTCTGCGGCCAGATCAGGATCGAACTCAGTATACTGGCGCGCCAACTGATCATTGTAATACGGCGATTCAGGACGCGGGCTGACCTGATATGGCTCCCCCTGCCCGAGATACACTGCATCAATGATCAGGTCGCGGTCCATGGCAAGTGACAGACCAATACGGAAGTCTTTGCTCTGGAACACCTGCGCCTTGACCGGGTCAGGGTGGTTCATGGCAAACATGAACTGCGCATTGTTGTAGTTACAGCTGTTTGCTGTCACGAGGCGGTAGCCTCCGCGCTCTTTATTATCGAAGAAAACAGAGCGGTTTGGCGGCGTTGAAATGTTGCGCGGAGAGATGTCGATCTCGCCCTGTACGGTTTTCAGCAGCGCAACTTCCGGATCTTTCGCCAGAACCCATGTGCGTTTATCGATGTAAGGCAGCTGGTTACAGGAGCTGTCGACTTTCCAGTAATACGGGTTTCGCTCAAAGGTGAACCGCTCTTTGCCAAGAACCGCTTCCATCGGACGCCATGCGAGCATGGTTGGGCGATTTGGATCATTGTGCTCGGCGTTTTTGCCGTAAGTGCCGATACGGCCCAACCACCATTTACCAAAGTCAGCCTCACCCGCATCTGCCATCATCTTGGCAACGCCGTCGGGATTCAGGTCTTTCATGAAGTCTTTAACGTAGTGCTCAGCAAACTGAACTACGCGCTGGCCATACGGGGATGCCATATCCAGCATGAAGACACCGTTTGGCTGGCTCCAGGAGAACCGCACTGTTGTGTCGTCCAGCGCTTCAACCTTCGCTTCTTCGCCATTGACGATGAACATCTTGCGAGGCCCCTTCGGGTTGATCTCGCGGTTGGTTTCAATGTGGTCCCACCAGAACTGAATGTCCTTGGCAGAAAACGGCTTGCCGTCAGACCATTTCAGGCCTTCGCGCAATTTGAAGGTGTAGGTGGTCGCATCCGCAGAGATGTCCCAGCTCTCAGCGATGTTGGGCAGGACCTCAGAGCCATCCGGGCTCCAGCGTACAAGTGGGTCGTATCCGTAACGACGGTAATCACCGATACGCGAACCGGCATAAACGTCGGTCATCTCACCGCCATAGGTGCCAATGCCCTCAATCCCGTCAACAACGAGTGGATTAACCGGCAAGCGCTCGGCAACAGTTGGCAGACCCGACATCTGGTCCAGAAGTGGGGCCTGATTATATGCTGAACATTGATTGGCAGAAGCTGCTGCTGTGGCTGCCACAAGGGCCAGCGCGCTCACTGCTCCGCCGAAAACCATTTGCCGACTACGTTTCAAACTCATTGCAAAATTCCTCCGCAAGCTTTGTGTAAAGACTACCAGCAATTGGAATCACTGTAATCCTTTTCACTTTTTTGCTTCCACACATGACACTCATATGACGAATCGGCGTCTTATATTGAAGCTTGCCAGCAGGTCTCCTCCCATACCGACACCCCTAGGTGATCTATATTATTCGCAGAATTGCAACAGTTGTGAGTTTCAATTTCACTTGTTACGCCCCGAAAATTAGTATAAACCCATAAATCACAGCCATGAAACATCAAAGTGTAACGTTTACATGTTTTTGGTCGTATTTTTACATGACTGTTTTATGAAACTCTGATTCATAGAGACCCGCTCCCACGCTCTTATGAGTGTTACATAATAATATATTTTCGCGAGGACTTTTTTGGCATGACAGATATTCGTCGTGTAGCTGAGGTAGCAGGCGTATCCACGGCCACGGTGTCGCGGGTCGTCAACAACACCGGCCCAGTGAATGCCAAAACCCGAGAAAAAGTTCAGCAAGCCATCCTTGAGTTGGATTATCGGCCCAACAAGCTGGCCAGCAGTTTGCGGCAAAAAGAAACCCGCATCGTCGGCATTCTTCAGACTGATCACAGCACACACTTCAGTTCAATTTTCGCAGATGCTGCCGAAGACACGCTCTTCAATCATGGCTTCACCACGATCATGAGCAACACCTACGGTGAGCGGGCAATGGAAAAGGAGCAGATTGAGTTTCTGCTTGACATGCGCGTTGGCGGTATTCTGCTGCGACCATTTAAGGATACCTCGCACATCCCTTCTCTTATCCATCGTCTTGAAAAAGCGAATGTGGCCTGCGTTCTGGTGGAAAGTTATCCCGTCGATCCGTTGCAGTTTCACGCCAACCTCAACAATGTGCAGGGTGGGCACATCGCCATTCAGCATCTGCTTGAGTTGGGTCACCGCTCCATCGGCATGTTGTTGCCGTTTGAACCGTGGCATACGGAAGGCCCGCATGACTTGCGCCTGGCAGCCGTTCAGCGCGCAGTTGCAAAGTTTCCAGAGCCCGTTGAGCTTCACATCAGACGGGACAATGCGAAAGATCAGGTCGCCTTTGGATTTGAAGCCACGCGTTCTCTGCTAAAGACTTCACCCGGCATCACGGCCATCTTCGGGACAACAGACCTGCTCGCTGCCGGGGCTCTTCATGCAGCGCAGGAGATGAACCTCTCCGTCCCCTCAGACCTTTCGATTATTGGATATGACGACAGCTATGTCGCTTCCTCCATGCATCCCCGTCTGACTACGGTTTCCCAACACATTGATGCCCTCGGCGAAGCGACAGGAAAACTGCTGCTTTCCGCCATTGAAGACCCCACAACCCCACCTCGCTCCATTTCCATTTCCAACATTTTGAAGGTTCGAGACAGCTCCGGACCCGCCCGTACTTCCTAGGACATTTCATAATGATTACAGATTTCTTTCCAAATGCCGATCCCGCTCATACGCTCTGGTACGATACATCCGCCGCTCACTGGAACGAGGCCTTGCCACTCGGAAATGGTCACCTCGGCGCAATGGTCTATGGCAACCCGTTAAACGCCCGCATTCACCTCAACGAAGATACGCTTTATTCGGGTGAACCAACGCGTATTTACCCCGTTCCAGAAATTGCGGATCAAATTGACCATGCTGAAAAGCTTTTGAGAGACGGAAAACTCTTTGAGGCGCAAGAGTTCGTGCGCAAGAATTGGACAGGGCGACAAGGTCAAGCTTACCAACCGGTCGGCAATGTGTTCATCACGATGGCAGACCAAGGCGAAGTATCCAACTATCACCGGGCACTGGATATCCGTCACTCATTACATCATGAGAGTTATGAGCAAGCCGGTGTGAAGTACGAGCGCACCAGCTTTGCCAGCTATCCGGATAATGTCATTGTCGTTCGCCTGATAACCGACAAGCCGGGCACACTCTCCTTCACTCTGCGTTACGACAGCCCGCACCCAACATGCCGCGCAACGCTTGAAGCTGAAAACACCCGTCTGCACCTTCGCGGACAAGCACCAGCCTTTACCAGCAGCCGTGTGATTGAGCGCATCGAGCATGATCAAGAGCAGTACCGAAACCCTGAGATCTTTGGCACCGATGGCAAACTTAGACCCTTTGCCGAGAATGAGCAGGACCGACATCGCGGCGGTATCGTTTATAGCGAAGATGGCTTGGGAGAAGGCACGTACTTTGAAGCAGGCCTTGCTGTTGAGTTAGAGGGCGGGAATATTCGCCCGGAACGCGGTGAACTGAATGTTGAAGGCGCGACAGCTGTTACCCTTCGCATTGCCATGGCAACAAGCTTCAACGGGCCAGACAAAAGTCCAAGCCGCGAAGGAAAAAATCCTGCACCGGTCGTCAGAGTTACCTTGGAAGCAGCTGGTTTTGTTACTTATGAGAATATGCTGAAAAAGCACACAGATGATGTGTTGAAGCTGTTTGATCGCGTATCGCTGAAACTAGGCAATGGCAACGTTCCGAACTTGCCGGCCAGCACGCGGTTGGAGCAATTTCAGGACAAAGGCGATCCAGCGCTCGCCGCGTTGCAGTTCCAGTATGGCCGCTATTTGTTGATCGCATCATCTCGCGCTGGCAGTCAGCCACCGAACCTGCAAGGCGTCTGGAACAACCTGCGCCGCCCTCAGTGGTCCTCCAATTACACGATGAACATCAATCTGGAGATGAACTACTGGCCAGCTGAAATCACAGGACTTTCCGAACTACACGAACCGCTCTTCATGCTTATTGAGGAACTGGCAGTCTCAGGAGCTCGTACTGCCAAAACAATGTTTAATGCTCCCGGATGGTGCGCGTTCCACAACACCACCATCTGGCGTGATAGTGTGCCCTCCCCTTGTGACCCAGCCTCCGCGTTCTGGCCCATGGCAGCGGGATGGTTGCTCTCTCATATGTGGGAGCACTTTCTTTACACTGGCGACACAGAGTTCCTTAAGAACCGCGCTTATCCGCTGATGAAATCGGCCGCTGCGTTTTACGAGTGGTGGCTCTGCGAGAACAAGGATGGCTACCTGGTACCCAAAGTCAGCACCAGTCCGGAGAACCGATATCTCGACGAAGATGGCCATGTCATCACAGTCGATCAGGGTAGTACCATGGACTGCGCGATCATCCGCGAGACCTTCAGCAATACCGCTGCAGCGGCCCGACTTCTGGGACTAGATGAAGTTCTTGCAGAAACTCTGGAGACGAAGGCTGCCCGGTTGCTACCTTACCAGATAGGTGCTCAAGGTCAGGTGCAGGAATGGTCTCAGGATTTCAAAGAATTCCTACCAACACACCGCCACTTGTCTCACCTCTATGGCTTGTTCCCTTGTGACCAGATCGGTAAAGACACACCAGAGTTGCTGAGAGCTTCCGTCCGCTCCCTTGAGATCCGCGGAGATCTGGCAACCGGCTGGAGTATGGGCTGGAAGATCTGCCTCTGGGCCCGTGTTGGTGATGGAGATCATGCCTACAAGATCATCCATAACATGTTCAACCGCGTGGAGAATGAAGCACCGAAGAGTGAAGATGGCGGCCTTTATGGCAACCTCATGATCGCTCATCCGCCATTTCAGATCGACGGCAACTTTGGTTACACGCGTGGTGTTGCCGAAATGCTGATGAACACGACCCACAACGGCATTGAACTCTTGCCTGCTTTGCCAAGCGTGTGGCCGAAAGGGGAAGTTCGCGGTCTGCGTGGCCGTGGCGGTTTCGAGGTCGATCTTATCTGGGAAGATAACAAACCAACTCTGGCCCAAATCACCAGCCATCGTGGGGGTGATCTGACTGTGCTTTGTAAGGCCTCTTTTAAGGGGTCAACCTTTGATCAGACCCTACAACTTTATGTGGCGACACAAAAAACTATCGCGGGAGAAACGTTGGCACTGGCCTTTGACGAGGCCTTACTGGCCTCCTAGTCCGTAAAATCTGCTAGAAAATGAGATAACTAATTGTAGAATTCGAGTGAGAACTTTGCGTTACTTAGACGGATTCTACAGTTCGCAGTAAATCGGTTGCACTGCAACAAATGTTTCGGTGAATTTCTTGATATTTCATTGGCATTTCATACCAAGGTTGAAGCAGAGTTGAAGTCAACCGCGTTCTGCGGTCCCAAGACGCGATAGCATCGCACCTAAAAAAATGAACAAGTCCGCAGTCTTTCTCGCAATGGGGAAGGCCCTTTCCATATCTCCGTTTTGTCTGGTCCTCAGGCAAGACACTCCACATCTATCGGAATACGCCAATGATTAAGACCATTGTCTGGGGCGAAAACGTCCATGAGCAAAAGAACAAAGTTGTTGCCGACATCTATCCTGATGGGATGCACAATCACATTGCTGCTGCTTTGAACAATGATCCAGAAATTTCTGCAACCTCTGCAACTTTGCAAGAACCAGAGCACGGCCTAACCGAAGAACGTCTTGCAGACACAGATGTTCTGATCTGGTGGGGCCACGCAGCGCACGGAGACGTTTCCGACGAAATCGTTGAACGTGTATGTGAACGTGTCTGGTCTGGCATGGGCATGATCTTCCTACACTCTGCGCACTTTGCAAAACCGTTCAAGCGCCTGATGGGTGCACCTTGTAACCTGACATGGCGCGAAGCTGGCGAGCGTGAGCGTCTTTGGGTTACATCCCGCAACCACCCAATCACTGCTGGCATTCCAGACAGCTTTGAGCTTGAAAACGAAGAAATGTATGGCGAGCCATTTGGTGTGCCGGAGCCTCTTGAAACTGTCTTCATCAGCTGGTTCCAGGGCGGGGAAGTCTTCCGTTCCGGTCTGACTTACAAGCGCGGCGCGGGCAACATCTTCTATTTCCGCCCAGGACATGAGACATACCCGACATACCACAATGAAACCGTACAGCGCGTTATCGCCAACGGCGTAAGGTGGGCCTACAATCCGCAACCACGTGTGGCAGACCCGAACGCGGCACCGAATGTGCCAGTAGATGAAGCACCAGAGAAAATTGAAGAACGCGGGCCACGCCTTCATGAAGCAGGTGAGGAAGGGTTTCGTTGATGCGTCTCGTTATTGTAGGAACCGGAGGCATGGCAAATAGCCATGCCAACAAGTTTGGTGAAATTGACGGTGTTGAGATCGTTGGCGGCGTTGATCGCAATGAAGAACGCCTGACTGCCTTCTGCGATGAACATAACATCGCTAAACGCTTCACCTCACTGGAAGACGCTCTTGCGTGGGGCGAGTTTGATGCCGTGGCAAACGTCACGCCAGATGCTGTCCACCACCCAACCACAATGCCACTACTGGCAGGTGGCAAGCACGTCTTCTGCGAAAAGCCATTGGCAAGCAATTTTGCCGATGCTGACGAAATGGCGACAGCAGCCGAAACCGCCGGCCTGATCAACATGGTCAACCTGTCTTATCGCGACGTGTCCGCGTTGCAAAAAGCTCATGAACTGATTGCAGCCGGTGAAATTGGGGAAATCCGCCATTTCGAAGCCTCTTACCTGCAAAGTTGGCTGACACAGCCTGCATGGGGGCATTGGGACAAGGAAGAAAAATGGCTTTGGCGCCTATCTGAAGCGCACGGGTCATTGGGTGTTTTGGGAGACGTTGGCATTCACATTCTCGACTTTGCCGGGTTTGCGATTGGCGCGCCGTACCAGTCTATCTCTTGTCACCTGAAGACCTTTGATAAAGCACCGGGCAATCAGATTGGAGAGTACAAGCTGGATGCCAATGACAGCTTCACCATGATGGCCGAAACCACATCAGGCGCAGTGGGTGTTGTTCATGCCAGCCGTTTTGCCTCTGGCCATATGAACGACCTGCATCTTCAGGTTCACGGCACAAAAGGCGGCATCAAGGTCACCAACACAGGTGGTCTGGGTGAACTGTTCGTTTGTTCCGGTCCAAACCTTGAGAGAGCAAAATGGGAGCAGATTGAGCTCACACCAACGCCAAACAACTACCGCAAGTTTGCAGAGGCCGTGCAATCTGGTGTGAATGGCCACCCAACCTTTCGCCATGCAGCGAATCTTCAGCAAGTGCTTGACCTCGCCGTTGAAAGCAGCACGGCTGGTGGGCGTCGGGATATCCCGATAACCGCACAGCTGCAGGACGCATAATCAACAAAAGGAGAGCAAATGCTCTCCTTTTTTGATCTACAATCTACCCTTGTATACTCTGTGAAACATATGGATAATAATTAGAACTAAAGCTCTATTTATAAATGTAGTGGTAAATATTCTTTTCCAAATTCTCAAAGAGGCATCGACACGATGTTGAATGCAAATTCTATTTCAATCCAAGTGCTCTATAAGACTTGATGTTGCGCAAAAGTGCGGTAAGCAGTACTGACACATAAATAAAATTTATAATATAAATACACACCAATACTTACATATACTTCTGCGTTTAGATTTCATTATTCCTAAACGAAACATTAAAGACAATTATAACTAAATCTTTCCCTTAATTATCTGCAGTGAAGCATTGCGATTATCTTTGAGTTTAATTATTCAGTGCATGCAATTTTATTTCGAGTCTAGCCGAGGATCTTGTGTCTGTACCTCCTGAGCTTCTGTCAGTTGCAGTAGAGCAATGTTCTGAAACCATCATGGTTGCAGATCATGAAGGTACAATTGTTTATGTGAACTCTCAGTTTGAAAAAGCAACCGGATACTCAGCAGAATACGCTGTTGGCCGTAACCTGGACTTTCTGCGCTCCGGCAAGACACCTCCAGAAACCTTTGATCATCTCTGGACCACTTTGGGTGATGGCAAGCCGTGGGAAGGTGAGTTCATAAACCGTCGCAAGGATGGCTCCGAATACGTTGAGCATTCCAAGATCTCTCCGGTTGAGTGGCAAGGCGGCAACGCGAACAAGAAGTACTATCTGGCGATCAAAAAAGACATCACGGCCAAAAAGGAAAGCGAAGAGGAACTTTCCAAGCTCGCTTACACGGATGCTTTGACTGGACTGCCAAACCGCGCGCATTTTCTGCAAGAATTGGAAAGAGCTGTCGCGACAACCAAAGATGGTTCAAATCAATGCGCTGTCATTTATATGGATCTGGATCGCTTTAAAGAGATCAATGATACACTGGGGCATGACGCCGGCGATCAGTTTCTTGTGCAAGCTGCAAAGCGCTTTGAGAGCGTATTGCCCGAGAATGCCCTGCTCTCCCGTCTTGGCGGCGACGAGTTTGTTATTCTGCTGCGAGATACGTCCAACGCAGAAGCGGAAATGACTGTTCATCGTCTGGAAACAGCAATGGTCGCCCCAATTGATCTGGGCGAGCAATCTCCAATTTTATCTGCAAGTATCGGCGTGGCTGTAAGCCAGCTGGCAGGTGCCTCCAGCGGCACCATGCTCAAGCAAGCCGACATTGCCATGTACCATTCCAAATACAACAATCTCGGCTTCAGCTTCTACACCTGCCAGATGGAAGAGGCCGTCGTACGCAAGGTACTAATTTCCGAAAAGCTCACAACTGCGATTGAGGAAGGCAACCTGCGCCTCAAATACCAGCCAATTGTAGAGTTGAAAAACGACAAGCTTTACGGCGTTGAAGCTTTGATGCGTTGGGAAGACCCAGACCTTGGTCCGATCTCGCCTTCTGAGTTCATTCCAATTGCCGAATGTCAGAACATGATCGACGATATCTCAGACTGGCTCTTCCGCGAGACAGCCTGCCAATACCGTCGGTGGGTTGCTGAAGGGTTTGAGTTTTCTGGCCGCATCGCGATCAACCTTTCAGAGCGAGAGCTGGCAAAGCCAAATCGCGTGGTCGAAATCCTCGCCCTATTGCAGAGCCTTGAAGTCCCACCAGAAATCTACGAGATCGAGCTGAGTGAATCCGCATTCATCAATGAAGCAGGCCATACTCAAGCCAACCTGGATGCGCTTGCCAATGCAGGCATGATCATTGCCATTGATGACTTTGGCACCGGCCACTCTGCGCTTTGGCAACTGCGCACGCAAAAGCTGGACAAGCTCAAGATTGACCATAGTTTTGTGCAGAAAATGGAAGCAGATCAGGCCACACGAGATATTGTTGAAGCGATCACCGCAATGGCCAGCCTGCTCGACCTGAAGGTTATTGCAGAAGGCGTAGAGAACCTGACGCAAGTTGATCTGCTCAAAGATATCAAATGCTGCTATGCACAAGGCTATCATTTCGCCAAGCCACTGACGGCAAAAATCTTTGCAGCTGACTGGCTTGGAAAGGCTCAGGCCGTCGCCTAAGCCTTCAGCTTCGAGAGCTCAAACTCACGACCATCTTCACCCAGAGAAAACTCCGAGTAATCCTTGATGGCTTCAGCTACAGCAGGCCTGGACGCATCATCAATGTGGTACAGCACCCAGCGACTGCCTGCTTTTCGCGGCAAGTCTTTTACATCTGCCCAAGACCCATGCCCGTTTGCTGCAGTCATGTACTCGCACTCGATAAAGGCGAGATCTGCCTGCGCAGCTAGTTGCTGTCCTTCTGGAGACAACAGGCCATCGCCTGAGTAAAACAGCGTTACAGCTTCCCCCTTCAGCTGCAAGCTGCGGTTTGGCACTGAGTGATTGCTTGCGGTGGTATTTGCATTCCATGGGCCAACCACTGCCAAATCCTCAGAATCTTGCCAGTGAAGGTCAAAGCCAAGGTCTTTTTCCGGCCAGTACGCAAACTCCATGAGGCGATACAAAGCCTGATGCTGAGAGGCCTGACGAAAGATGGTCAACGGCTTCGAACGCTTGAACGACTTCATGTAATTGAGCAGCGTTGTTAAACCAAGGCAATGGTCAGGATGGCAATGCGAGATGTAAATGCAGCTGATGTCTTCAGCCGTCATACCATTTGCAAACAATGCCTGTGGCACGGTTGGACCGCAATCGATGAGCAGCTTGAACTCACCTTCTGAGATCAGCAAAGATGAGTTCGTTTTTTGCGGATCGTACGCATCGCCACAACCAAGCATTTTCACATGCATAATGTTCCCCCTCGCAGTGATCCCCCAGTTTTAAAGCAGAGAGTTTTAACAATCAAAGCATTATGCAGAAGCTGATGGTTGATCTATGCAGCTCGTCCCAAGACTTTTTCCCGGTGCCACATATAAATGGCCGATCCAAAGATGACGGCGGCACCAACAAGTGTCAGCCCATCAGGAAACTCGCCAAAGAACATCAAGCCAATCAGCATCGCCCAAATAAGGCTGCTGTAACTGAAGGGTGCGATAGTTGAAGCCTCCCCAAAGGAAAACGCTTTCACAATGGCGTAATGCCCAAAACCAGAAACCGCCCCAATCAATGCCAGCAGAGCCCAGCCTTCCAAATCAGGCGCCTGCCAGAAAAATGGCGTGAAGAGAGAGGTGACCACAGCACCCAGCAGAGCAGTATGAAACAGCACAGTGGACGGATTATCAAACTTGCTCGCGTACCGCGCCACGATATGACCTGCGGAATAAACCACAATTGTTGCCACAGCGATCAGCGCACCAAGATCAAGAACACCAGCACCCGGCTTCACAATCAACAGCGCTCCAATGAACGCCACGAGAATGGAAGCCCAACGCCGCATTCCAACCTGCTCGCCCAGAATTGGAACAGACATGGCCGTCACCATCATAGGAGAGAGCAGCGCAATAGCGTGGAGTGTTGCAACGGGGATCAGTTGAGCAGCTGCAACCGAGCCGATTGTCATAACCAAAACAAGAATTGCACGCAGATAAACCACTGACCCGTTGTTGGGGGCGATCATTGTTTTTACGCGAGGCGCCAAGAAGACCAGCATGAACAGCAGATGGAAAAACATCCGCCCCCAGACCACCTGCAGCACTGGATATGACAGAGACAAATACTTGCCTACACTGTCAACAATCACGAACATAAACATGGCTGCTACCATCCAGAGGATGCCAAATTTAACGTTCCCCTGAGCTGGGGCTTGCGAAACCATCTCACTCATAACTGGCCTGCGTATTCCGGAAGTGTGCCGTAGTGCCCGCGGAAATTGGCCAGCGGGCGACACATCATTTGATTTTGAGGGAAGGTGCTGAAACTCATGCCCAAACACCAAGGAATAGATTGCCACCTATCGCAGTTCTTCATGGTTTTCTATGAGTTTCTGCTTCTGAATGTTGAAGAAATTACAGCGTTTGGCAGATCTATTTTTTGCGCATTAATTGTTACTATTTATTGCCAAAATGACGCGTAGATATATTTGTAAATTACTCAGCCTGTGAGCAACTTTCTTCGCTAAGAGCTCCCGTAGACCCCTTTCCCTCTCTACCACGCGCAAATCCGCGAAAAATGAATCAAGAACAAAGGTTGACGCACTCCATCTCTTCATTTAACAATTATCTTAATTAAAGAGATGGTGAAATGAATACACAAACCAACTTTCCGGAAGTTTTTGGAGCTTTAGCCGACCCGACGAGGTTTGCCATTGTTGAGCGACTTCTCAATGAAGGAGACTTGCCAGTCGGACAACTGGCTGAACCCTTCAAGATGTCTGCTCCGGCCATATCCCGGCATCTTAAGCTGCTCGAAAGCGCTGGCCTCATCGAACGACGCGTCGAAAAGCAATGGAGGGTGTGTGCATTGAAGAAAGAACGTTTTGCAGACCTGCATCAATGGATAGAGCGTTACCGAGCCTTCTGGAACACCAGTTTCGACCGATTGGAAACGTTACTCGACAATCAGCAAGGGGACGACAATGACGGTAGCCGATAGCATGACACAGGAAGAAACCACACTGCGCATCACACGGGACTTCAAAGCTTCTCCCGAAAAAGTCTTTGATGCCTGGACGAATCCAGAGATGCTCGTGCAGTGGTGGGGCCCTGAAGGCATGACCACCCCGGAATGCGAAATGGATGTGCGCACCGGTGGCAAATGGAAAACCACCATGACGTCCTCCAAGGAAGGCGGAGCTTATACGGTTTCGGGCATCTACAAGGTTCTGGACCGTCCCAGTCGGCTCTGCTTCACATGGGGCTGGACCAATGACGGCGTCCGCGGGCACGAGACTGACGTTGAGGTGACCTTCGAAGCTATCGAGAATGGCACGCGGATGACCATGGTACAAAGAGTATTCGCCGACCCCGAGCAGACTAAAAACCACGACCAGGGCTGGAGCAGTAGCTTCAACGACCTGCAACGTTTCGTCGAAGCTTAAGAAACCGTCCCAGGCCACGTCTGCTGTCATCTGGCTCACGAAAATCAATGCGTAAGGAAGCATTACAGCGCAAAACTTAGTGGAACACCGGCAAAATTATACTGAAAGTTCTTCAGTGGCGGTCAGCTGCCTATTGTAAGCGGCTGACCGAGTTCTGCTTTAAAGCTGCACGTCAAACCATTCTAAGATAGCCGGAACGACGTGTTCATCAATCATCTGCGGACCTTCAAACGCACTCCAAACATGATCAGTATCGAGCACGACGAGTTTTTCTTCACCATCATGATAAGCCACCCACGCCTCACCAATTGCTGGCTGTGGTGTGATCAGGGCATCCTTAAGACCCATCATCACAAGTAATGGCCCGTCGTAGTGCGCCACTGCTGCCAATGGACTGGTGAAAGGCATCTCTTGATAGAACTTAGCTTTCAGTGTGGTCTCGACACCCCATGGCAAGCGTCCAGTGATCGGCGTCTCGGGATCAGCAGCCATGGCTTTGTTCACCAATTCCATCCCGAAGAGACCAGTAAAAGTTACCAACGGATTGGTCGCTGGCGCCATCAATACAACGGTGTCGACATCTGGTCGTGCAGCAGCCGCATGGCTGGCAACAAGTCCACCCTGGCTCCATCCAATCAACGCAATCTTAGTGCCTTTGAATTGCTCTTGGGCACGTACCCAGTCAATGGTTGTGACGGCATCCTTAATCTGCCCGGAGAATGTTGTATCCTCCCACTCTCCATCATTTTCGCCTGAGCCTCGAAAATCAATACGCAGCGATGAAACACCGCTTCCGGCCAGCAAGCGTGCCATGCGAGAGAAGACACCTTCTTCTGTTTCCTTCACCGGCAGCTCGTCACGCGTTCCGGTAAAACCATGCAGCAAAATTGCGAGTGGTGCGGTTTCTTGTGCTGCAGTCTCCAAGGTACCGACCACACTCTGGTTATCGACAGGAATGGAAACAACACGTTCTTCAGCACCTGCGGTTTGCATCATAGACAAGTTGATTAAGCCAAGTATCCCGACACTTGATGCAATAAATTTCTTCGCCAAATACATTTCAACAATCTCCCCCAAAATCATTAAATCAAAAAACACGCAATAGTATAACCAGCAAAATTTACTCAGCAATGATTGAAAATCTCAAGGCCATTTAGGTCAGGTAAAACACCGAGTTCCTCTTGCTAATCCCGCGACAAATAAGGGAGTATGACCACAGCAAACGGGGGAGGTGTTTGAAATGTCTAACGGGCGCAATGTGCTCTGGATCATGTGTGATCAATTACGGTTTGATTATCTGAGCTGTTACGGTCACCCGCACCTGCACACTCCACATATCGACAAGCTTGCGGAACGGGGCGTTCGGTTTAACCGCGCTTATGTTCAATCTCCTATTTGTGGCCCGTCTCGCATGAGTTTCTATACAGGGCGTTATGTGCGGTCCCATGGAAGCACATGGAATGGCATTCCGCTTCGTGTCGGAGAGCCGATACTCGGGGATCATTTGCAAGACATCGGCGTTCGCAACGTGTTGGTCGGTAAGACCCATATGCGTGCTGATTCTGACGGCATGGCTCGCCTCGGCATCCCTCCGGAAAGCTTCATAGGCGCCCGCGTTGCGGAATGCGGGTTTGAAGTGTTTGAGCGAGATGACGGTCTTCACCCCGACGGGTCCTACTCTCCAAATCCGCAATACGACAGTTACCTCCAGGCCAAAGGATACCAGGGCCCTAACCAATGGGAGCAATGGGCAAACTCCGCTGAGGGCGAAGACGGTGAAATTCTCTCCGGCTGGTTGCTTGGTCACGCTGACAAACCGGCCCGGGTTCAGGCTGAACATGCCGAAACACCTTACATGATCCAGCGGTTCAAAGACTTTGTTGCAGTTGCCGGTGATGAGCCATGGTGTGTGCATCTTTCACTCATCAAGCCACACTGGCCCTATATCGTCCCTGCCCCCTACCATGACATGTATGGAGCAGATGATGTTCTGCCTGTCGTTCGCTCAGATGACGAGAAGCAAAATCCTCATCCTGTGTTTGAAGCCTTTATGGGTGAGCGCGTTTCCAAGGCGTTCTCCAATGATGAAACGCGAGCCAAAGTCATTCCTGCTTACATGGGCCTGATCAAACAGATCGACGATGAAATCGGTAAGCTCATGGCGTTTCTCGACGAAAAGGGCCTGACAGACACCACCATGATAGTGTTCACCTCCGACCATGGGGATTACTTGGGGGATCATTGGATGGGCGAGAAGGAGCTCTTCCACGAACCATCCGTCAAAATTCCGCTGATCGTTGTTGATCCAAGAGCAGAGGCTGATACCACTCGAGGTACTGTCAGCGATGAGCTGGTCGAAGCAATCGATCTGGCGCCAACATTTGTTGAGTTCTGTGGTGGCACTCCAAAACCGAACGTGTTGGAAGGCCGCTCACTCCTACCTTTGCTAGAAACTATCGAACCTATTCAGTGGCGTGAGTTTGCGATCAGTGAATACGACTATTCCATGCGCAATGCGCGGATGGACCTTGGGCTGCCGGTCGCAGATTGCCGCCTTGCGATGATCATGGACAAACGCTGGAAGTTCATCCATGCAGAAGGTTTCCGCCCCATGCTCTTTGATCTTGAAGAAGACCCACAAGAGTTGAATGACCTTGGCGCTGATCCCTCATTCGCTGCAGAACGGGAGCGTATGAGCGAGGCGTTGTTTGCCTGGTATCGGAAGCACCACACCCGCATTACGATGACAGACGAGCAAATCATGGCGAACGCAAGCAAGGAGCTTCAGGCGGGTATTCTCATCGGCTATACTGATGAGGAGGAACTGGAAGAGGCCAGGCGCGAGCAAGGCCTCCTCTGATCGCATAGAGAGGGAGCTTCACAGCTCTCTCCGTTTACAGCTTCAAAAAGCGTGCGATCTCTTCGAGAATATCGTCGTGGATCTGTGCCCGATTGGTTCCTTCAGGATCATCACATACCGGATCATCTTTTTCCGCTGCGAGCACCGCAGCTCCTTCCGGCTTACACTCCGCCAGAAATGTGAAGTGGTGTCCGGGTTTGACGACAGCGTGTGAGGCGTTTTCCAACTTCCCCACCAAGTTACTTCCCTCTTCTCCGACATCAGCAGCTTTCCAGAGGTTCTCTTCACAAATGTTCAACAACAGAACGGGCTGTGAAACGTCCGCGAGGCTCTGCTCAGCAATGCCATATGTGAAGCCGGGGTCGACAGCGATAACTGCTGAGACACGATTGTCGCGGGCACCTTTTGAAAAGCCAGAGGGCATCCTGGCGAAATCAACGCCACCTTTGGAGAGAAAGACGCAGTCCGCTTGTCCCTTGCCAAGGCCTTTGCAGTATTCATTATATTGGTCGCCATCAAACCGTAGGCCGGCCAGATTCAGTGCGGTCGCTCCTCCTAAGGAGAACCCCAGAGAAGTGATACGGTCTTCATCAATATAGTCCGCAAAAGCCGGATCATTCAGAAGCTCATCCAGTGCGGCTGTCAAATCCTGCGCCCGCTCGTTCAAACGCATGGACCGACGGGGAGAGGAATCGCCAGAGGTGCTGCCCGGATGATTGACTGCGAGAACCATTGCACCTTTCAGTGCCAATCCTGATGACAGCCATGAAAGCCCATCCATGTTACCACCAGAGCCATGCGAGAGCAGAATAAGCGGATGCTTGCCGTCTTTGATCGCCGCACCGATATAGGCGGAGGTTCCCTTAAAGACCGCATTGTCACCAATCACATTACGGTAGGTTGGTGTTTCGATTGGATACCAGACAGATGCCGCAACAGCAGAGCTGCGATGAGAAGCCGGTACGGTGAGGCGGTCATATCCCGCAATCTGCTGCTCTGCCAAAGCAGCCGTGCAGGTCATTGCCAAGAGAGTTCCAAGAACCAGAGTTTTCATGTCGCTATCCTTAAAGTTGAGATAGCCACTTGGTATGAAGCTCAGCCATTGAGAGCGTCCTGAAACACGAATTAGGTCTCTCATATCGTGTTTCAGGACAAAGGGGTATCAGGTGCGCATCTCACTGTTGCTCAGCGGGCCCTCGCGCAGCTCGGTGATGTACTCGGTCACAGCGGAAGACAGCGACGCAATCTGCTGGTTCATCTCAACTGCAGATCCGATCACATGCTCGGCAGCATTTTCCGTTTCATTCGCATAGGTCGAAACATCTGCCACATTGCTGGCCACAAGCCGGGTACCAGAATAAGCCTCGGCAATGTTCTGGGCAATCTCAGTGGTCGCTTCGGCTTGCTGTCTTGCGGAGAGCGAAATTGAATCTGTGACGCTCTCAATCTTGGAAATGGATTCTGCAACCTGCTTAAACGAGACAACTGTTTCCGCAGTGGCTGACTGGATGGCCTCAATCTGGCCGGAGATTTGACCGATCGCATCAGAGGTCTGGCCTGCCAGATCCTTTACCTCACCTGCCACGACAGCAAAGCCTTTGCCGGTTTCCCCTGCCCGCGCAGCCTCAATCGTCGCATTGAGTGCCAGCAAGTGAGTCTGTTCTGCAATGGAGCTGATGAGTTCTACAACATCGCCGATGGTCTCGGCGGCGGCGCTCAAGCTGCTGATCTTGGTTTCGCCAGCTTCCACTTCCTGAACTGCAGTTCTGGTAACATCAGCGGTAAACTTCACCTGGTTACCGATCTCGGCGGCGGAGGCAGAAAGCTCCTCGACAGCAGCGGATACTGTTTGCACGTTTGCGGATGTTTCCTCAGAGGCCACGGTCACTGCAGATGCGCGCTGAAGGGTCAGGTCTGCCGACTGCTCCATCTGCTGCGCGTTGTCGCTCATATTCTGGCCAGAACTGGAAAGCAGGTCTGTTGCATTTCGGGTCAGCTGTTCAAAGGCATCGGTTTGACCAGAAAAATCGCAGATCCGGTTTTGTACCTTTGCGATCGCCTCGTTCACCTGAGTTGCATAAACCAGAAACGAACCTTGCAGCCCGCGCGTGACGACGCGGCGGTAATACTTGTTGGCAGACAAAGCGTGGGTGGACGCCACCATTTCGCGAATAAAGGAATCCGTCTTGTCGGTGGAGTAGTTCACACTCGCAAGAAGGTCCTTCAACTCTCCATGATCCATTCCTACAAGAGTGCGAGCCTCCAAACCACCGCATGCTTGAGAGGTTGCGACCTCAGTCACGTGTTTCAGCACACGCCGTACTTTGAGCATGTAAAACAGAGAGAGCACCGCCGCGATGCCTGCCAGACCAGAGAGGATTGAAAGCAGACTGCTCTCCCCTCCCATACCCAGAAGCGCAATAGCAATGCAGGTTGCAGCCGTCAGGCAACTTAGGAAGACACTCTTAGAGAGTGAGGATAAATTCATCATAGGTCACCCGATTATCGGAGAGGTAGTTCGCCAAAAATTCAGAGCTGTTGTGTTGCCCGTCTTTCCGGCTCTTCGGAGCCTGCTCCATCTCAATGAGCTGCTGGTAGAACGGGATGATCACGTCATTGAGGATCTTTCGTTCTGGCACTCTGCGTGTTGAATGATATCCGATGATCTTTCCTGCATTGTCGAAGGTGGGAGTGACATGGGCGAACACCCAATAGAACTCACCGCCCCGGCAAAGGTTCTTTACATACGCAAAGACCTCATGTCCGTCCGCAATCCGCTTCCAAAGAAGTTCAAAGACGCACCGAGGCATGTCTGGATGACGAATAATGCTGTGTGGCTGACCTATTAGCTCTTTATAGGAGTATCCGGCAATCTCGCAAAAGATCTCATTACAGTACGTAATGCGGCCCTTTAAGTCAGTCTTGCTAACAATGATGTCTGCCTCACTGAATGTTTTTTCAGTATCGGACAGATGTGCACCCGGCGACATAGCTGCCTCTATGTTTTTCTATTTCGTTACTTAAGTGAATAAAATTCAAGCAGATAGAATATGTATTTCATAAATTGACGAGCAGTTAATATAAAAAACAATTATTATTAATTCACCAAGTCATTCTCTAGTATATTCAGCATGCATATATTATTCTATACATATATATCAGAGTTTTGTATTTATCTTTGCGGCACAACAAAGACAAAATACTTACTTGTAATTCTATAAATTCGAATTATTACAACTCTAAAATACTATTTCTCCTAGAAATATTTAACTGAAATCATCTTGCTTAATCAGGACAAAATAAAAGGCAGCTTAGAATATCTAAGCTGCCTCTCAATTTTCAAAATTTTGAGTGTGTTAGCCGACTTTCGCGACCGCGGTCAGGAAGTCATCGACTTCTCTGCCAAGCGCGCGCGTACTTTCAGTCACCTCTGTAGAGGCTGTCAGCACACGTGAGGACGCAGTGTTGGTTTCGCTCACTGCATCAGAGACCAGCGTCATATTCTCGTTTACGCTGGATGTTCCAACAGCAGCTTCCTGCACGTTGCGGCTAATCTCAGTTGTCGCAGCCCCCTGCTGCTCAACAGCCGTCGCAATTGCAGAGGTAAATGCGGTAACCTCATCCATTGTATGCGAGATGCCCTCAATGGAGGATACAGCATCTGTTGTAGAGTTCTGAATCGCAGAAATCTGGGAGCTGATTTCCTCTGTAGCTTTGGACGTCTGGTTGGCAAGTTCCTTCACCTCAGCCGCAACGACTGCGAATCCCTTACCAGCTTCCCCAGCACGCGCTGCTTCGATCGTCGCATTCAGAGCCAGCAAGTTGGTCTGCTCGGCAATCGCCTGGATCAGCCCGACAACTTCACCAATCTTGACTGTGGCATCGGCCAGCTCATTGATGCGATCATTGGAAACATGCGCACTCTCAGTTGCTTTGGCAACAACGGAGGTTGTTGCACTCACCTGACGTGCAATTTCCTCAATGGAGCTGCTCAGCTCTTCAGCTGCGGCAGAAACCATCTGCACGTTGTTTGCAGCATCAGTTGAAGAGGCCGCTGCCCGCTCTGTCTGATCAGAGGTACCGCGAGCAAGGTCAGCCATTACACTGGCTGTCTCACCCATCTCACCCATGCTGTCATTCACGGAGGTCAGCAGGTTGGCAGCTGTGTTTCGGAAGTCAGTGATCAGCTGCTCAACTTCGCGCTGCTTCTCCGCATCCTTTTCAGCAACATGCGCCTGCTCTTCGCGCAAACGCGCACGTTCAAGAGCATTGTCGCGGAAGACCTGAACCGTGCGGCTCATATCACCAATTTCGTCTTTACGCTTTGCACCGGCGATCTCGACATCGGTATCGCCATTTGCCAGACGCTCCATGATGCCGGTCAGACGTTTGGTCGGACGAGTGATGGCAAGTGACAGACCCAGCGCAATCAACGCACCAAGTACGAGGCCAACAGCAACGGTTGTCGCAATCAGATTGGTCGCAAGATCACCAGCCGCACTCGCATTTTCAGCTTCGGATGCTGCAATGTCGATGATCTGGCCCTGAACCGTTTCAGATTGCTCAGTGAGCTTCGTGACCAAGCTGGCAAGTTCTTTCTTACCGTTTGCCATTGAGCCGAAACCGGAACGGATCGCAGCGATTTCTTTGATGGCATCTTTAGAGGCTTTCACGCCGCCTTCGATGTCTTTCACACCCGTTTTAAACTCGCGGCCTGCTGCACCAAGCTGATCAATCTCCTTGGAGACTTCCTCAGACTTCACACCAGAACCTGCGCGCAGGAAGGAAAGAGAAGACGAGCTCACAGCCAGTGTCTGGCGTGTGATGTTGGAAACTGAGGCCAGTGCTGCATCAACCTGCTGCTTACGATCGACCGCTTCAGCCTGCTTCCTGTTTGCATCATCAATAGAGCGATAGGTAAAGCCGATGACCAGCTGAGCCGTTTCGCCGAGCACGTCAATGCTTGCAGTGATGTCCTGGCGCAGCGAATACATCTCGGAGAAATCCGTAGAGTCGCGCAGGGCTTTCAGCTTATCAACCAGCGTATCGGAGACACCAGCCAGACTTTGAAGAACCTTTGCATCCAGATGTGACAGCTGGATTTTCTGCAGTTTCTTGATCTCACGGCGCGCTTTCGCAGCGCTGAGCAGCGTTTTGCGCAGAGCACCTTCTTCAGAGCTTGTTGTCGCCTTCACGAAGAAGTAGCGCATATTCAGGGCCTGACTCTGAATAGTCGCAACAAGACGGCCCGCTTTGTCAGCTTCTTTCAACTGCTCTTTGGCCAGCTTGTCCTGCTCAGTCGCCGAGGCCGCAATCTTTGAGATGTCAGCCTGAACTTTTTTGCCAATCATCTGAAGATTGGCAACAGCAGACATCATCTTGGCAACTTGTGATTCCTGAATATCGGTCGACATGCGAACGCGGCTGAACAGGCCTTTCAGAGCCCGCACATTTTCGTGGGTCTCTTCAAAGGCAGTGCCATCTTTGCCATCTGCAACAACCTGCTCATGAAGAGCTTCCAAATCTGCACCCAGCAGGTTCAGCTCATCAGCCGCAGCGGTTGCATCATACTTGCTCAAGCTGCGCAGATAAGTTTCGCGCGCTGATGTCGTATCATGCAGGCCCTGCATTAAACGCATGGTTGCATTTGTCATCTCTGTTTGCTTGGTGAGCTGAGAGATAGAAAAGATTCCGATCCCACCAGCTGCAGCGGAAAGCAAGAGTACAATAATGAAGCCACCACCGATTTTCATCGACAGCTGCAAATTCGTAAATAGCTGGAGGACCCGCCTCATGACCCGATTTCTCCCGAATAGAAGTCATTGCCCATGACTTGGCGGCATCCTAAGCTTGTAAATCTCAACCAGTGGTTAACCCGTGGGTAATTAAGGCATTAATTGAGTAATTTCTGAAAGTTTTATCGTTTTATGCGCTCATCATCTATTTATTATAAGTGCAATTAATCATTACATTTTTAACAATTAAGAATCAGCAACCTGTAGTAGAAGTGCTTCAAGTGCAGTACGCAGATTGCCGGAGAGCGCTTGCGGCCTGCGTGTCGCACGATCTACGTACACATGCGTAAAAAAACCTTGTGCGGCGGCTCTCTCAGCATCTTGCGCAAACAAGGCCAGTTCGTATCGCACAGAGCTGTTGCCCAGGTGCCCGACGCGCAAACCAATATCGATCTTTTCCGGGTAGGCGATCTCAGAGAAGTACTGGCAACCAGATTCCACAACCAACCCGATCTCATCCCCCTCATGAATGTTGAGGGCATCGTTTTCGATGAGGTAGGCGTTCACAGCACTATCGAAATAACTGTAGTAGACCGCATTATTAATGTGCCCATATACATCGTTGTCTTCCCAACGGGTCTGAACATCACTGAAGAACGCGTAATGTGCACGAGTATGCGCAGCCGGCTTTTTGGGTTTGCTCATAGTCTATGGTCTCCGCTTCAATCCGTTCTCAAAGAGCCTGCTGGTAGATCTTCAAGGCGCTATCCTCGTCAACCTCACGTGGATTATTCACCAGCAACCGCGTTTGCTTCATCGCTTCACTGGCCAGCTTCACAACGTCCTGCTCATTAATGCCCACTTCACGAAGCGTTGTTTCAACACCCAGAACTTTGGAAAGCTCCGCCAACCGGTCTGCAAACACGCTGCCTCGATTATCCGCCGGAATCTCTGAGAGCTCCGGGAACACCAACGGAGCTAACTCAGCATAAGCCTGCGCACAGGTTGGCAAGTTGAACCGCATCACATGCGGCAGAACCAGCGCATTGGAAACTCCGTGAGGCACATGGAAGATGCCGCCAATCGGATAAGCCAGCGCATGCACAGCCGCCACCGGAGAGTTGGCAAACGCCTGCCCCGCCAACATGGAGCCCAGCAACATATTGGAACGTGCCTCTTTATCCTGCGGTGTATTCACGGCTTTTTCGATGTTCGCACCCAGCAAACGCAAGGCTTCCTGCGCCAACACTTTAGACACCGGATTGTTGTTTGCAGATGTCGACGTGTAGGCCTCAATTGCATGCACCATCGCATCAATGCCAGTTGCAGCTGTGACATGTGGTGGCAGGCCAACCGTGAGATCCGCATCCAGTATTGCCACGTCAGGCAATAGGGACGGAGACACAACGCCCTTTTTCTCAGCCTCACCCGTCGTGATGATGGAGATTGGCGTCACTTCAGACCCTGTGCCAGCGGTTGTCGGGATAAGGATCAGCGGCAACCTTTTCCCCTTCGCCATTCCAACACCGTAGATGTCAGTAAGCTGCTCGCCTCCCCCAACAAGCAACGCAACAAGCTTGGCAACATCCTGCGAGGAGCCACCACCCAGGCCGATGACACCATCCACACCAGCCGATGTAGCTAAATCTGCAGCTTGCAAGACGATGGCTTCTGGCGGGTCGGCAACAACATCATCAAACAGGGTAACGTCTATTCCAGCAGCTTCCAGCTGAGCGATCACAGGCTCAACAAGACCTGCTTTCATCAGTCCTTTATCACTCACCAGAAAAACGCGTTTACCAATGGTCTTCAGTGTAAGCTCATCCAGCTTTTGAACCGCACCGGGTTCACATACAACGCTGGCTGCCGTGTTAAATACAAAGCCTGTCATTTCATTCCCCCCCTCATTGCTCAGCGTAGGTGGCAAATTTGAGCAATGCAGCGAGAATGCCTCAGCCAACAAGCAAGGTCGAGCGCAATTAAAGTCGTAACTGCTTGATGGAACGCTTAGACAACTTCCTCTGAAATCACCGGTTCCGCATCAGGCACTTTGCCAAGGTTCAGCACGGCAAATAGTCCAATCACCGCTCCACCACACATAATAGCACCGCCTGCGAAGAAGGGCATGGAGACAAACCATTGCTCGGCCAGAAAGGCCCCAATCGGGATGGCAATCAGCATGAGACTCGATTGCAGCATCTCCCCAACCGAAGTGATACGCCCCAACAAATACTCAGGCGTTTGCTTAACAACGATTGCCCCAAACGGAACTGTGATAAAGCTGGTGAAGGCACCGGCAACGAACCAGAGCGCCATCTGTTCCTGCATCCCAAAAGGCACTGAACTAAACGGAACCCAGCCCACGACTATGGTGAGGGCACCCCCGAAGAAAGAGCCAATCACCATAAGCAGGTGCAAGTTGATACGGTCGCCAATCTTGGCCGTCAGATAAGTTCCAACAAGTCCGCCAACGCCAATAGACCCCAGAATTGGCCCCGCGGCGGCTTCTGGTTGTCCGGTTTCTTTAATGAGCAACAGCAGCACCGCCTCGTAAAGAAACACGCTGAATATAAAGAGGCAAATGAGCGCCATGCCTAAGAGGAGACGCGGTGTTCTCCAAAGATAAGCCAGTCCGACCTTGGCATCATTCACCACACTGCTTTTCTCAGTGCCTTCCTCAGAAGCATCTTTAGCGTCTTTTTTCAGCACTCCTAACAAGCTCAGGCAAATCAGAGAGGCTACGGCAAAGCTGGCGCCACCAAGTAGAAAGACAATATGTGGGCTCCACACGGCAAGCAAAGCGCCCCCCAAAACCGGTGCAAAAATCTTGGTCGATTGAATGACGAAATGATCCACGCTGACCGCCTGTGTCAGCATGTTTGACGGCACGATCTTCTTCAACGCCAGTTGCTGTGCAGGCATAAACGCAGCTGACACTGTGGCTTTCAAAAACACAAAAGCAATAAGAAGCGAAAGGCTGGTGGCAAAAAAGAACATGCCAACCATCAACCCCGCTCGGATGATCAAACCGGCTATCAGCACAGGCCCAGCCCCAATCCGGTCAACCAGAACACCGGCTGGCAGGCCGAAGATCACACGGGGCAAGGTCGCGGCCATAATGACACTGGCAACCTCAGTCGCTCCCATGTCCCAACTGTAGCTCACAAGCACCATGATCGCGATAAAGTCGATCCAGTCTGCAAATGCTGCCGGAACAAGAACACCAAAAAATCGACGAAACGCGCTCAGCTTAAACAATGCCAACACGGAAGTATTTACTGCCTCACTCTGCGCCACGAAGTCCGCCCCAATTTCAATTGATTGATAACACCAGAATAATCAGCGCACAAAATATCGCGCTCACCAAATTTGCAATCTTGTCAGCTTAACCGAAGCCAACCCAGATACAAGGCGCGTATAGGTGAAGAAAATTGGCCAAAATGCAGAAAGCAAACGAACCGTAGGTGAGAAATGAGGCGGGCTTTTCTCAATCAGAGGCCAGTTTAGCAAAACAAGCCACTTCGCTTGGCCAGATCAAATCTTGTGGCCGTCGCCAGAGCTCTCGCCACTTAATATATCGAGGTGACGATCTAGCCGCCGCCTGATCCGCTTTTTGTTAAGATAATCAACCTTATGAAGAGGCAGCAATTGATGGTTCAGATATGTTTTTACGTCAAAGCTCTTGATGTACTTATTGCCTGCAGCATCGAGAACTATGCCCATGTTTTCCGGTCTGTCGGCGAAACAGGAAACGTGGTTCTGACGTAAGATTTTAAAGTAATCAATCAAAGCGCGAATAAGTTCTTTGTCCTCAACGCGACCATGGCGACTGATGTAATCCCGGATACTGCGAATTTCCGGGTGCCAAAAGTTGTCGATCTTCTCGGTTAGCAAAGCAGGTCCGCGATCAGTCTCCACGATCCCGTAGACTTTCGCGAAAGACTGGTGTTCATCCAAACCAACGTCTTGAATGTGCTGCCACCCCAGCAACTCATCCTGATTGCCGCTTAAACGTTGCTTCTTGTAACCTAGTTTCGCACGAACCGACCGAAACAGGTCTTTCAAAAATCCGCGGCTTTTGACTTTGCGCTCACCAGCCTCGTACCGGTCAAACTTCAGGAGCTTCGTTGGATCAGACGCACATTCATAGGTGTCGCGGAATCCGCCCCCACGAATGAATTCTCCCACCTGAAACACTTGATCTTCCTGAAACACAGTCAACTTTAAGCCAGTCTTTTTTGTAAATTTGAGCCACTTACATAACAAATTATAATGGTTTGAGAAGCATCTTTCTTGCCACACATACTTAAAGCATTGCTTCCAAAGATCTTTATTTCATCTGCATGCGCCTTAACCGGACTTTTCAGGGTTTGAGGGATAATTGGCTCAAAGACAAAACGGACACAAACTCCGGGAACCAGCAGGATGCAGATCTGCAGTGCGCGTGAAATTGCGGCTTTTGTGGAAGATGGCGACACCATTGTCATTGGCGGCTGTGGGCGGGGCCTTGCAACGCCGGAAGCTTTGCTGGAGGCCATTGAGCAGCGGTTTCTTTCGACAGGGCAACCCAAAAACCTATTCATCATCAACTCGCTCTCCATCGGAGATGGTGACAAACGGGGGCTGAACCGGTTTGCTCATAAGGGAATGCTGCGCGGCATTATCACCTCTCACTTCGTTCTCACTCCTTCCCTCCAAAAACTGATCTCTCAAGACAAGCTGGAAGCTTATTGCCTTCCGGCTGGGGTTATTCAGCAGTTGATCCGCGAAATTGGTGCGGGTCGTCCCGGTCTCTTCACCCGCACCGGACTGGGGACGTTTGTTGATCCCAGACATGGCGGCGGTAAATGCAGCAAGTCTTCCAAGCATGAGCTTGTGGAACTGCTTCACCTGCATGGTCAGGAATACCTCCGGTACCGCCCGTTCAAGATCGACCTTGCTCTGATTTGTGGGTCTACGGCAGATACGAAAGGCAATCTCAGCCTTGATGAGGAAGCTGTCACACTTGATTGTCTCAGTTTAGCGACGGCTGCGCATAACAGTGGCGGCCATTGTTTCGCGCAGGTTAGAAACGTGGTGCAGACCGGAAGTCTGCCAGCTCGTTCTGTTACCGTTCCCGGTGTTTTTCTGGATGCAATTGTCGAAGCTCCGGGCCAGACCATTGCCTATGACACGCCGTACAGCCCTGCTCTCAGCGGGGATATCAAACCCTCTCATGCCAGAGTTCAAAACGAACCCAGCGAGATTGCCCGCAAGGTGATTGCACGCCGGGCTGCAGAGGAGTTGATTGAAAACGCAGCCGTGAATATCGGCTTTGGCGTTCCTGCTGGCATTCGCTTTGCTGAACAGCGCAAGCAGTTGGCAGAAAGGATCTGGCTTTCTTGCGAACACGGGCATCACAACGGCCAGTTCCTGGGAGATTCTCTTTATGGCGCAGCTCTGGGATCCGAAGCGCTGCTTTCTTCACTGGATCAGTTTGACTTTTATAGCGGCGGCGGGCTGGATATTGCCTTTCTGGGCATGAGCGAAGTGGACCGGCATGGGAATGTGAACCTGTCCAAAGTGAACGGTAAAATCGTTGGACCGGGCAGCTTCATAGACATCTCACAAAACGCCAGAAAGCTCGTGTTTTGCGGTTTACTGACGGGCGTGGACTCACAGGTTGAGTACCGCAAAGACAAACTCAAAGTGACGCGCAATGGAACCCACACAAAGTTTGTGGAGCAAACAGACCACATCACCTTCAACGCCTTAAATGCCAAAACCAATGGGCAGGAAGTGCTTTATGTGACCGAGCGAGCCGTCTTCCAACTGGGGCCTAACGGGCTGGTGCTGACTGAAGTTGCCCCTGGCATAAAGCCCAAACGGGATGTGCTGGCGCATATGGGGTTTGCCTGCAAAGTGGATGTGCAACGCAAGATGCCGGAGCACATATTCAACGCATTGTAGCCGTTACAAACACGAATAGCACCGCACGGCTTTGCCGGCAGTGTTGGCGCTTAAATTCCCGAGAAACGGGAGGAGCAAGGCGAGCAGGCAACACCTGCGCTACTTGTTGAAGTTAGTTTCTTCGGCATTGGCTGTCGCCTTGCCCGGGCATTTTGGTATGGACAACATCGCCTCTTACCCTGAAAGACACGATAGCCAGTTTCCTGGAAGGACAATGGCTTATTCCAGCAAGTTTCCTTACTAAAACAGTTCCTTCATCCCTGACACGCACCACTCTGACTGGTTCGTGCCACCGCGTGATGCCCCTCAGACTTGGGCCCTTCCTCTCAAACCATGCGGTCACGTTTGAAAATCGGTTCCACCGGACCACTGAAAGATACGTTACTTCTTCCAGAAGCCCCACCCAGCCTACGACAAACTGACGGACGGTCCGCCAGCAGCCCGTTACGTAGGCATAAATTCAGAGTACGAGAGATTTTGGAAAGGGGAATAAGTTTTGGCTGATAACTGACCGATTTTACGCAAAGAGCACGACTGCTTGCCTGCAAATCACGTGGTGGTGGTCATCCACTAAGCCGTGCTCACTTTAACATTTGCCATGGTTCGCAAATGGCGAGGACAAACGCTTCTCAGCTTCACTCCTAAGAGCGCACCCTGCACATGAGCAGGACGCGCACTCGCAAAATCATAGGAATGGAACTGTACTCCTTGGTTGAATGAAACCAAGCAAAAACAGCTCTAAACACCTGTCTGTCTTAATCGTAAGCCGCTGTTACGATGACTTCCACCAACAGTTCCTGAGAAGCAAGACGGGCTTCACCGCATGCGCGTGCAGGAGCATGCCCTTCTGGCACCCATGCGTCCCAGACTTCGTTCATCTCAGCAAAGTCACGCATGTCAGAGAGCCAGACGATGGCTTGCAGAATCTGCTCGCGGCTGGAGCCTGCTTCCACAAGCAGTTCATCAACACGGCGCAGGCATTCTGCGGTCTGTTCTTTGATGCTTTCACCGCGCACGCCAACCTGGCCACACAGATAAACGGTGCCGTTGTGCTTGACGATTTTGCTCATACGCTGCTTGGTGTGCATGCGTTCAATCATGGTGCTATCCCTTTGGTTTAGGGGCAGAAGGATGCAGAGATCAACATCCGCTCCAACGCCCAATCTCAGCGAGATACCATGACTGAAACTGCTCTTAATTTCACTGTGACATTTGCGGGTGTCCAAGTGTTTTCGAGAAAGCTGCGTTAAACCAGCTCTTTCTGCACCCCGTTTTCCAAAAACCACTGATAGGTTTGGCGAATTCCCTTATCCAGCGAGATGGATGGCTCCCACCCCAGCCGCTTCAGACGTGCTGAGCTCATTAGCTTTCTCGCAGTTCCATCTGGTTTGGAGGTGTCCTGTGTAATGGCACCTTGATAACCCAAAACCTTGGAGAGACGTTGCGCAAGTTCCAGAATTGAAATGTCCGCACCAAAGCCAACATTGATGTGTTCTTCTGCAGAGTATGTCTTGAGCAGATGCACCAGAGCATCCGCGCAATCATCGCAGTGCAGAAACTCTCTGCGCGGAGCACCCGTTCCCCAAATCTCAAAGGATTCAGCTCCGCTTATCTTCGCTTCGTGCACTTTGCGCATAAGGGCAGGCAAAACGTGGCTGCTTGTCAGATCAAAGTTGTCACCCGGCCCATACAAGTTGGTTGGCATGGCAGAAATGAAATCACAATCATATTGCCACCTGAAGGCCTGACACAATTTTATGCCGGCAATCTTAGCAATGGCATACCATTCGTTGGTTGGTTCCAGAGGGCCAGAGAGCAATGCCCCCTCCTCTATCGGCTGCAGAGCGTGTTTTGGGTAGATACAGGATGACCCCAAAAACAGGAGCTTTTGCACGCCAGCTGCGAAGGCACCACGAATGAGGTTGGTTTCAATCGCCAAGTTTTCATAAAGAAACTCGGCAGGATACTCATTGTTTGCCCAAATGCCCCCCACCTTGGCAGCAGCGACAATCACGACCTCAGGCTTCGCTTCCTGCAAAAATGCTAGGGTTTCTGCTTGCATGGTGAGGTCTACTTGCCTCCGGTCCGCAGTCAAAAGAGTGCACTTCTCACGCGCCAACCGTCTTATAAGAGCTTGGCCAACCATGCCCTTGTGCCCGGCTACGAAAACCGTTTTTCCAGTCAGGTCAAAGTCAACAGGTTGGAGATCAGGCATCTTCGAGCATCCTACCGTCTTTCACCTCCAGCAAGTCTGCCTGCACCATCTCCTCAATCAGTGTTTCGAGGGATGTTTTCGCCTCCCAGCCGAGTTTATCCCGCGCTTTGCTCGCATCACCAAGGAGCTCGTTCACCTCTGCTGGGCGGAAGTAGCGTGGATCGATCTCAACAAGAGTACGGCCACTTACCGAGCAGATCCCCTTCTCATCAACCCCACTCCCCTGCCATTCCAGTGTGATACCGCATTTTGAAAACGCCAGTTCTGCAAACTTGCGCACTGATGTCATGGTGCCGGTTGCCAGCACATAATCATCTGGCACATCCTGCTGCAGCATGGACCACATGCCTTCAACAAAATCCCGCGCATGCCCCCAATCCCGGGTCGCATCGATGTTACCCAAGTAGAGTTTGTCTTGCAGCCCCAGACTGATTGCGGCGGCGGCGCGGGTGATCTTACGGGTTACAAACGTCTCACCACGCAGCGGGCTTTCATGATTGAACAAAATGCCATTGCTTGCATGGATTCCGTAGGCTTCCCGGTAGTTGACCGCAATCCAGTAGGCATAAAGCTTGGCCGCGGCATAAGGGGAGCGCGGGTAGAACGGCGTGGTTTCTTTTTGTGGTACTTCCTGCACCAAACCGTAGAGTTCCGAGGTTGAAGCCTGATAAAACCGCGTTTTCTGCTCCAGGCCAAGGATGCGGATCGCCTCCAGCAATCGCAAAGCCCCCAAAGCATCGCTGTTGGCGGTGTACTCGGGCGTTTCAAAACTCACCTTCACATGCGATTGCGCCCCAAGGTTATAAACCTCATCCGGCTGCACCTCTTGCATGATGCGGATGAGGTTGGTGGCATCTGTCAAATCGCCATAATGCAGGATGAAACGTGCATCATCCTCATGAGGATCCTGATAGATCCCCTCTACCCGTCCTGTATTGAAGCTGGAAGAGCGGCGTTTGACGCCGTGCACCACATATCCCTTATCCAGCAAAAAGCGGCTGAGATACGCTCCGTCCTGTCCGGTAACACCTGTTATCAAAGCGGTTTTCTGCAAGGCCATGGCACTCTCAAAAATTTGAGGGAAACAGAGCATGAACCTAGAAGCAGATTGGTTGTTGTCGCAATTCTGAAAACACACCCCTGTATTCTTTGGGTGTTTCTGCAGCCATATGTTTTTAAACGGGTTTTGATGTTCACCCACAAAGATATCCAAGTCCCGTCAAAATTCACTGGCAATACCGCGAAGCAGCGTGTATCAAGCTCGCCCTCCCAAACGCCTTGGGAGGTATCCCGAACCTGAAAACCCATTGGTGCCGCCAATTGCCTGGCAGCCGTCCAGCTTTGCCTGACTTGAGGCATGATAAGAGGTCTTAAAATGAACACCGCATTCGCAGGCATTGATTTTGGAACCTCCAACTCAACCGTGGGCATCTTTTCCGGCGCAAGCCCTGAACTTGTGATGCTTGAAGACGGGCACAGCGAAATGCCGTCAGCTATCTTCTTTAATTTTGAAGACGAGCAGATCGTTTATGGACGCAAAGCGAAGGAAGAGTACATCAGGGGTGATGAGGGCCGCCTTATGCAGGCGCTTAAAAGCGTTTTGGGCACATCCCTCATTCAGGAAAAAACGGCTGTCATGGGCGGCCGTATGGCTTTCAGAGATATTATCGCGCTCTACCTGCGCCAACTGAAACGCAAGCTGGACGCACACATGCAGGACAATGTCTCCAGCGTGGTTTTGGGTCGCCCAGTGCACTTCATTGATGGCGATGAAACGGCTGACCGTGCTGCGGAAAAAACGCTGGAAGGGATCGCCCGTCAGGAAGGGTTCGAGCACATCGCCTTTCAGTACGAACCGATTGCAGCAGCGCTGGCTTATGAACAAACCGTTACACGCGAAGAGCTTATTCTGGTGCTGGATATCGGCGGCGGTACAGCGGACTTTTCCGTCATTCGCGTGTCACCAGAGCGGAAAAACGCAGCAGATCGCACCAATGATATTCTTGCTAATACGGGTATTCATATCGGCGGCACTGACTTTGACCGGTTGCTCTCACTCGCGCAGGTTATGCCGCATCTTGGCTACAAAACGCTGACAAAAGACGGCAAGCGCGCCCTGCCTTCAAAATACTACTTTGATCTGGCAACCTGGCAGTTCATCAACCAGCTCTATTCTCCGAATATCCTGCGGGAACTGGGCGAAGTACGCCGCGAAGCTGCACAGCCACATCTCGTGGAACGCCTGCGCGAGGTGATCCGCGCAAAAGACGGCCACATGCTGGCTACCCGCGTGGAGCAGACCAAGATCGACCTGTCCTCAGCAGAGATCGCAAGTCTCAAAATTGAGTTGGAAGAAGAAGACGTTCTGGTTGATGCAACCAATGCAGATTTCCATGCTGCTATCGGCCCATCCGTTGGCAAAATCGAAGCCACCATTCAGGAAGCGCTGAATAAGGCTGGCGTGAGCGCAGACCAGATCAACAGCATGTTCCTCACCGGTGGCACAACCCGCATCCCGATGTTGCGCGAGCACTTTAAGTCCTTGATGCCAAACGCATCTGTGGTTGAAGGTAATGTCTTCGGCGCTGTCGGTCTCGGCCTGGCCGCCGACGCCCGTCGCAAGTTCGCATAGGGTTATCATATTGAGTGGGGCCTGCGTCTTGCTCAGAATGCTTTAGCCACTGACGAACGGCAGCACACCATCTCAAGATGCATCAAGAGGCCGCTAGGCCTCTTTTTTCTTGCCTCGTCTTAACATAAGCGAATCCTCCTCCCCCTTTGCAGGGTAAGAACAAGATCCTTTGCCTTGCAGAAGGCATTCCCCCTCAAAAACAGCACCCTCATATTTAAATCTACACCATGTCTCTACCCGAATTTAAGAATTGTCACTTTCAACCAATTCAGGTTCCCTAGATGCAAATGTTAATGAATTCTTAAGAGGAGAGGTGCTGCCGGAGGGTGGATTGGGCGCCTTGAGGGGGCTTTATGAAACAGTGGCAAAATTGGTGTTTCAAACATAGTTGGTTTTGCCGATTTGCCATCATGACGGTTGCGTCCTTCATGGTCACATCAAGCGGTGCAACCACACTTCGCGACGCAGTGGAAGATAGCTTCCTCTTCACCTCAGCTGAAACTGGCGGGAGTTGGATCAAGGCATCCGAGCAAGAGACGAACGAACTTTGCCTGAGCGTTCTTGAAGCCTATCTGACACTTCACCTGAATATCCGAACTCTTGAAATTTACAGCAAATCTGAGAGTGAGTTGAAGGCATTTGCAGCGACGCTAGCCGATACTGAAGGCGTCCATTCTCCAGAAGCCGTTGAGCTTGCCGGGAAGGCCGTCGAGAAAACCCTTAAGACGCTGAATGAAATAACTATTTCAGCAAAAAACCAACTCATTGCCGCCCATGCAAAATATGTTGAGTTGACCGGAGCGCGTGCATCAAATCTGCAATCCTCCCTCAGCCCATCTCTTTTTAGTGGGTCAACGCTCACAAGAGATAATCGCAGGGATGAGAAGCGATTTCAGCGAGCCGTCGACCAGCATAAACAGCTGCAATTTCGCGCAGCTCGGCGGGCACGTGCCTATCATCAGGCACGCAAGGCCAGTCTGGTTGATCCGACGTTGTTTGCACAGTTTCTGACCGCCCTCGACGACCTACGCCAGGCTGACTTGAAGCTTGCAGCGTCTGAAGCAGACCTCGTACGCCTGCATTTTCAGGCGAGAATCCGACAAACAGACATCCTGCTGCATCTGGGGCTCTCACCCCGGCTGATTGAGAAGAAAAAACACACTCACAGAAAGCTGTTGGCTCGCCAACACGCCAAGTGATCGCAGAGCAAACCGAAAGAAAGAGGAGACGCAGCCATGACAAATCTGACCGCACCGCCCGCGACCGCGCCTTCTCAGCCCGCACCACCGCCGATCCTGCTTGCCGATCCGCTGGCCCCCTCCAGAACACCAATCCTTATGGTGCGAGAGCAAGGGCAACTTGTTGACCTTTCCAAAACCATCGGCACAGCGAAGCTTATTCGCGATGGGGACGAGCTGCATATTTTGCAAGCAGATGGGCAGATTGTCGTCATCGAGCAATTCTTTGGCGGACTCGCCAATGAGTTCTTCATTTTGATGCCAACTGGCCCGCTAACCACACAAGCTCAGTTTCTGAAGGCCGTTGAGGTTGATACGACACCAAGACTTGGCAGCTTTCAGGTTGACCTCCCCTCCCCTGCCCAGGAAAAAGCAGAGGGTGCTGACAAGACATCTGAAGAGCCAAATTGGCAGCCGACATCTAAAACAAGTTTCCAGAGTATTCATCAGGAACCAGTTCTTGAAAAATTGAGCACCCCGACACACCACACTCAGCTTTCTGCGAGTAAGCAGGATAATGATCAGGGACCACAGTTTACAAACCCACTCTCAACGCGATCAGAGAACATCGTTGTTCCGCAACTCTCACTCTCTGATCTTTACGTTCAACCAAACAGCACAGTTACCCGGGCAAGTGATCTTCCTGTCCATTCCGTTCAGGAAGCATCCTTTCGCACATCCAACAGTATTTCAGTCAGCGATAGTCTCGCTCTTGATTTCGGCCTGGATGGAACCAACTACCGCGCACTGCTCTTTACACTTGATGCAGCCGGACGCCCACTCGGCCGCTCAGGTGATCCGCTCGATATTACCTGTGGCGGTGCGCGGGTTCTTTTTCAATCTGAGTTTGGCCCGCAAGGCCAACACATATTGAAAGGTTTGAAAGGCGACGGAACGCTTGCTTTCAAGGTTACGCTGGATCCGGGTACACCAAACGGCACATACAGCTATGAGCAATTTGCGTCCTTGGACCATCCGGGTAGTTCAGCAGAACTCTTAGTGAGCCTTAGGTTCATTGCAAAGGATGCGGATGGCGACACTCTTGTTTCCTATTTAGACATACGTGTTGAAGATGATCCGATGCCGACTGAGTGGAACCTGTCAGCAACGGTTTCAGAGGCAGGGCTCGCGGGTGGTTCAGATGGCAATCCGGGGCAAGCTTCAGCCTCTGGAGACTTACCGATCACTGCTGCGCAAGGTCCTGTCGCTCTGTCTTGGAACGCAGCATCTCCAGTTGAAGGCTTTAGTTTTCATCAGGAAGGACAAACGCTCTTGATCTTGCAGGGAAACAAAGTCGTTTTGTCAGTCACACTCAATTCAACAACAGGCTCTTACAACGTCACCCAGCACAGTGCGATCAATCATGGATCTGCTGCGGAGGCCGTCTTTAACCTCCGTTTCAGCGCGACAAATACGCAAGGCCAAACGACAGAAGGCAAGCTTCTGGTTTCTTCACTGGATGATGCGCCAAAAGCATTTCCGCTCAACCAGATCAACTTTGATGAAAGCCAGCTGAGCACTGAACCAGAGCTGAGCTATTCGTCACAGTCCTTGCCTCATTCAGCAGGGGCAGATGCAGCCACGATACGCTGGCAATTACCTGATGACCTCGGCGGTCTGATCTACATTATCGAGGGGCAACAACTCAGTGTCCTGCAGGGCGATACGGTCATTCTCACTGCCCAGTTTACTGGCGGCAACGGCGCTTACTCGGTTCAACAACACAATCCATTGCAACACCAGCACGGCGTAGACCAACAAATCATCAACCTTCCCTATCTAATTACGGATGGAGACGGCGACACAGCTTCAGGCAACTTCATGGTGTCAATTAAAGATGACACTCCAGAAGTCGGGGCAACGGTCAGCCTCAGTTTAAGCGACGACGCATTTGCCCTATCAGCGCCAGCAAATGCACAAGCTGAGGATACTCATGCGTTAACCGGTGTACTCCCGATCTCAGCTGGTGTAGATGGAGGACAGGTTTCATGGACACAGTCCGCGCTTCCTCCGGGCTTCAGCTGGGACTTGACTGGCGAGAAACTGACGCTTTTCCAAAACACGACGGCGATTTTCACCGCGACGCTGAATTCCAGCAGTGGCGCGTATTCTGTCGAACAGCACGCTCCGTTGAACCACGCTCAGGGTATTGAACAGTTTCAACTCCAGTATATTGCAAGCGATGCAGATGGGGACGCTGCACCCGGTCAACTTCAGATCACGATAGCAGATAGCTCCCCCATCCTAGGCTCCGCACCTGAAACACTCAGCCTATCAGAAAGTGCTCTCTTTCAAGCACGAATGAACGACAAGGCCTCAATCACTCAAGACGGCGACCTGAACATTCAATGGGGCGCAGACGCTCAGTCAGCAACGTCTCTCACTTTCTCCTCCAGCATGAGCGGCAGTCGTGCCCCCTTCACTGTCAACGGTGCCCAAGTCTATTATGCCATTGAAGGAACCGGCAACCAACTCACAGCGAAGACACTGGACGGCACACTCGTTTTCAGGATTAAACTGAACCCGGGTGCCTCAGGCAATTACGAGGTCGAGTTCTTCACACCGATAGACCATGGGACGGCAAGCGATTTTTCCTTGTCGTTTTCGGCAGTGGCTACTGACGGTGACGGAGACACGGTTCCTCTGACCTTCTCCTTCAGCATCTCAGATGGAAAATCACTGGCATCCCCTGATCAGTTTTCTGGCAAGGAAGATACACCGCTTGTGTTGGATCTGTTAGGCAATGATATTCTAAATAGCGAAGGCTTCACCGTTCGCATCGTCTTGGCACCTGCCAAGGGCCATCTCTCTCAAAACCCGGACAACACGTTCAACTACACAGGTCACCCTAACGCCAATGGCTCGGACAGTTTCAGTTACTATATTGAAGATGCCGACGGCGAACGGAGCGACACCGTTACCGTCTCTATTGAACTGTCGCCAGAGAATGATGCGCCGATCTTTTCTGGTGTGGACCAAGACGCGCCGGTTCATCTAAGCGTTGAGGATGACGGTTCAGAGACCGTGTTCACGGCAAATGCTTCTGATGCCGACGGAGACCCCCTTCATTTTTTTCTCGAAGGGTCTGATAAGGCCCGTTTCAACATCGACGAACAGACAGGACAAGTCAGCTGGAAAGAGGATGTAACCTTCGACGCACCTACGGATATGGACGGCGACAACATCTATGAGGTCTCCGTGGTTGCAAGAGATCCTTCTGGCGCCGAGGCTGTTCAGCAGTTCCGCATTGAAGTCACCGAGGGCACAAACACACCCGTTCCGCCACCCGTCGTTTTCCTTCACACCCGAGAGCCTGGCAGTTACCAAGTCGGGTGGACCTTCGAAGAAGCAACTTATTCGTCTGAGGCAGCGGGTCATTTGCAATCCAGCCTTTGGATCGAATCTGGAGACGACGGTAAAGCAAACGCCGCCAATGATGGCTCCTCAGACATCTATATCGATGCTGGTACAGGCGCCCTTATTCTCTCTGATCGGTCTGGCTCATCCTCAAATGGAGACGACAATCTCGCCAGCATCAGCAAGACGTTTGATCTGACAGGCGCCCAAAATGCTGCAATCCAACTCACTTACACGGCGGAGTTTGCGGCGGTCGACCCAACCAGAGTGTTCTACATTGAGGTCATGTTAGCGGATGGATCGGTCCATCAGATCGGGCAAGTTTCCAGTCTGGAAAACCATGCTCAATCCCAGAGGATCAATCTTGATTTGAGCGATTACATCTCATCCGCGACAACAATCCGTTTGGTTGCGCCAGCCGAACTCACCGCTGCGGACACGCTGAGAATAGAAGACCTGACGGTTTCAATGACCCAACCAGACACTCTGGAACAGCAACACTTTGAAGCATCCTTTCAGCTTGGAGATGATGACTTGGCAATTGCCAAGTCGGCCAAGATCGAAGGAGTGCAGGACGAGATCTCGGGTCTGACCATAAAGCTCTTCAATGCGCAAAGCGGCGATCATCTCAACTTCCTGGATGTCGAAGGTGTAACCAGCCAGCTGGAAGACAACGACAATGGAACCGTAATCCTCACGTTCTCCGGTTCAACCGACAGCTCCACCTATCAGAATCTGCTCAACTCAATCACCTTCACAACCACATCGGACAGCTTGGAAACCCGTAGTCTCTCCGTGGTTGCTCACTCAGAGGATGGGAACTCCAATCCGTCCATTACCAGTATTCAAGTTCACCCCAATCCAGATGACGGTGTCACCGATACGAGGAACCATATTGACGGGACAACTGGAAACGACACTCTCAAAAGCACCGATGAAGATGATGTGATCAATGGTTTTGAAGGCAACGACCAACTGACTGCCGGAGCCGGATCAGACGAACTTACAGGCGGTGAAGGCTCTGACATCTTCTTCTTTGAGCAACTCGATGGCGCAGCAGATCACATCACAGACTTCCAGCTGAAAACCTCTGCCGGCGGAGACAGGGATATCTTGGACCTTTCCAAACTGCTCGACGACTACGGCGAAGGTGGAACCAGCCAGTACTATAATTTCACTAAGCAATACGTCCGCATCGTGGAAAATCAAGACGGGCAATATGCCGTGCAAGTCGATTTGGACGCACGGGATGATGACCAGACATGGGAAACCGTAACCACATTAGAATTCCAAAACGCGGACGCAGTTGGTGCCACCTTAAGCGTTGACGTAAAAGGCTTCATGCCAGAAGTTGAACTTCCAATCGAAAGTGGATTCCCAATCTCCTAGACACTCCCGTTAAATTTGGCAGCTGCCAAGTCGAGAAATTCCAGATAAAATCGCTATTCTGCTTTGGTAGAGCTTGTTCTCCCATACGGTATGACTACACTTCCTTTGGAATTGCTGCAGAGGATATTTTATGCGTTCAGATACCCCCATTCAAATGTTCGTCGACGCGGGAGATCACAAGATCTGCCTTCATGAATGGGCGGGCGAAGGTCCTACATTCCTACTTCTACATGCCACCGGTTTTCATGGTCGTGTTTGGGATTACATCATCAAACATTTTCCTGGCCGCCACGTTCTAGCATGGGACATGCGCAGCCATGGCCAGAGTGACAATGCGGCCTTGCCAAAACTCTGGACTGATCTGGGAGAAGATCTTTTCGCTGTGATCGAGCAACTCGGGCTCAAGCAGGTATACGGTGTCGGCCATTCTTGTGGAGGTCATTTGTCTATCTTGGCAGCTGCCAAGTTTCCTGAACTCTATAAAAACATTCTTCTGTTGGACCCGGTCGTGTTTCCAAAACCGCTGCTTCCGTTCTTTAAGCAAATAGCAGATCAGGACCATCCAGTTGCACGCCGCCGCAACCAGTGGGCGGATGTAAGCGAAATGTATGAGCGCTTCAAAACCCGCAAGCCATACAACAGTTGGTTGCCTGAGATTCTGCAGGATTACTGTGACCACGGTTTAGTCGCATCAGAGCAGGGCGAAGGATACCAGCTTGCTTGTCCACCAGATGCAGAGGCTGAGGTTTATCGCACTTGTTACGGCGATCATATCTATCCGCTTCTGGATGCTGTGACTGTGCCAACTACAATTGTGCGTGCGCGTCGTCGGCAACCGGACGAGCCTTTGCATGATTTCTCGCCGTCTCCCACCTGGGAACTGCTGGCAGAAAACATGCCCAATGCGAAAGACATTTACGTTCCTGATCACACCCATTTCCTGCCAATGGAAAATCCAGCCGCCATTTTGAACATGATGGTTCAGATGGAGAGGGGAGAGGACATACAGTGGCGGGGTGATGGAGCTATTTTGAACGACATGTAACAACACGTTTGGCAGCGAACTTTTGTGAAAACAGAACCTGCCAAGTCAGGGAGGGAATATGGGGAATTTCGAAATACACGGCGCGTTGGGTTCACCGTACTCAATGAAGGTGCGTGCAGCATTCCGAGCTAAACGCATTCCACACGCATGGAAACTCTGCGCGCCTATGGGACCAAACAGCCCAATCAAGCATGTAAAAATTCCAGTCATCCCTGTCGTCAAATATCCGGATGAAACCTGGATGAACGACTCCACTCCGCTGCTTCTCGATCTGGAAGAAAAAGGGGAGGGGAGATCGCTTGTTCCTGACGATCCGCTCCTTCGGTTCGCTTGTTACCTGATTGAAGACATGGCAGACGAGTGGCTTGTGAAAGCCATGTTCCATTATCGCTGGTTCTATGAGGAAGATCGAAAGATCGTGCCAAGCTGGCTGCTTTATGATGCGTGTCTTGGTCTGGATGAAAAAACCATCAAGGCTATGGGCCAGCAATTTGGTGCACGCCAGATCAGCCGCATGCCGAAGGTTGGATGCACGCCAGAAACAGCACCGATCATTGAAACCTCCACCAAACGAATGCTTGGCATTCTGGAGCAAGCGGTTCTATCCAAGCAGCACTTCTTATTTGGTGATATGGCTTCCATGGCAGACGTGGCCCTTTTCGGTCAGCTCTACCAACTCAAAGACGACCCAACTCCGTCTGCCATGTTGCAAAAGGAGTTCCCATTTGTGTTCCGCTGGCTGGATCACATTGATGATGCCTCGGGCTTCGACGGCGAGTGGATCACCGAGCTCACTCCGGCAGTCAAAGACTTGCTGAAGATGGTAGGCGATACCTATCTGCCATTCCTAGCAGCAAACTCCAAAGCTATCGACAAAGGGGAGGCGACCTTCACTGCAGATCTGCCGGAAGGTTTCTTCACGCAGGACATCTTCAAATACCAGAAGAAGTGCCTCGACCGACTGCGGGATGAGTGGGCGAAGCTGACACCAGAGCATCGCGAAACGCTGAGTGAGTTCCTCATTGGGGGAACGGAGATCCTCGACTGCTCACTGGCTCAAACCGCTTCATAGAAATCCGACTTGGCAGCAATTGTTGGCAGCTGCCAAGTTCTCTACTCTCTGCCAACCTTGCTCGCCTTATCTGTGACTTTTCCCCAAAACTGGCGGAAAACTGCCATAGTGTGCATCAAAGTGTATCCGTGAGCAGCGGTTATCTGCCCAATTTGTAACTGAGTTTGTCAGAGTGCACGAGAGGCGACAGCCGATTACAAAACTCAAATTGCTCAAATTCTACTGATCCCCGATAGTCCCTTCAACGCAATCAAACAGTGTCTTTATCCCAAACAGACGTGTTGAACGACCGAACCACCGGAGATCAGAATGAAAAGAATTGCTATTGCAAGCGCCGCCCTTGTTACTCTGTCCGGCGCAGCTTTCGCCGATGCTTTGACTTTCTATGACAGCAACGGCACCAAGACGATTATTCAGACAAACTCATTGACCGGATGCGTTGCCATTTATGACTCCGGACGCAATCCACTCCAGATCTGCCGAATGAATGCGGCCCCTGCTGCAGTTGTTGTACCAGCCCCAACCACAACAGTTGTCACTCCGGCCCCGGTCGCTGTCGCCCCCAAAGCATGGGACCGCCGTCAGGACAGAGCAACCGCGCGCCGTGTCATTCGCAGAACCGAAGCTCGTCAGGATCTTTTTGACTAAGCTTCACCTTTAAAGTTGCCTTAAATCCCAATGCTGGCAACTGTGCCCGCCTCCTATCCGAGGCGGGCATATCTTTATGAAAATGCGAAATAACCTGACTAGAATATTTCCCAATATTTTTAATGGGTTAGTGAAAGTGTAACGACCTGTCACAAGGAACGGAACGAAGACGTTCTCTTACACTATTTGGTTTGCACTTAACGCAGCGTCCGCGCACAGTTTCAAAACATAGCCCAATTACAAAAACAGGAGCCCCCATGTTCAAGGCAATAGCTCTCTCCCTGTCCCTCCTATTCGCAGCACCTCTCATTGCTCATGCTGATCCTGGCAAAGGTCAGCGTTTGGAAATGATGGCTGAAAAGCTGCAGCTGACCGAGGAGCAAAAAGAAAAAGTTGGCCCGATCATGAAGCAGTCCATGGAAGAACGCCGTGCAATTTTGAAAGGTGCCGGGATTGAACGTGGCAAGAAGCCAACAATTGCGCAACTGCGGGAAGTCCGTGGCCCAATGGAAGCGTCCAGAGAAAAGATGAATGAGCAGATGGCTCAGGTTCTCAGCGCAGAGCAGATGGAAAAATTCAGCGCAATGCAGCAGGAAATGCGCGATAAAATGAGAAAGAAATTCAAAGAAGGCAAATAAGACAACACGCCGATAAAAAGGGAAGGGGAGCAAATGCTCCCCTTTCATATCAACCAAGTATGGTTTCAACTTTCCGCTTCAGGTCCACCATCGCTTCCCGATAAGGTCCTGGACCAAAACTTACCCGCGAGACGCCAAGCATCCCGAGTTCTGAAATCTCAGGCATACCCTTCATCATGTAAGCATTGACTGGCAGAGGGACATTTTCGCAAATCCGTGCAATCAGATCCCGATCCGTTAGGGCAGGGATGAAAAACCCGCTGGCCCCAGCCTCTGCATAGCGTTGACCGCGCAGTATTGCATCCTCAGCAAGAGCAGCATGTTTGCTTGCGTCTGGCTCCTGCAAAAACAAGTCTGTTCTCGCATTGATGAAAAACGGAATACCTGCCTCATCCGCAGCCTGCCGAAAAGCAGCAATCCGCGCGCATTGCTCATCAACGGAGTAAAGGCCAGCTCCCTGGACCTTTTGGTCCTCAAAATTTACACCAACCGCACCGGTTTTGATGATCCGGGCCGCATTTTCCTTCACATCCGCAGCGCTATCTGCATAAGCGCCTTCAAAGTCGAGAGAGAAGGGAACATCCACGCTTTCCGCGATGCGGCTTGCGATGATCTCAACCAGCGAAAGCGGGATCTCTTCGCCATCACCATATCCATGAGCCGCAGCGACAGATGCACTTCCCGTTGCAACGGCCTTGGCACCTGCCTTCGTGGCGGCCTGGGCCGTGCCCGCATCCCAAATGTTGTAAAGGACGATTGGTTCGCCTTTTTTATGCAAAGCGGCGAACTGTTTTGCTTTATCAGCCTGAGACATCAATAAGGCCTTTCGATCTTGCTATTTTCAATTCAACATCAATCAATTTCTGCTTGCGCCAAAGCCCACCACCATATCCGGTGAGGCCACCATCCATCCCAACAACACGATGGCACGGAATGACAATGGCAATCTGGTTTGCTCCATTTGCACGGGCAACAGCGCGGGTAGAACTGGGTTTCCCAATCTGTTTGGCCAGCTGGCTGTAGCTTTTGGTTGCGCCGATCGGAATACGGCGCAGTTCGCGCCAGACATCCTTGGTAAACTCAGTTCCGTGCATCACCAGCGGCACGTCAAAATCCAGTCGTTTGCCCTCAAAGAACTCTCGCAGTTCTGAGGCGATCTGGTCGGTTGGCGCAGTCCGGCCAAGACCCAGATCTCCCTTAACTTGCTTACGCAGACGGGCAAGTTCTGCAGGCAGTGCTTTGCGGTCAGCAAACTCCAGCAGATGGAGCGCACGATCATCACTCACGGCAATCATTGCACCAAGCGGTGTATCGAACCAATCCGCCTTAAGGAGACCATCGCCTTTCAGTTCCGCCGGTTTACATCCCAACAAACGGGCAAATGCTTGCCGGAAAGCATCCGGAGACGAAAACCCTGAGGCCAGTTGTGCATCAACCACCTTGCCCCCGTCGGAAAGCGTCTCAAATCCATCGCGCAACCGAGAAAGCCGCGCCATTTCCAGAAACGTAATCCCAAACTGGCGCTTAAAGCTGCGACGAACCGTCGAAGGATCTAAGCCAAGCCGTGCGATATCTGCCTCGGACCATTTGTGTTGCGGTTTGGCCTCAAACTCACAGAGCAGACGCGTCACCACTTCATCATTGTCGGCGGACGTACCCACCGGATGGCAGCGTTTGCAAGGCCGGAAACCTGCTTCAAAGCATTCGGAGATAGTCTCGAAGAAACAGCAGTTCTCAAACTTTGGCTTACGGGCTGGGCAGGTGAGGCGACAGAACACTCCGGTTGAGCGTACGCCAACATAAGCCCGGCCATCAAAGTCCGGATCTCGGTCAATCAGTGCCTGATAAAGCACTTTGTTATCTGGAAGTTCAAAAAGCATAGTTTCTTATAAATCCAGATGCCCCCAAATGCGCACGGTTTTCGGGCGTCTATTAAGGACATCTGCTTTCTTGTTTTCCGAGCATCTGATTAAGGCTAATCAATAACAGCTTACAGCAAAGCGCCGGATGCAGAAATTATGCAGTACCGGTTGCGTGCAGGGTCAATCAAAATTCAGGTTTGCAATGCGAACCTGCATGACGCGGGCAGGGGTGTAAGTGTCGGCAATGACTTCAAACTCTGTCTCTCCGCAATCAATGAAGCCCAGTTTCTGATAAAACTGCTTGGCTTCCTCGTTTCCTTCGAGCACATAGATTCCGGCAACTTTATCTGCGGGAAATTCAGAGACCGCCTGTTTCATCATCAGCCGGCCCAACCCTTTGCGCTGAAAGTCGCTGGCGAGATAGCAGGCCCAGATGAAAACCACTTCACCGCGAAGGGCACAGGCAAGAGAACCAACAATTTTTTCCTCGCTCTTCGCAAGATACAGCTTGCCATGTTCGCCGGGATCAACACCGCCCAAATCCTCACTTTCCAGCCTGGCAACCAACTGTTTTGTCAGCTCGGAACCCAACTCTTCCTCATGAGCTAATGTCCAGGCCGTTGCGAGAAAATCACGCAGCTCCTGCTTATCTTGCTCCTCAAACAAGGAGATCAGAGGCATTTGCGTTGTAGCTGATCCATGGTCCATGAGTTTCACATCCAATTCTAATTGCAGTCCGACGTCAGTTGTCTGCAGCAGATGATCCAGAGGCAGCCAGACCAAACAAAGTGCGGTGCAAGGCTAGCTTTCCATCAATCGCGCGGTCAACACAAGCACGGAAATAACCCGCCGGTCGTGCAATGCTTTCTGGATCACGTAGCGCCTTTTCAACCGTAGTGATCAAAACCGCAGAGGCCGTATAATCACCAACCCTGTTTCGCGCATCAAACCAGCCTTTTTGAGAGAGGCCAATCAGCAAACGCATGTCATCTGAGGCATCAATCAAACTGCTCCAGCTGGAAAGGTCGAGCCCAATTGCAGCTTGGGTTTCTGCTGTTGCTGAGCTGATCAATCCAAGGGAGACCTCTGACAGGAGAGGGGAGAATGGCTCACTTTCGTGAGGATCAACATGTTCTGACCAGTTCAGACTTTCAGCTTTGCTTAGTTTCTGACTTGTGGCACGAGTTTCGCTTTTTGGTTCCTTTTCGGGAGCCATTTCAAATCTGGTGTAACCTGATTTGTCAGTATTTATGTATGTGTCGTTAGACACGTTCTGCTGTTGTTTACTTTTAATCCAAGAGTCTTGAGAGGTTGTATTATTATAAGGGGTGACATTGCTGTCTTCTGCGCATGACATTTTTGATTTTCTATCAAAAAAAACATCAGCTTCATTCAGATCAACAGTTCCCTTTTCAGCTGCCATATCGTTGTCTTCAAAGCACGCCACCAAAAGCTCATGAAGCATGATCAATGCCTCAGCGCGATCAACAACACACATTGGCTGGTCCATCAACTCGTTGAATGCGGATGCAATCTCTGAGACTTCCAGCTCTTCCAAATGAGCAAGGCGGAACAAGTCTGCCATAGCCCGGGAAAGACGGCTGATTGTGCGCTTGGCTTCTTTTTCCTGGGCAAGGCGAGCTGCGAACTCAGCGCCGATCTGCTTCAGCTCAGCTAAACGTTGGCGTGCAGGAGAAAAGTCCAACCCGTAACCACGCTCAATCTGGCGGTCTTCACCCGCACGGTAGATATACCGCCGCCCGGTTGGGCTGTCTTTGTAAGCAAGAACGCCAGCTTCCACCAGCCTGCGCAACGAGCGCACGACCGTACGAGAGGAGCGGCTGACATATTCAGCCAGTTTTTCATTGGAAATTGCGACCAGCGGACGGCGGTCCTGTGACCAGTCCTCTGCAGCCGTCAGGCCAATCAGAATATCGAGAATATGATAGGTCGTACCATCAATTCCCAAAGCAGGCGCGGCCTTCTTCAAAGCCATCGCAACTTCTGATTTTGTCGTCTTTACAATGTCATTGGCCATCGCCAGTTTTTGACTGGCAACCATTGCCGGCGTCAGTTTTCTGAACGACGCCACTGAACCAACAGATTGCATAGCTACACCGTTCACCTACTAAGTCTAGTAGGTGTTCTCATGGGTCAGGACGCAAAACATCCTCCCCAAACTGAGGATAAACGGGACAAACTGGCGATTAGCATGCAGAAAGACGCTTCAACACCTTGGTGGAGGGTTGATTCGTACCGCGTCTCGAAGTAATTTGAAGATGCAAAAAAGGGTTACATCGAGCGCTATCGTTTGTTTGTACCCAAGGAATTTCGGTCTTGTTGATTGCCGTCAGCAGGACCGTTTTTCTTTGGAAGAGACGTAACTAGACCGTCATACATCCTCCTTCAGAATTTCTTCTTCAAACTCATCCATCAGATCCGGCAGACGGCGCTTCAAAAACGCGGCGAGTTCAGGCTGCTTTTTCGCATCCACCTGAAAGCGCAGCGCATTCGGGCCGTCCTTCATCAGGATCTGCTTATCGCCAATCCAGCTCTTAGCAGCTGTGGCGATAGAACCAGTTGTTACCGCTGCCGTTGTTTCGGCAGACTTGCAGGCAGACAGGATCGCGCTAAAGCGCTCGTCGCTTGCAGAAAGCTCGAAGTCGGCACTGATCATCACTGCATCAACACGGGCCTTGAACGGATCAGGCAACTGGCCGTGAGCGAAATGTCCAGCAAGCTCTTCCCATCTTGGCCGCCCGATCTTTGGCGCCGGGCCAATCTCGCGGACAAATTCTTCTGGCAGCGCATTCATCAGCTTGAGCAGCTTGGATACGGTGGTCGCGTCCTTGCCAATCGCTTTGGAGATGACAGTCTGCGGAAATGTTTTTGCCAGACGAGAGGCAAACAAAGCGGTCTCGATGAACGACAGGTTCTTCCGCTCATGGTTTTCCTGACCTTGAGCAATCAGAAGAGCTTCGTCGGAAAGCTCTTTGATGATCCCGCGAACCGAGATGCCAAGGTCTTTACAGGCGCGCCAACGACGGTGACCAAATGCGATCTGGTAGCGATCCGGCATGTCCGGATGCGGGCGCACCAGAATAGGCACTTGCTGGCCGCTGGCAGAGATGGAGGCTTTGAGCTTCTCAAAATCCTCATCATTGGCCACGACCATACGGTCAGACACAAAGGATGGGTCCAGATCTTCCGTGTTCAGCTCATGCGCAACACTGCCCTCTTCGATCATCTGGCGCAGTTTTTCGTTTTCCTTCTCCACGTTGGAGAAGGTGTTGCGCATGGACTTGATCGCACCCGGCGAGACGCGTTGCTTGGTTGTCGCCGTCATGGATGGGGCAGGGCCGGGCGACTTCGCCAGCTCAGCCGGATCAACACCGCCAAACATGGCACGCATCTTCTTGGAACGATCAGTTGCCTTGTTCATGGACGACCCCATACCTGTTTGATCAGTTGGAACACTTCCGTATTGGCTGCATCGACCGATTCAAGAGCACGATTGAGTGTATCGCGGGTCATGTTTCCGCGCTCAACCTCATAAAGGCTCTTCTTTTCCAGGCCTGCATTGGCAATCGCTGTGGTCTCCACAATGGACGCTGCCAGCACATCCTCACCAAAAAGACCTCTCAAAAGCGCTGCAACGTTCACCTGCGGCACATCATGAGGTGTATGGCGTGTGAGCAAGTAGCGCACGAAATCGTGGCTCAGGGTGCCGCCAGCCTCTTCAATCACCGCCAGCAATTCTGAGGTCATGGAGAGGAACTGGTTCATGGATGACACGTCCAGCATGGCCGGATGCACGGTGATGACAATACCGGTCGCGGCATAGAGCGCACCAAGGGTAAGGTACCCCAGCTGTGGCGGCGCATCGATAAGCACAACATCATAATCATCTTCCACCTCCTTCAGGACGGTCGCCATGCGGCGGAAGAACATGCCATCGCCGCGCGAAAGCCCCTGAGCAATTGCTTGCGGGGTTTCGTGCTCATATTCCATCAGTTCCAGGTTACCGGGGACAAGATCAAGCCCATCAAAGTAAGTTTTGCGGATAACATGGCTGAGTGGAACGCGCTCCTCGTCGTCATAACGGATCGCGGCATAAAGCGTCTGGTTCTCGTCAACATCGAACTCTGGCTGATACCCGAACATGGCAGACAAAGAGGCCTGCGGATCAAGGTCGATGGCGAGCACACGCAGGCCCTGAAGCGCAAGATAGTGCGCTAAATGGACGGTTGTGGTGGTCTTTGCAGAGCCGCCTTTGAAGTTGGCGACGGCCAGAACCTGCATCTTCTCGCCATGACGGCGGCGCGGGTCCAGACGCAGGGCATCTGCAGGGCGTTTTTCAGCCAGATAACGACGTAATTCGTTGATCTGAGGAAGGGTATAAATGCGTCTGCCGTTATCCAGCCTTTCGGGGATAACTGCTTCGCCGTTGAGTGAAAGCTGGCGCAAACTGGATTCGGCAACGCCGAGCAGGCCTGCAACCTCGCGCGAAGAGAACGTCTTCAGCTTCTTCATAGCTTCAGGCGGATACATCTTCTCCCTTAAGGATTGCAGTTGCCGTGACAACAAGTCAGAATGGCGTGCAATCTTCTCAGCAGAAGTTTCATCATGTTCAGCAGCGAGCAGCATATTGCCTCTTAACCTCTATGACGGTTTTGAAGTTCAGAGCGAAAATAATCCGTCACAGCGCATCCTTCTCCGTTTCAAAACCCGCGTCAATATCTTTATAGTTAACGAGTATTAACCAATATTAAGAGATCGTTAAGGTTCTTTCCGCTGTCCTTGTACTGCGGAACCGGAGAATTACCAGATATTGCGTAAACCACCGATTTTACAGCAACATTTCCATAATAAGACAGAACAATCTTATTAAGAAACGTCACTTTCGCCAAGCCAACAAAAAAACCAGGACATGACGGTTTATGTGCAAAAATCGATGAAATACCGATTTGACAGTTCGAACCTTCCTCTCAACCGGCAGTGTACACGTGAATCAGTCATAGATTCGCACTGAGTCGTAAAGCCCCCAAGTACACGCAAAAACCTAAACCATTAGAGCTTTCCCAAGTTCCGCAAGGCTTTGGCGAGGACCTGTCTTGTATGGTCCGGCCCAACCGGTTTCGTCCGTTTTGTCTTGATTTCCAGCTGATCTTGGGGGGCCTGTGGTTTCCGCTGTCAAACTTCATCTTTATCGTGTGTCCAGTTCAAGCAATGAAGTGGTCTTTTCCAAAGGTGCCCTTCAAAAAATCGGCGCCACAGCTGGTGAACACCTGTCCTTCAAGATAGGTGCCTGTCACCGATTTTCTGCCAAAACGGCAATCAACATCGAGCGCAGGTCAGCCCTTGGCCTGCCAGCAGATGTGTTTGACGAACTCGGCCTTGCACTTATTGATGGCCTTCACGTTAAGCGGGACGGGGACACCATCCACATCGGCCCAACCATTGGCATCATGGGAGCGGGCAAGTTCGATCCTGAACGCCGCCACCAACAGGACATGCTGAAATACGCACAAACCCGCGGCTACATCGCCTTTCTTTTTTCGCCTGAGGATTATAACTGGGCGACAAACACGATCACCGGAGAGACCATGCCCGGTCACCGTCAACCCGGTCTGCCCCTGCCCACCGCCATTTATAACCGCATTCATACCCGTGATGAGGAACATAAACTGCGCGTGGAAGCGGTGAAGAACAGAATGCGGGCATTGGGCTCTCACATCTACAACCCCGGTTTCTTTAATAAATGGGAGGTGCATGAGCATCTGATGTACGGGCAAAAGCTGCGCAAGTATCTGCCTGAAACCCACCGTGCACCAACGCCGCCCCTTTTAAAGAAAATTCTGGACCTTCATCACTCCGCTTATCTCAAGCCCGTTGACGGGCGAGGGGGTAAACTGCTGATGCGCTTGTCCAGGCGCGATAAAGGCTACCGCTTGCAATGGTTGACCGACTTGTCGTGCCCACATGCAGATTTCATGCAGCTGGAAGACGCCTTTGAGTTTGCCTTCAGCCACACGTCACTGGATCAGTATCTGGTGCAGCAAAGTCTCGACTTTTCCTCCTTCGATGGCCGGTCCGTTGATTGCCGCGTTCAGATGCAAAAGGACATCAGCGGCACATGGCGCTGCCTGATGATCGGCCCAAGGGTCTGCGCGCACGGCTGCATCTCCTCTCACTTCAGTCAGGGCGCGGATGTGATTAATCCGGATGATTACTTCACCAACGCATTCGGCAAGAAGGCAGAAGCAGTGAAAGCAGCAGTCGAGGAATGTGGTTTCGCCATTGCCCATCGTATGGACGCCTATCACACCTCTCCAATCGGGGAATTGGGACTGGATATAGGTGTCGACAAAACAGGTTGCCCGAAACTTCTCGAGATCAACGCCAAGCCCGGACGCATGATCTTTCTCGATCCAAGCCACGCAGAAGCAAGAGTGACAACGCTGGAGGCCAGCATCGACTATGGCGCGTTTCTTTCCGGCTTTGGTGAAGAGCCTGAGTGACGCGCCTCAAAACTTATAGATGTCGGGAAGGTCTTAGCGCTCCGGTTACTTTGATTGCTGTTTCGCCTGTCTGCCTCTCCTGTGTTGAGCAAAAACATACGGGATCTGTATTAAAACAACTCTTTGAGCATCTACGCGAGCAAGATCACGACGAGAGTTCAGTCGCATCTGGAGGTCACTGTGGCGCGGAAACTAAATGAAACCTCAGCAGTCATCGTCGGAGGCACATCCGGCATCGGATTTGCTTCTGCCAAAACACTCCTCCAATCCGGTCTTCAAAAACTCACCATATGCGGGCGCGATGTCACCAAGGGCCGCAATGCTCTGAGCAAACTTGCAGCAGAATTTCCCGGCGCATATTTGCATTTTGTGCAATGCGACGCCTCAGACCCGGAGCGCACAGAAACCGCCATTACCCATGCAGAACTGGCTATGGGGCGAATCGATGTACTGGTCAGCACGGCTGGTGGAGAACTCATCCCCAAACCATTGCATGAAATAAAACTGCAAGAGCTCATGCCCACGGTCACCTCACTCATGAGCAGTATCCTGCACCCAATTCATGCGGTTTATCCGGTTATGACCAAGCAACGCTGCGGTTCAATTATTTGTTTAACCTCGGATGTTTCCATAATCCCGACCTTTGGCAGCACAGCCGTAGGGTCTGCAACAGCAGGCATCTCCATGTTCTGCCGTGCCCTAGCGGTAGAAGCCAAACAGCATTGCATCCGGGTCAATTGTGTCAGCCCAAGTGTTGTACGTGGAACCCCTCTTTATGATAAGCTTCAAAGAGATCCTTTTGCTGCAAGCCTCATCTCAAAAGTCGAGCAGAACGCTCATCTGGGCGTCATCAGACCCGACGAAGTAGCCGAAGCGATCAACTTCCTCGCCGGTCCGGGCTCCGCTAAAATAACAGGACAAATCATTAGCGTTTCCGGAGGAGGTACACCGATTTAGTTTTACAGGTCATCAGTCCTATGGAAAGTTTAGAACGCACTTTTACCCTTTCTGAAATGAGCAAAACCCCCGATTTTATTCCCACCATTGCCCATCGCATCTGGCAGGCGTGGTGGCGAGATAAGGGTGTTTTGCAAGACGAGATCGAAGTCAAAGTCCGTGCAGCTCTTTGTCCTGAAGCTGTCCCCACTGCCTTTGTTGCCCATCGTAACGGAACCTACCTCGGCAGTGCCTTACTGATTGAAAGCGACTTTGCCGCCCGTCCTCACCTGACCCCATGGGTTGCCGCTGTCTGGACAGAGGAAGTGCAACGCCGCGAAGGCATTGGCACAGCCCTTGTGGCACGTCTGGCTCAACTGGCTTTTGAGAGCGGGCACTCACGTGTGTATTTGTGCGCCTCTGACGACAACACGCCGTTTTATGAGAAAATGGGGTGGCGCGTGCTTGAGTATCACGTCAAACAATTGAACGTGCTGGCGCTGGATAAACCTGGTTCGTCATAAGCTGGGTGGGCGAAACGCCAAGCCGTTTTTTGAAGGTCGAGCTCATATGCGCGTGGGATGAAAATCCGCAGGCATAGGCAACCTGACTGAGAGAAGCATGTGGTGTGCCAAGCAGTTTGCGCGCTCGCGCCACGCGCCGCTCCAGCACGTAATCGTGTGGCGTCTTGCCTGTGGCTCCTTTGAATGCACGATTAAAGAAGCCAGCAGACAGATCCACACACGCTGCCAGATCAGACATGGACATCTGCTGAGCAAGGTGGTCTTCGACAAACTCCTCCACGCGCTTCAGCCGCGTATCCGTCATGGATGTTGCAGATGGAGGGTCTTCATGTTCTCCCGCCTGCACCCGCTCAACCACATCCAGCAGAGCATAGAGCTGAGCTTCAATGGCCAGAGTATCTTGAGGTTCTGCTGAAAGAAGTGCCTTGCGAAGATGAAAGGCAGCTTTAATCGCATCGGGCGAGATGGCATGGTTGAAGCGCAGCTGTTCGCCGCGATCAGGCAGGGGTTCAGCTGGTACCGTAAAAGTCAGGTATTCCCCGCCGCGTTCACTCTCAGAGGTGACATCGCATCCCATAGGCACAAAGGCGAGGCTGTTGGGCCGCGTCCAGAAATCAACCCGGCGGTCACTGTTAAAAGAATGCGCCCCCCGCTGACTTTCAAACGCAAACCCGATTGAGGCCCGAGCCGCCGTATAGGCAACAGCGTAGGCACTGCTTGGCAAAAGCTGCAGCTTCCACTTGCTGATTATGTCCTGCCCTAAGCTCATAGTCTCAATTTCTTCAATGGGTTCTTCTGATTTCCAACGCCTTATTTATAAGCCGTCAGGCCGCGTGTAAACAAGGGGCCATCCTCAAGGAACTTTAGGTCAGTATTTTGAAAGCCATGGCCAGTGGTGGGTTTTAAGTTGTTGGCAAAGTGTTTCTAACTGCCAAAAGGAAATTCAATGCCGCTGTTTTCGCTAGAGGATCTTGAAGCTGCTCACACCACTGTTAAGCAGTTCGTCCCTGAGACCCCGTGTTATGCATGGCCATTATTGAAAGAGCGTACAGGTGTTGATGTTTTTGTGAAGCATGAAAACCATACGCCAACAGGCTCGTTTAAGGCGCGTGGTGGGTTCACTTATGTGGATGCCTTGATGAAGTCCGCGCACAGGCCCACTGGACTGGTGACGGCAACACGTGGCAACCATGGTCAGTCCGTTGCCCTTGGCGCAAGCCGTAATGGCATTCCTTCTTACATTGTTGTGCCTGAAGGCAACTCGCTGGAAAAGAATGATGCCATGCGCGCCTTTGGAGCCAATGTGATCATTGCTGGCAAGGATTTTGACGAAAGCCGCGTAATTGCGCAGCAACTTAAGGAAGAGCATGGCTACCATATGGTGCCTGCGTTCCATGAAAACCTCGTCAAAGGCGTCTCCACTTATGCGCTGGAACTGTACCGTGCGGTTGCAGATCTGGATGTTGTCTATGTCCCGATTGGCATGGGCTCTGGCATCTGCAGCCTGATCACCGTTCGCGACTTACTCGGCCTGAAAACCAAGATCATTGGTGTGACCGCCAAAAACGCAGCTGCCTTTGCGCTGTCCTTTAAAGCTGGCGAGGCAATCCAGACAGATACAGCCAACACTTTCGCAGACGGTATGGCCTGCCGCGATCCGCAGGCACAGCCGCTGGAGATCATCCTGAAAGGCGCAGAAGATGTGATCAGCGTGAGTGAGGCGCAAATTGCTGAAGCGATGGCAGCTTACTACAAAGACACCCACAATCTGGCTGAAGGGGCAGGGGCTGCACCACTTGCAGGCCTGATGGCAAACAAACACAATTTGCAGGGCAAACGGGCAGGCGTAATCCTGACCGGAGGCAACATCGATCTAACCACCTTCCTGAGTGTGATGAACACCCACTTAAAGACAACCGGTGAGCTTGCACTGGCATAAGCAAAAAGGCCGGAGAGAGATATTTGCTCTCTCCGGCCCATTGATGAGTTAAGCCTGATCTTGCTGAGATTTGAGCTCGGGCTCATCCTCCTCAACTGGCGGACCAAACGACAAGAACCGCTTGTTCGCCCAGGCAATACCAACCAGCGTTAATCCAAGACCGATGAACGAAGTTGCGCGGGCAAGCCCATAAAGACCCGACATGTCGATGAAGAACACTTTCAGGCAGGTGATAATGATGAACGCCAGTCCAGCTTGCCCAACCCGCTTGCGTTGCTTCACAGAGGCAAAGGCAATCAGTCCGACTGAGAAAATCAGCATCGCAACGGTGTAGCTGTAGAGTTCTTCCAGAACCACACCGCGACCCGTCAGCACAGGGCCCTGCCAGAAGGCGCGGATTTCCAATCCAACAAACATCACCAACAACACGCCCGCCAGACCGCGTGTCACGTTTTGCAGGTGATCCTCACGGGTCCAGAAACGCTCAGTTGCCAGCAACAACGCCAGAGCCGGATACAGATAGGCGATGGACAGGCTATCAATCGGGAAGTAGCCGAAGACATGGTCCTGACCCAGTGGGTTCGTCACAATCGCGACCACACAGTTCAACACAGCAATGGCCCAGTACCAATGGAATAGCCCTTCTCTCAACTTGGTGAAGGAGCTTGAAAAACTCATCCGCTTCAGCTGAACAGAAACCTGAATTGCCAGAACAAAGGCATAGGACCCATGCATCACATACATGGGCATGTCGCCCTGATCGCGGTAGAACACTTGAAGTAAGGCGCAGAAGAACAGAGACAGAGCCGCCCAGACGGTCGTTTCAAATACGACTGCCTCGCTCTCATCCCCACGCTGCTGGCCACGCCACCAACCCAATGCGCTGAGCGCGAGCACTGGCAGGAACAGCAGCGAAATGTCTGCGTACCCCGCTTCGCCAAATCCGTCGATGTAGCGCTGCGTAGTGAAGAAAACCATGCCACTCAGGTATGCAAAGAACGCTTTTCGCGCAATGTTAAGCCCGAACAGAACTGAGATTTCAAGAACGACAACAGCGCCGACCATGAGAACAATTGGAAGCGTGATTTCTCCAAAGAAATAGTAGGCAAATGGTAGGAATAGCAAAAAGGCAAGCGCTGCGCTTCCCTCAGTCCCAAACTTAAACTTATGCGCTGACTTGCGGAAATAGACTGCAACGCAAACTTGCAGAGCAAGCGCAAACAGATAGCCAAAGGCCCCGACCGCGCCTTGCAACTCCGGCGCATGAAGTGCTGTGTAGACAAAGTAGATCCCCGCGCCCAGACCCGGCAAGGCGACGGCAGACCAGTTCCAGAACCACGCCCGCATGGAGGTTTGACCACGCAGCAGGTTGCCACCTGTCACAGCGGTAATCGTCACCGCCAGAACAGCAAGGTAGAACGGTTGATCATCTGGAACAGCTTGCCAGACCAGTGCCTTTGGCATCCACATCATCAACGTGAAGCCTGCAAGCAGGGCTGGCCCAATCAGGTCAAGGCTTTCCGCTTTACTCAAGAAGAACACATGGGCGATCAGAAGACCAGCAAACATCAGCGTCATTGGCCGTGCCAGATCCATATCTTCACCCGCAAAGAACAAACCGGTCAGGAACACAAGACCCGTAACGGCATAACTTAGCAAAGCAGGATAGGTCTTCTTGTAGTGCAAAAACGCTTTGTCCAGCGGCCAGCTGGAGATAGATGATTTCGGCGGGGCACCAAAAGCAGGCACCGTAATCGTTAGCGCCAGAATTGCGGCCAGCATGAGCGGCGTCAGTTGCTGGTCCGGCATTTGGATCTGCAACAGGAACACCCAGACGAAAACGGAAAGAACACTGAGTGTGGAGAGCCAGATCCAGCGCTGCAAGCGCTCGACCGCAAAGCTCGTTGCCAGCACCATGGCAAAATAGAGATAGAGCAGGGCAGATGGTTCTGTCCCACCAACCAGCAACGGGGAATAATAAGCACCCAGAATACCAATGGTCGCGAGCACCGGGCCATAAAGCAGACCACCGCCAATCGCGAGCCATGACACAAGGGCCAATCCGATGAAGGTGGTCGTTGGGCCGATCAACCCATAAAGAGAATAAGCCCCAACAGTGGCGCCAAACAGAGATGCAAGACCTCCACTGGCCGCTGCAACCAGCGGGCCGAACGGATCAATATGCGCCTCTTTCTGTCGGTAGCGGAAGAACTCGGAGCCAGCAATCAGCAAGACACCAAAGGCCAGCGCACAGCTGATACGCATGGCAGGTGAGAGGACGCCATTTTCAATGCCATATTGAACAAAGAAGATACCGGCAAAAGCAAGCGACAAGGCACCCAGCCAGACAACCCAGTTTTTGCGGGCATTGTTGATCACATCGCGGGCAACGCGACTAAACCACGCTTCAAACCTATTAGGCTTCAGCTGAGGCGGTGCAGACTTGTTTGAAGCAGCCTCTTGCTCAGATTTTGGCGCGTCTTTCGCAGCATTTTCCTGAGCAAGCGTTTGGTTTTGTGAAGGCTTTTGTTGTTCATCTCCGACGATTTTCTCGGAGACCGAAGCCTGCTCAGATGCCAAAGCAGCCCGCTTTGCAGCCTCTGATTTAGCATCTTCGTTTGGTGCTTCCTGCGAGGCCATCTTACTCGGTACAGGAGGAGACGTTGGTTTCACCGCCTCGCTCTTGGCATCCAAATCCCTCATCCATGGCTTCTTCGACACAGCCGCCACAACGGAATCCCGAGGTGTTGCTGGTTTTTCAACACCAGTTGGAGCTGCTTGAGCAGTCTCCGCATTCGGAGAGTGGCCCTGAAGCTCAGCCAAGCTCTTGTGGAGCTCTTTCATCTGCGCATTCAAAAACGTGAGTTTGAGCGCGATATCTGAGAGGCGGTTATAAAATGCAAATGCCACGCCAAGAAAAAGGGCGACAGCAACAATAATGATGAGTTCCATGAAAACCTGAGGAAGCAAGACTTAAAGAAAAAGACTGCGGCAAACCTACACGCATTGCCCTTTAAGAGCCACGACAATCTTTCCTGTGCCTGACTTGCAGCTGCCTCAACTGGTTACAGAAGCTTCAAGCAAAAAGCAGAGGACACCGCCGCATCCTCTGCCTTCGAACTGTACTTTTGGAAATCCGTTCAATCAGCCTTTAAAGGCCCAACTGCTCCTTCAGGCCACCAATGAAAGTTGCATCATCCAGTGCCTTGCGATTGTCGAGGAACTGGACGGCATCTGCTCCGGCGCGATAACGCAGGGTGTTGGTGCCGTCAGTGACAGCTGTATAGATGACGTCTGCCACAACGATTGGCTCGGAAGGTTGCATGCCCCCGTTCATCGCACCAAACAACGCCTGCACAACACCTTGGTATTCGGTCATGCTCTCATCATTGGTGAAGTCGAATGAACGACCAGCAAAATCAGTGCTGATCATGCCAGGTTCAACGATCTTCATCTTAATGCCTGCAGCTTCCAGCTCAAAGTGAAGCGCCTCGGAAATACCCTCAACCGCAAACTTGGTACCATGATAGAGCGTGCCGAGCGGGAAGGTCATCTGACCGCCGATCGAAGAGACGTTCACGATACTACCAGACTTGTTGGCCCGCATATGTGGCAGGACAGCTTTTGTAACTTCCAGAAGACCAATCACGTTGGTCTCAAACTGACGGCGGATCTTCTCCATGGAAAACGCTTCCAGCGGACCATAAGCGCCATAACCTGCGTTGTTGAGCAGCACGTCAATTTTGCCAAACCGTGCAATACCTTCTGCAACAGCCGTTTCAATGGAAGCGCTGTCTGTCACATCCAGACGCGTAACAAGCACGTTGTCGAGCTTGGTCAGTTCCTCTTCTTTTTCCGGCTGGCGCATGGTCGCGATCACATTCCAGCCTTTGTCGTGGAACAGTTTTGCAGTCACTTTGCCAATGCCGGAAGATGCACCTGTAATCAGAATTGTGTCAGACATGAAGAAACTCCTGAGGTTCTTTACTCGGGGTGCTAGGGGAGGCAACCCGTCTGTTGTTCATCATGCTTGATAAATTAGGGAGGCTAATAGCCTTCTACAAAGCCATATCGCGCCAAATGACTAGCAGATCACGCCAAATATGATCACAGCACAATACCCCGATGAAAATCATCGTGCGCGCATCATTGATGAGTGTGTTTCAGTAGTTCGAAGAGGATCAGCACCGCAAAAACCGCCAGACTTGGTATTAATGCAGAGGGAGGTTCGACCAATTACCAGCGGGCTGCGTTAACGGGTCGCAACTCCATTCCTGCTATTACAGGCTACAAAAAGCCACAGAGAAGTGGGTATTCTGGCTCAGCTGATTGGCAATGTCCTGAGGGACAAAAGAACAGACGAGATTTCTGCCACTGCCGCTGCCAGTATTTTGGAGCCGATTATGCAGAACGGACTGGAACACAGCACAACAACGCGTGAGCTTCCTGTCTCCCAGCAGCCGGAGGTCGACTATGTGCGCGTCCGCTTTGCCGGAGACTCGGGCGACGGCATTCAGATGACGGGCACGCGGCTGGCTGAAAGTGCTGCCAGATTTGGCAATGACATTGCAACCTTCCCGGATTTTCCGGCGGATATACGCGCCCCAAGCGGAACGATCTATGGTGTCTCAGCCTATTCCCTCAATATCGGCCACACCGAGGTGGACACGTTTGGTGATGAAACTGACGCACTTGTGGCGCTGAACCCGGCAGCCCTGCGCAAGTATCTGGAAGGTGTGAAGCAGAACGGTCTGCTGATCATCGATATGGACGCCTTTACCGAGCGCGCCATCACTAAAGCAGGTTTTTCCTCCAATCCGCTAGAAGATGGGTCACTCTCCAGCTTCCGCGTGCTGCCGCTGGAAATCACCAGCAACACAGAAAAAGCGCTGAAGGAAACCGGCCTGTCCGTCAAGGATGCGCGGCGCAGTAAGAACATGTGGACCCTTGGTCTGGTCCTCTGGCTGTTCGAGCGTTCCACCGCAGATGTTGAGCATTGGATCGAGCAGAAGTTCTACAAAAAGCCTGATGTGGCCAAGGCCAACATCATGGCATTGCAGGCAGGTCATCTTTACGGAGAAGTCACCGATCTGCCGCCGGATGTTTCCCGCTACCGCATTCAACCAGCCCCATTGATGGAAGGCGAGTACCGCTCCATCAATGGCAATGAAGGCATGGCCTATGGCCTTTATGCTGGCGCCACCCTTGCTGATCTTGAACTGTTTTACGGCTCCTACCCAATCACGCCAGCCTCTCCACTGCTGCACACAGTGGCAAAGTTGAAGGAGCTGGGTGCGATTTCGTTTCAGGCGGAAGATGAGATTGCCGCCATCTGCGCCGCCATCGGGGCATCCTATGCCGGTCACCTGGGCGTGACGGGTTCATCCGGTCCGGGCATTGCATTGAAGACGGAGGCCATTGGCCTTGCCATCATGACTGAATTGCCACTGGTGATTGTCAACGTGCAGCGCGGCGGACCTTCCACGGGCTTGCCCACCAAGACCGAGCAATCCGATCTGTTCCAGGCTATCTGGGGCCGCAACGGCGATGCTCCATTGCCCGTCATAGCACCGGCCCATCCGGGTGAGTGCTTTGATATGGGCGTGGAAGCCGCCAAGCTCGCCACCAGACACATGACACCACTCATAGTGCTTTCTGATGGATACATCGCCAACGCCAGCGCCCCTTGGAAACTACCGGACTTCGATGATCCGGCCTATGAGCCGTTTCCAGTAGAGCAAGCCAAAGAACCAGAGGGCTTCCTGCCTTATGACCACGATCCCGACACCATGGCCCGCCCATGGGCGGTGCCAGGCACAGCAGATCTGATGCACCGCATTGGTGGGCTGGAGAAGCAGGCGGGCAGCGGAAACATTTCATATGACGGTGAAAACCACCAGCTCATGACCCAGATCCGTGCGCAGAAACTGGACGCGATTGCGAAAAGCATTCCACCACAACATGTGGAATCCGGACCAACCACTGGTAAGCTGGCCATTCTGGGTTGGGGCTCCAGCTGGGGCCCAATCCGCGTGGCCGCGCGCCGTGCGGAGCTGGAAGGCAAGTCTGTCTCCCACATCCACTTGCGTCACCTCTGGCCGCTTCCACCAAATTTGGAAGAGCTGCTTTCGGGGTTTGATCGGGTGATCATTCCAGAGATGAACAACGGCCAACTCGCAACCGTTTTGCGTAGCCAGATGGATGTTAAGGTGGAAAGCGTTTCCTGCGTGAAGGGGCGCCCGTTCCTTGTGCGTGAGATCGCCAAAATCATAGAGGACGCGCTGGGAGCTTTATCATGACTGATCTGAAACCAAAAGATTTCGCCAGCTCCCTCGATGTTCGCTGGTGCCCTGGTTGCGGCGACTATGCTGTTTTGAAAAGCCTGCACAAGATGCTGGCGGATACAGGTGCAAAACTGGAAGACACCCTGTGCGTCTCCGGCATCGGCTGCTCCTCCCGCTTGCCGTATTACATGGCAACCTATGGCTTCCACACAATCCATGGCCGCGCACCAGCTATCGCATCAGGTGCAAAGCTTGCTAATCCAGAGCTGGATGTGTGGGTGTTCACTGGCGACGGCGATGGCCTGTCCATCGGTGGCAACCATCTGCTTCACGCGCTGCGCCGAAATCTGGATATGCAGATCGTGCTGTTCAACAACCAGATTTACGGCCTGACCAAGGGCCAATACTCCCCAACCTCACAAAAGGGCATGCGCACGCCGAGCTCTCCGGGCGGCACAGTGGAAATGCCGCTCAACCCGGCTCGCTTTGCCATCGGGGCAGGCTCCAAGTTCATCGCCCGCAGCATTGACACACAGGCCAAAGTGCTCGGCCCCATTTTGCAAGCCGCCCGCGACTTCGACGGCACCGCCTTTGTGGAAGTGCTGCAGAACTGCGTGATTTTCAACGACGGTGTGTTTGATCACCTGAAGGACAAGAAACAGGGTCCAGACCACACCATTGTCGTCGAGCACGGTCAGCCCATGGTGTTTGGCGTCAACAAAGACAAGGGCATCCGCGTGAAGCCCGGTGGGTTCGGGCTGGATATCGTTTCATTGGAAGAAGACGGCGTGGCCGAAGCAGATCTACTGGTCCACGACGAAACCAACCACGCACTGGCCGTCGCTCTGGCAGAGCTTGGTGAGAAAGACGGCGAGCCAACCGTCCTCGGCATCCTGTTCCGCGAGCAAGCCACCGAATTCGGAGCCGCCAGCCGCATAGGCCTGCCAGAAAAACCACTGAGCATGAACGAAAAACTCGACCGCCTTTCTGCAACCCTGCGCGCATCAGAAACATGGGATGTGGGCGAAGACGCGGCTTAACGCGTTCTTCACAATCAAAGACAGTAAGAGCCTGCAAACATAACCGTTTGCGGGCTCTTGTCTTGACAGAGCGTGTTCCACCTCCCACGTCTGCGCTTAGAACAAGATGCAGGGACTAGACATGACACTTGAACAGATCTGGCAGGAGTATCGTGCGGCGCTTAAAGCCTTTCTGCATTCTAAGCTGAGCAATCCGGCAGATGTAGATGACCTGCTGCAGGACATTTTGATCAAGACATTTGAAAAGCGCAGTGAGCTGAAAGACCAGACTGCGCTCAAATCCTGGCTGTTTCAGGTGGCCAACAACGCGATCATTGACCATTACCGCAAGAACGCCACGCGCAGTGACACCTCCGCAGCGGAAGATTGGCACAAACAAGACGCTGCCAGCATTGAGCAGGATCTGGCCGTTTGCATTCGCCCGTTCATTGCCTCCTTACCGGATGACAGCGCGCAGCTTCTGACCCGCATTGACCTGGAGGGCATCTCCCAAAAGGAACTGGCCGCAGAACTAGGCATCAGCTATTCCACGCTGAAATCCCGCGTCCAGAAAAGCCGCAGTGAAATGCGCAAACTCTATGACGACTGCTGCAAGATGACCCTGGACACCAAAGGCCGTGTCGCAGATTATCAAGAAAAGTCTGATAGTTGTAAAAATTGCTAGGACGTATTCCCAAAAAGCGGACACTGGTTTTCCGATAAGAACACGCAGGCAAAAGTAAATCCAAACAGACCGTGAGCTTCCTAAAATCAGTCTGTCTTGGATTTTATTTCGTCTTTTTCCGTCCTCACCCGTCTAACAAGCGAAACTAAATGAGGACACTAAGATGCTCAAAATCATTAGCTATAAAATCTGCCCCTTCGTCCAGCGTGTTACGGCCATGCTTGAAGCGAAGCAGATGCCTTACCAGATCGATTACATAAGCCTCAAGGACAAGCCAGGCTGGTTTCTGGACGTCTCTCCAAACGGACAGGTGCCAGTTCTGATCACCGAGAACGGCACTGCTCTGTTTGAGTCCGATGCCATTGTTGAATACATCGACGAAATAGCACCGCCAATGCACCCAGGACTCTCACCAGAGCAGAAGGCGATTGAGCGGGCATGGAGCTATCAGGCCGCGAAGAACTATCTGGTCCAGTGCAGCACCATGCGCAGCCACGACAAGGCAACGCTGGAAGAGCGTGCTGAGAAGCTGAGCGCTTTGTTTGGCAAGGCTGAGCAGCAGCTTTCAGACGAGGGCTTCTTCTCTGGCGCGCAGATCGGCAACGTCGATATGGCATGGCTGCCATTGTTGCATCGCGCCAACATCATCGAGCGTCATGCTGGCTATGATTTCCTAAAGGGCTTTCCTACTGTGGAGGCATGGCAGAAACGTCTGTTGGAAACAGGTCTGGCAGAAAAGTCAGTTTCTGAAGACTTTGAAAAGCTGTTCGTTGAGTTTTATCTCTCCGATCAGACCTATCTGGGATCTGGAAAGTGCTGCGACTCTCCAAAGGTAGACGTCTGTAAGACGGGCGCTTGCTGTTAAGCACGAGAGCAAGAAGAGCGGCCCCAATCCGCTCTTCTTTGCAGGACGCACAAGTTAATCCTGGAAATGCCCAAGCTGCCATAAACACACCACTATTTCGCGTCAGTGAAGTTCAGTCGTGCTGCGGTTTGCTTGATAAAACATGCTCGCACCGCGATCTTTCAAAAATCACTTTGCGATGTTTTATAATGACAAAAAAGCCCTTCTTCCTTACCACAGGTGCCGCTCTCGGCCTCTTCCTGTCAGCATTCCCCGCCGCTGCGCAACTTGATTGCAGCAACAAACCTGCCTTGCAAGAGCGCTTCACTCTTGAGGGAGGCCTGCTCAAGCAAACCGGCTACGCGCTGGAATGGAAACGCTGTGTTGAGGGGATGACATGGGAGAGTGACACACAGAGCTGTTCCGGTGAGCCAATGCAGGTTGGGCAAGACATCGCTGCCTCTCATTTCGCGGAGAACAGCCAAGGCTGGCGTCTGCCAACAATCCGCGAGCTTTATGGCCTGCTGGATTCCACCTGCGCTGATAAAGACGAACTGCACGCCCTGTTTCCAGACCTTACATCCCCAGCCTTTGTCGACTACGCCGACTTTTGGTCCGCCACTGGCGATCAGAAGCTGAAAGGGATGTACTACTATCTGGACTTCGTCACCTACGCCCTCGACTTTCACAGCCAAGGCTACTCTCTGGCTGTCAGGGCTGTTCGCGACACCAAGTAACCTTCACTCCGCAAACAGAAAATGATCTTCCCACTCTGACCGTGCGATGACGTCACCTGCCAGGAACTCCAAGGCGGTGACGAGGTTGGTGGTGGGGTTGTAGGTGCATTTGTAGGTGAGGTGGTACCAATCACCCTTGCTGCGGAAAGCTGCACCATCTGCGCTGACGCTGTCGCCGAACACCACAGGGTCTTTGTAGGCGAAGGCGACCACGCGTTCCGGGTTGAAGCTCTCATCCCATAACTGGATTTGCTCCATCACCTCCAGATTGCACAGCTGCTCGCGCTGATCGGATGGATCAAACAGAACCAGCGACTCTTTCAGTTCTTTGTTTTCAGGCGCATCCAGCAAGCGCCCCAGTTGAAAATGCTGAGCAATGACAGGTTGTGGCGTTTGAATGATTTCCTCTCTCACAACTGGCGGCGGCAAAGGTTGCGGGGTTGCATCTTCCGGCGGAGCAGATGAGAGAGATGCCGTTGGCGGCTCTTGTTGAACTGGCGGCGTGATGAGTTGCTCAAACTGAGCGGTGCCAATGAGTTCGACACCAATGCTTTTCACCGGGCTTCCACGAAAGCTACGAGGCAAATGAGACATAGCCAGCACCCAGTAGGCGAACAGGTGCACCATTAATGAGGACGCAAACACCAGCGTATAGGTCTTGTTTGACCCCGCTATCACATAGCTGTTTCTGTCTGCTTGCAAAACGTGCAATGAATCAATCCTGTGTCTCGCCCTTGGAAGTTGCCAGACTCGTGGCAGAACAAGGCAAAAATCCGGCAGAACCTCTCACATTTCAACTTACCCGCAACTGTTTGCGCACGACCGCCCTCTCTCTGAAATCAGTACCTTACGTCTTGCTTGCAGGCCGGTTTGAGAGGCTAATTTAGAATTATTTGACATTCCACAAATATGAGTATTAGTTTCATGTTTATAAGGGGTGATAAGTGGAGAAGTTCGACCATCGCTCCATCACTTCTGGTCGAATGCGTTTCCTGTGCCTTGATAAGAAAATGAGCGAAGGCTAATCCTTCGCCGACCGAGACCTGACACATGCAGCAAACACAAACTATGCCGAAGCCTCCCAGCGCGAGCACAGCTTTCTCCTGGGAAGCATTTTTGTCCCTCGGCTTTCGTCCATTCTATATTGTTGGTGCAGCGTATGCGGCCATCAGCGTTCCGCTTTGGGTTGCCTCCATCATCGGGTTTGTCGAGATCAACGGCCCGCTCGAAGGCGTGTTATGGCACTCTCATGAGCTGATCTTCGGCTTCGCGGTCGCCATTCTCATCGGCTTCCTTTACACCGCCGTTCAAAACTGGACGGGCCGACGCACTCCGAATGGCATGGTTTTGGGTGGATTGCTTGCCTTATGGCTGGCGGCGCGCGTGCTCTTGTTTGTGGGCGGCGGACCACTTGGGTCACTGGGACAAATTCTTGATCTTCTCTTCCTGCCTCTTGCCGCTCTTGGCATCGCAATTCCGTTGTATCAGGCGAAAAACAAACGCAACTACTTCGCGGTGGCTTTGCTGCTGGTGCTGGCGGTGGCAAACGGTCTGTTCCACGCCATTGCGCTGGATCTCATCAATTATGACTCTGCCGATGTGTTCCTCTGGGCAGTTGATGTCTTCGCGATCTTTGTAACCGTCATTGGCGGGCGTATCATCCCGCTCTTCACCAACAATGCCCTCGGCGTGAAACGCGCAGTGCGCAACCAGCGCCTTGAAGATGCAATTGGTCTTGGCATGGTTCTGCTATTGGTCAGCGACATCTATTTTGGCATGAGCTACGAAGCCGCAACGCTGCGTGCGGTGGGCTTGCTGGTGCTCGCCGGGCTGCACATTGTGAAGATGGGCCTGTGGCGCCCTCAGATCACATGGGGCAAACCGATCCTCTGGATCCTACCGGTCTCCTACGCTTGGCTACCAATTGCATTGTTGTTGCGGGCAGGGGCTCTGCTGGATGCACCATGGGATCAAGTGCTGGCCATCCACGCGATTACCGTTGGTTCCATCGCCGGTATGATGCTGGCCATGATGACACGCAGTGCGCTGGGTCACTCCGGCAGACCACTCCAGCCAACATGGGTTGAGATTGCAATCTACTATCTCATTGTCATGAGTGCAGCGGTGCGGGTGTTTGGTATTCTTCTATATCCGCAGGGATATTTCATGGTTCTGGGGCTTTCAGCCCTGTGCTGGGTCGGTGCATTTGGCTTATTTACTATTAGATACTGGGGCATTGTCACCCGGCCAAATACAATCTTCTGACATCACAAAGGCCCGGTTTTCCGGGCCTTTCCTGTATTCAAGCACACATCTTTATTCAGAATATTCTCATATATACCTATGCACTGTTGCTGATATATCGCAACGTCAATTTCTTTTTAGACCAAACGGTCAACTTACTTGATTTAACCCGTCTGCCAGCTCAATACTTAAGCGGTTTCTTTATTAGAGATCTTTGATTACCGCTCTGTACCACTCCTTTCGAGCCCTATTGCAGACCATTGATTATGACACCGCTCCTTGATCAAAGTATCAGCGACATCTTCCGGACCTTCATGAATGAAGAGCCGCTGGAAAATGCGTTGAAGCAACTGCAGACAAAGTACTCAGAGTTTCCCTTTGCCATCAATGTGCAAAGCCTGGCAGACCGTCACTATGACTATCGCAAGGTTTTGAATGTGGGGCAGGCGTTCCATGACAGTTTTGCGCCCGTAGCTCAGCTGAATCCACTGCCCTCCGTTTTAAAGCGGGTTGATATTGAAGAGCCCTGCCGTCCGCATCGGCATTTCCGTAAGGAAGACATTCACGCGGATTATGTTGGCAATTTCATTGAGCCCAACCAAAACATCGACCGCGCAATTACGCTAATGATCGATCGTCAAAACGGTCTGTGCTCTTACATCAACATTTCGCTTCCCTATGCCGTCTCAGAACATGACGAAGACCAGCTTTTTGAGGAAGTGAAGTTCTTGCAGCCGTATTTCCGCAATGCTTTTCAGCTGGCTTTGCAGCGTCGCATGCGTGAGGCAGTTGCCCCCACCAAGGCATTAGGCAAGTTCTGGTTGGAGCAGATGCCCTTCAGCGCTCTCGTGGTTGATGAAAACAGCAGCGTGCAGGTGATGAACGGGCGCGCAGAAAAGCTGCTGAGCAAACATACCAACTTGCAGCTTGGGCGTTACATGCGGCTCTCTGCCAAGGCAGTAGATGAGGCCAGCGCATTGGAAAGCGCAGTCAGACAGTCCATTTACACGCACACCCTGCCGTCTCCGGTTATCATCCGTAATGAGTTTGGTCCGAACACACTGGTCTTCATCCAGCCTATCGAGACCCAAAAGGACGCTCCAGACTATCTTTCGCATTTTTTGGCCAGACCAAAATACTGCCTTTTGATGGTGTTTGATCCGACCGATTTTGCCGAAGTGCCGGACAAAATGATCAGCCATCTTCTGAATCTCACCCCGAAAGAAACCGAGGTCGTGAAGGCGCTGACCAATGGAGCGTCAACACGAGACGCTGCTGAGCAACTCGGCATTTCTTACAATACCGCACGAAACCACATCGCCAATGTGTCTCGCCGGCTGGATGTTGGCTCACAAACCGAGATCGTGCGACTGGTGATGACGACACTCTCGCGTTATCCGTGGCAGACCTAATACAATCCCTTCAGGGATTTCCCTCAGTCGCCTAAACCTGCCCCCTCAATTTCATGCACCCGACATATCGGAGAGGAAAATAATCTGATATTTTTATTAGATATATCAGAGCGTTATCAGCCAATTTTAGAGTTTTGTCTTTTTCTGCAGAAAATTAGTGCAATTGCATCAAGTCACCTCGAAAAATTCTGAGTAAATTTAACTCAGCAAACAAGAGGCGTCGGGAGCACAGGTTTTCGGAGGCAGTCTTGGCACAGAAGGCATACCTTCAACCGCAATTCGGTCCTTAAGTTTGCTGTTTGGTGGTTCGTTTGCTTGGGAAATGAGCCGCTTGTATTGTTGCAAATTATTGCCTAGCCGGCTTAGCCTTCCATATTTCAAAAGGCGACGCCGGTCTTTTCTTGCCTAATTGAACCTGCCCGATTGAACGCTCACACTGCACATGGCACAGTGGGTATCTCTTCGTTCATCACGGTGCTCACATGACATCCTCAGATATTTCCGCTGCTCTCACCTTTGAAACATTCTCTGCTCTTTTGGAATCTGGCAGACCAATTATCGATGCGGAGTTGGAAGCGACATGGCTTGAAGGCAAAGACCTGCGGGACGCGCAGTTTTTCAATTGCAGTTTTGAGCCCGGCTGCGACTTCAATGCCGTAGATTTTCGTGAAAGCAGCTGGAAGGACTCCCAGTTCCCGGCCAGCACCTTCAAAAGCTGCGATCTAAGAGATGCGAAGTTTGAAAATTGCAGTTTTTATTATGCCGACACACGGGCAGGCGGGTGCTTTCGGCATGCGGACCTGAGCAATGTGGAGTTTCACAACTGCGACCTGCGCCTTACCACCTTCCCCTATTCGCAAATGTTCTGCATTGCCTTCCAAAATTCCCGATTGACGGGCGCTTCACTGGAGGGCTGTGACTTTGGCAAGGTTGCGGGCAAACGGGCCCTGAAGACGCGCGCTACATTCACAGACTGCCAGCTGAACTATGCAACCCTGTCTGATCTGGATCTGGAGGAGTGCATTCTGACTGACTGTGATCTGACCAGCAGCAATCTGTCCAACACGAACCTGACAAATGCAGACCTGAAGCGCAGCACGCTCTCTGATGCGGAGACGGAAGGTCTGGATCTCACCTATGCGGATTTAAGAGGTACGAACCTTGGTGCGCTCTTCTTAACAACCTTGCGCGGATACCGCGGCATGTTGATTTCGGCCAGCCAGCAACATCTGCTTTTGCAGGGTCTCGGTATCAAGGTTGAGCCGGACTAAAAAGCAGTCTTTTCCATACAAAAACCCCGCCTCCAAGAAGGCGAGGTTTAAGGTCATTGCCCGGAGAGTGTTTTACTTATTTCGCAAGGCCTTTGATGCGTGCGACCAGATCAGCCAGTTTAGGTGACTTTTCTGAAAGCGCATCGTGCATTGGCAGAACCGCACTGATGAACGGACCTTTTTCAACTTCAACAAACTCAACTTCAAGCTTGGTTTTTGCAGCTTCGATCGCTTCAAGGGTCTGCTTGTTGTAAAGGTCGCGGTGGAAATCCATCATTTCACGAGCAGCTGTTTTCAGCGCTTTTTGATCATCGCCGTCCAAACCATCCCACACTTTAGTGGAGACCATCAGAACGCCTGGGATCATGGTGTGCTCATCGCGGGAGTATACTTTTGCAACTTCGCCGTGGCGCACATCAACAAGTGCCTGCGGGTTGTTTTCAGCACCGTCAACCACGCCCTGCTGCAGCGCAGAGTAGAGCTCACCGAAGGAGATCGGGGTTGGCGCGCCGCCGAGTAGTTCAACCATCTGGATTGCGGATGGGGAAGGCTGCACGCGGATCTTCATACCCTTCAGATCAGCTGGGCTGTTGATGGCTTTGTTTGCGTAGAAAGAGCGGGAACCGTCTACCATAAAGGCCAGACCAACAAAGCCCTTGTCTTTGGAAGCCATGAAGACGTCTTCAGCAACATCTGAGGTCAACACTTTGTAATAGTGGTCTTCACTCTCAAAGATGTATGGCAGGGTCAACGCGGAGTAGGATGGTTCAAAAGCTTCCATTTCTGCTGCGTTGGAACGGGCCATGTCCAAAAGGCCGTTCTGCATCAGTTCAACGGATTCACGCTGTGTGCCAAGCTGTGCATTGGCGAAAATGCGCATTTTAACATCGCCGCCGGAAAGCTCTTTAACGCGCTTTGCCATGAACTCCAGAGAGATATGTGCCGGGTTGTCAGTCGGCAGGTTATGGCTGACCTTCAAGGTCTTTGCTTCTGCAACAGTAGCGCCCACCATAAGAGCAGATGTAAGCACAGCACCAATAAAATGAGACTTGCGGAACATTCTTCTAAATTCTCCCTTGAAGTACACAGACAAGAGGCGCCTGGTATGGAATTCCCGATTTATCGAAATGAGCCGATCTTCCCTCCGGCGACATCTCTTGCCCGTATTTCTGACCAATTTCACAAAAAGGTCAACCAAAATATCAATTCTAGGTGTTGGCACTGACAATTGGTCACGCCTCACGGAATGTACCCTGAAAAGAAAACCATAGATGATGCAAGTCACATAATCTTTACAAAAAGCGTGATTTAATGGCACTTTCTGAGTAATAATAATAATAGTATCAACTTATATCGAGCAGCCCTCGCAGTAACCACTCTCTTTATTTTAAAGCTATATCCAATGCTATATTTGCCGGAAATTTACATTTAAGTATACTAGTTGGAGCGCATTGACAGCCGATCGCAGATAATGTCCGACCTTTCGACCAAAAATCTTCCAATAGGTCGACCAAATATTTAAAACTTCAGAACAACACCCACTCTGCATCCAGAGAGATTCGCATTTTTTGGCAGTTCTTTGCTCTCTCAAAATTGGCCGACCAATATCCAAAACCATCTCAACCAAGTGAAAATCCGCGTTCCAGACATTGTTATGGGAACAATATAAAAGTGCGTAAGATCGGTTTTTCCTCGCATCGCCGCGCCCTTTGCTAGATATATCAGCTTTGCTTTTTGTATTTGCGAGGTTTGACATGGCACAGCACTGTGATTTTCTGATTATCGGCGGCGGCATCGCTGGCATCAGTGCGGCCTCTCAACTGGCAGAAAACGCAAAAACCATTGTGCTGGAGATGGAAGATGTGATCGGCCACCACTCCACAGGCCGCTCTGCCGCAATCTTCATTCGCAACTACGGCAATGCCGTCATCCGTGCCTTAAACGCTGCTTCAGAACCTACGCTCATGAACCCGCAAGGCATCTGTGACGGGTCCGTGCTCACGCGCCGCGGGCTTTTGATGCTGGCCGAAGAGGGCAAGGAAGACCAGCTGGAAACCTACGAGGAAGACGCAGAGGGGTTGGAGACACGCAGCGCTGAAGAAGCCCTCGCCATGGTTCCAATCCTCGCCCCGGAGAAAGTCTGCTCCGCGCTTTACGAGCCCAACGCATTGGACATTGACGTGGACCGCCTGTTTCAGGGCTACGCCCGCCTCTTCAAATCCCGTGGTGGAGAGATCATCCTCTCAGCACCTGCCACTCAGATTGAACGGCAAGATGGGCTTTGGCAGGTCACCACACCCAAAGGCGTGTTTTGCGCCCCTGTTCTGATCAACGCTGCGGGAGCATGGGCTGATAAAATTGCCGAACTTGCCGGCCTTAAAACAATTGGGCTCACCCCCAAACGCAGAACGGCAGCAATCCTGCCTTTGCCGGAAGGTGTCGACAGCAGCAACTGGCCCTTGTTTGAAGGTGCAGCAGAACCGTTTTACGCCAAGCCGGAAGCAGGCAAACTGCTTGTCTCTCCTGTAGATGCCGACCCTGTAGAGCCGCATGACGCCTTCGTCGACGACATGGTGCTCGCAGAAGGGCTTTATCGTTTTGAAAATGCCGTCAACTTCCCCGTCACACGCGTGGAGCACAGTTGGGCAGGCTTGCGCAGTTTCGTTGAAGATCGCAGCCCCGTCGTCGGCTTTGCACAGGATGCAGACGGCTTCTTCTGGCTCGCCGCTCAAGGCGGCTATGGCATTCAAACCAGCCCGGCTCTTTCCCGCCTCACCGCAGATCTCTGCCTCAATCGCCCCTCCGAACTGCCGGAGGAGATCGTTGCAGCTCTTTCACCACACCGTTTTACGTAAAAGCATAGGACTACCCCATGTCTGACATCACCCGTCTAAACAAAGGCCCACGCATGAGTCAGGCCGTCATTTACAACGGCATCGTGCATCTTTCCGGTCAGGTCGACACCAACGGCAAAACCGCTGCTGACCAGACCCACGCTATTCTGGCAAACATTGAGAAACTGCTGGAAGACGCCGGTTCCAACAAGTCCCGCATCCTACAAGCCACCATCTGGCTGAATAATGTTGCTGACTTTGATGAGATGAACTCCGTCTGGGACGCATGGGTCGACCCTGAAAACCCTCCGGCCCGCGCCTGCGGCGAATGCAAACTCGCCCTAGACAGCCTCAAAGTAGAAATCCTCATCACAGCCGCAGTCGCTGCCTGATTAGAGTGGCACAAACAGAGGAGAGGGGAGTAAGGTCTCCTCTCCTTTTGTTCAAAATCTCCGAGTTGAACTCAAGCCGCTTGAGTGATCTGGGAGATCTTTGTGATTTTCTTGTGGGCCTCGCTTATACCGGCTTCCGCAGCTTGTGGCCCCAGCGCCAGTCCTTGCGCGTAAATGAACTCAATATCTGTGATACCGATCAGGCCCAACGCTACCTTCAGGTAGGCGGTTACCAGATCATTGGGTGTGCCAAGAAAGCAGCCGCCCTGCGTCACCGCGATATAGCATTTCTTTCCTTCCAGAAGACCGATCGGGCCATTCTCAGTAAACTGAAAGGTCTGTCCGGCACGCGTTACATAATCAATCCAGGCTTTCAAAGTGGAGGGGATCATCAGATTGTACATCGGGACGCCAAGGACGATAAAATCAGCCTCTTTTAGCTCAGAAACCAACGTATCAGACAGCGCTAGCCCCGCTTGTTGAGCAGGTGTGCCAGCGGCTTTGGGGTCATGGAAGCTTTGGAAAAGGCCTTGATCCAGATGAGGGATAGGATCCTTGCTCAAGTCCCGTTTTATGTGCCGGATTCCTGTAAACATGGAAAGCAAGGCATCAGTCATTGCGTCTGAGAGCTGTGAGGACTGGGAGTCCTGTTCTTGTATGCTTGCATTGATCTGCAACAGAGTTTTCATGAGATAATTCTCTTTCAAATGAAATCAGTTGCCCTCCCTTGATTTTGGAGGCGCGCAAGTTGCTTAATCGATCAGGTGAATGGTACAAAACTAATAACTAACGATTTTATCAATACATTGAGATCACTATGCCAAGCCTCGACCAATTGAAGATGTTTATCGCAGCTGCAGAAACCGGCAGTTTTTCGGCGGCGGGTCGAGTGCTGGGTAAAGGACAATCAGCCGTCAGCACTGCGATTGTGAATCTTGAGGTTGATCTGGGCTTCGAACTTTTTGATCGCGCCACTCGCAAGCCTCAGCTCACGCAAGACGGCGAACGCATGCTGGCGCACGCCCGCGCGGTGTTAATGCAGCTGGACAACATGACCTCCGCCGCAAGCAGCATTTTTGCAGGAGATGAAGTTAGCGTCAGAGTTATGCTCGATGATGCGCTTATGCTTCCTTCACTGAGCAATATTCTGATCGAGTTCGGCACAAAGTTTCCCGCCACGCGGATTGACTTGATGTCCAACGTCAGCCCGGAAATTCCGGGTATGGTTGCGCAGGGCTCAGCTGACATCGGTCTTATGTTTTCCGGTGGGATGGTTCAAAAAGGGGTCGAACAGGTTTTCATTGGCAATCTGCCCTTTGTATCTGTCAGCGCACCTGACTACCCGCTTTCAAAACTAGCCACGGTCAGCGCAAACGAGCTGCTCTCTCACAGACAGCTTCTCTTACGCAGCCCTCAGGGAAGTGTGCTGGACCAGTTTCCAGCTCTCTCCACCCAAGTCTGGTATGCAACAAGCTTTCACACCATCCGCCAGCTCGTCCTTCAGGGTGTTGGTTGGGCCTATCTGCCTGAGCATCTGGTCAGTCCTTCCATCGCTTCCGGCCATTTGGCCAGAGTAAACCTGCGCTTCGAGCACAAACTCTGGAGCCCTCCGGTCGAATGCATTAAACTCAAACACACCCGCATGGGCCCAGCAACTTCATGGCTGTTTGAGAGCATCAAGAATGTTTTGTCGTGAGAACTGTGGGGGGGGGGGGCTGCTGATGGCAGCAGCGATAAGAGAACGTTCTTATCCTCCACGTCTATTAATGGCCATCAACATAAAGCTCTAAAAGCGCAAGCAATGTTGCATAGAACCAAATCAAAAATAGGATGCCAAGCGTATATAAAATGCCAATTGTGATAAGTTTCACATAAACGCGCTTATAGGTGAAATCCTGCCTGCACCAGAAAACGAGAGGGAGGGCAGCGAGCTTATGGTCCTCTGCCGAAAGAGTGTTTTCGCAGCAGGTCATACTCGGGCTTCTGAGTAATCTTGTAAAAGGTGAAGAGGCTGCCGATGCAGATCAGGAAGATGCCAATATAAAGCGCGGCGTCCATTTCTTGGTTTTCTCCCTGCAACCAGTTATCTTTGAGTGTCTATTCTTCGAGTACATTCCGTTCAAACAGAATGCCACATGCTTGGAGGAGGGGGATAAGTTCTTTCTTAGATCAGAGTTTATAAGGGCAATCGGTCAGTCATATAGAGTTCAATGAAAGCCAGAAGATAAGCATAACCCAATATCCCAAACGGGGCGCCAAACGCATGAACAAGACCAATCTTAGCCAGCCTCACATAGGCTGGCTTCAGCGCAGGCTCTTTCTTGTACCAAAATGCGGGCAGCAGGAAGATGAAATTCAGATTGCGCGCGAGATTGCGCTTTCTCAGCTCTTCGTATTCTGGCCTCTGACGGATCTTGTGAAACGAGTAGACAGTTCCAGCGAAAATCACGATTATTCCGATGTACCGTAAAGCATCCATCATCCGATTTGTCTTATGCCCCTCAGCAAGCCAACTTATCCCCGCGCGGTGAAGCGCTGTAGCGTTGGTCTTTTAACTCGGCGAAGGGCGCCCTTAGCACATATGCAAAGAACAATCATCAGCAAAGCGAGGCCTATCAGGGTACGGTGGTGAGAACTTACCGTGGTGGTGGGGTGCGCCGCCTTCCTTGGGTCCGTTTTCAGCCGCTTCTCCATAGCAGCGCATGAAAACGCAAAATCGCGCAAAGAAACGCACAGAATAACGCAAAGGCGGAAAGTGGCCTTCGTGAATGGGTGAAGGGGCAGCTTCTATGTCAGGTTGTCACATGCGCCAAAGTGATAAGCTGGTATATCTACCTGTAACTTCAGACTGAGACATAAATATATTTCAGTTAATCTCCCACTTTAGGCATAGTTTTCCTCTGCGCGGCCTAAGAGCAAATGCAAGTATAAACCCCGATAATCTGCGTGAAATGCGGTTTATACTCACCTTCGCTCTTATATATGTGAACTATATTGAGATTCATTCAATTTCACTTATCCACCTCGTTCTTTAGTTTGAACTCAAACACTTGGGTAAAGGTGATCAACTGTCGTTCAGATAGTGCTTTACCCTACTGGGAATTGAACGAGGTCCATTTTAAAGATGAAGGGATTTTCGAAGTTTTTAGGAGAGACTTGCAGTTTACGCAAAGGAGCTTAACCTGCCTTTCGAGCAAAATTGGTCAAAGAGATTCCTTTGGTCGGTTTGGTAAAGTTTAGGGCCTTTGGTGCATTGCACAAAAACGATACCAGCGCCTACGCTGGGATCGAGAATAAAAAAACGATTGGAACAGTTGGTAACGAGCGATTTCTGCTGGAAACCTATTTAACAGGCAAGAGGTTAGAACATGATCATAGGGGCTGCCAAGGAAGTCCTTGACGGGGAACGTCGGGTCGCGTTGACGCCGGACAGCGCCCAACAGCTGCAAAAGCTGGGATATGAGTGCGCTATTGAATCCGGCGCCGGTGAAGCTGCAAACTTCTCTGACACAGATTATAAAGATGCTGGCGTAAAGGTTATCGCAGATGCAAAAACGCTCTGGGAAACCGCAGATATTGTTATCAAAGTCCGTCCGCCCGAAGCGTCTGAACTGGAACTGACACACGAGGGACAAACCCTCATCAGCTTCTTCTGGCCAGCGCAAAATGGTGAGCTTCTTCAGCAGTTTGCCGACAAAAAGGTCAACGTGCTGGCGATGGATATGGTGCCGCGTATCTCACGTGCACAGAAGATGGATGCTCTGTCATCCATGGCCAACATCGCTGGTTACCGCGCTGTTATGGAAGCTGGCAACAACTTCCCACGCTTCTTCACCGGCCAGATCACCGCTGCCGGTAAAGTGCCACCAGCCAAAGTGCTCGTCATCGGCGCTGGCGTTGCTGGTCTTGCCGCAATTGGTGCTTCAACCTCTCTTGGCGCGATCACCCTTGCGTTCGACGTTCGCCCGGAAGTGGCTGAACAGGTCGAATCCATGGGCGCTGAGTTCGTTTATCTGGACTTTGAGGAAGAGCAGCAGGACGGCGCCTCCACTGGCGGCTATGCCTCTGTTTCTTCTCCAGAATTCCGCGAAGCGCAGCTGGCGAAATTCCGCGAATTAGCACCAGGTGTTGACATCGTCATCACCACAGCACTGATCCCAGGCCGCGATGCGCCTGAGCTCTGGACCGAAGACATGGTCCAGTCCATGAAGCCGGGTTCTGTGATTGTTGACCTTGCTGCTGAAAAAGGCGGCAACTGTAAACTGACCAAGATGGACGAGAAGATCGTAACCGACAACGGCGTCACCGTGATCGGCTACACTGACTTCCCATCCCGCATGGCAACGCAGTCCTCCACGCTTTACGCGACCAACATCCGCCACATGATGTTTGATCTGACCCCTGAGAAAGACGGTCAGGCCAATATCAACATGGAAGACGATGTTATCCGCGGTGCAACGGCAACCAAAGATGGGGAAATCACCTTCCCGCCACCAAAGCCGAAGATTGCTGCAATTGCTGCCCAAAAGCCAAAGGCACCTGAGAAAACCCCTGAGGAACTCGCGGTTGAAGAGGCTGCGGCTGCCAAAGCTGCCGGTCGCAAACAGCTCGGTCTTCTGATTGGCGGTGGTGCTGTTATGGCGTTGATAGGTGCCTATGCGCCTGAAAGCTTTATGCAACACTTCATCGTGTTTGTCCTCGCAGTGTTTGTTGGCTTCCAGGTCATCTGGGGTGTGGCTCACTCCCTGCATACACCGCTTATGGCTGTTACCAACGCAATCTCCGGCATCATCATTCTGGGCGCCGTGCTGCAGCTTGGCTCTGGCAGCTGGATCGTCTGGTTCCTCGCAGGCATCTCGGTGCTGATCGCATCGGTCAATATCGTTGGTGGGTTTATGGTTACGCGCCGTATGCTCCAGATGTTCAACAAGTCTTAAGCGGGGGAGGGAAGCATTATGTCTATTGGACTTCAAACCGCCGCTTATATTGCGGCAACCGTACTCTTCATCCTGTCTCTGGGCGGTCTGTCCAATCAGGAAAGCGCAAAACGCGCTGTTTGGTTTGGCATCGTCGGTATGGCACTGGCTGTTCTTGCAACAGTCTTCGGTGCAGGCGTTGACCTGACAAGCCCAGCCGTTTTGATCATGTTGCTTGTGACTGTAACCGTTGGCTCCACTGCCGGCGTGATTGTGGCTCAACGCGTTGAAATGACTGGCATGCCGCAGCTTGTGGCTGCTCTGCACTCCTTCGTGGGTCTGGCTGCTGTGTTCATCGGCATCAACTCTGATATCGCTCCACCAGCAGGTTTGGCAGGCGCGGAGCTGGTTATCCATGAAGCTGAAATCTTCATCGGCGTCTTCATCGGCGCAATTACCTTTACCGGCTCTATCGTCGCTTACGGCAAACTTGCTGGCAAGGTCGGCGGTAAGGCACTTCTGCTGCCGGGTCGTCATGCTCTCAACGCAGGCTTGCTCATTCTCGCAGTGATCCTGATGTTCATGTACATGAACCACGCAGGTTCCTGGACGCTCTACCTGATGACCCTGATCGCCTTCTTCATCGGTTGGCACATGGTTATGGCTATCGGCGGCGCGGACATGCCCGTTGTTGTTTCCATGCTGAACTCCTACTCCGGTTGGGCAGCAGCGGCGACAGGCTTCTTGCTTGGCAACGACCTGCTGATCGTTACAGGTGCTCTGGTTGGTTCTTCCGGTGCGATCCTCTCTTACATCATGTGTAAGGCAATGAACCGTCACTTTGTCTCTGTTATTCTGGGCGGTTTTGGCACTACAACGGGGCCAGCTCAGGAAATCGAAGGCGAGATGGTTCCAACTGATACGGACTTCGTAGCTGAAACACTCAATGATGCAGATAGTGTTGTGATTGTACCAGGTTACGGCATGGCTGTTGCTCAGGCACAGCAGTCTGTTTCTGAGCTGACTAAGCGTCTGCGTGCAAAAGGCAAAAACGTCCGCTTCGCAATCCACCCGGTTGCAGGCCGTCTGCCAGGCCACATGAACGTGCTGCTCGCTGAAGCGAAAGTGCCTTATGATATCGTTCTGGAAATGGATGAGATCAACGATGACTTCCCTGATACGGATGTTGTCATCATCATCGGCGCCAACGACATTGTGAACCCAGCTGCTCAGGAAGATCCAAACTCACCAATCGCTGGCATGCCAGTTCTGGAAGTTTGGAAAGCCAAGCACGTGTTCATCTCCAAGCGTGGTCAGGGCACCGGTTACTCCGGTATCGAAAACCCACTGTTCTACAAAGAGAACTCCCGCATGTACTACGGTGATGCGAAGAGCTCTATGAACAACCTACTGGGTAAGATCAGCTAGTTTGGTCCGTAATTGATGTACAAAAAGCCCCGGAGCGTTCTTCACGTTCCGGGGCTTTTTTTCTTCATCGTCACAAAAAAGTAAGTCGTATATCTATTTTACGTTTATCTTATATGTATCTGAAAAGTAATTCATTTGACTACCTTGAACATACTTCGGCATTGAATAGCTGGTCTTAAATGTATCCTTGCCGCGATAGCCTTTCTCCGGAGTATATACAACAACAACTGCGTTGAACTTCTTTCCGTAACAGCGTCTACCTTTAGGTGGGCTATATGTTGTTCTGCGAATTTGTACGCTTCCATGCTTAGGTTCAACTTTAACCTTCACCTGAGCAATTGGGCCTGACGTACATTGGTTTTGATCGTAATAGACATGTCCGTTAACAACAGACGCTTTGCGTGCTGGGACATCGCGCGAATGCGTTTCCGCAGCAGCGGTACTTAGACCCGCAACTAAAAACGCTACTCCAGCAATATACTTGATCATCTTATTTCCCCACCAAGTTCACTTATAGTTGCTTCAGTTTTCAAACCTTTTAGGCAGAAGGAACGAAAGAAGCAAAGAGCCAGTGACTCTATGTCTATTCAATCACAACTATATGGGGTAGATATACGCAAGTATATGATATTGATAAGGAACGCGTAGCCGCTTAACCACGCGCTCCCAACAGACTACTGACAGCCTAGCTTCTCCAGCAGTTCAGGGTCTGCTGCTTTGGTTGTGTCACTTCCCAGCTTGCCATCATATCCACACACGAGCACTTTTGCTGTTTCGTCGATCATGTCAGGTTGATCAGTGAAAGCTACCATGCCGGAACCGAGCAAGGTGTAAAGGCCGGTTGAGTTTGGCGGAGACAAGTAACCTTCTGCCTGAACCAATCCGACTTTCCCATCAAAGATGCCGGTTTCAAGCGATGTCGCACGGATACTGCCAGCCTCAGGAACCCCTGTAACCCGGATAACATCACCAGACTGAACGTGTTGCGGAATAATGCCTGCAATCAGCGTGTTACCGATTTGGGGAACATTGCTTGCACCAACAGAAAGATTGCTGCCGATGATAACAGCGGACTGGCGGGGCGGAACAACCTCGACACGTGTTGCAACCACGTCCTCATCTTGCCACAGACCGCTGATTGCCACCCAATCTCCTTGTTTCACCGTGGTCGCAATAGCTTCTGGTACGTGAACGAACGTTCCCATAATCTCAAAGGTTCTGCCTGCCTCATCCGACTTCACCTCAGAAACCGGGCCAATGATCGGCACAATTCTGCGGATACTTTGCGCTTCCCAGTTTGCACCAGTCAGGGCTGCAACAACAGCGACAGTATCTCCGGGCACCAACTGCGAGGCCGTCAGTGGTCCAAGTTCATTTTTGACCAGCAGGTCTGGAGGGAAGGTGATGCGCTGATCATTTACAATGATGCTGCCAAGGCGCGTAATCGTGCCAACAATGCCTGTCCCTAAAATACCACCTTCACGCTCTTCCTCTGCATAGCCTGCAGCTGGAGCGATCAGAAAAGTGGATGCAATTAAAGCGGAAAGTGTGTGCCTCCAAACCATTACGCAGCAGCCTCATCTGATTTTGGCTTTTTTTTTGGAAGGACGTAGGCCCCAAAGGCAAAACGGCCATTGGCGGTCTGTTCCGCATCATTCATTTGCATCTCCCGTGCCAGAGCGTTGACTTCTTCCAAAAGCATCTGGGCTTTCTCTTGCGTCAACCTGTTCAGAGTCTCCACTGACTCCTCTGACAAATGCGAATAGCGCAGGATTCGATCAAAATTGAGAGCTTCTCCCTGAGGGGCAATTAAGTTGTGGGTAGCGGCTGATAAATGGGTCGAAAGCGTCGCCTGATAGGCGGCAACTTGCTCTGCGCTTCCAGGTGTCGGCAAAAGGGCATGAGTCAATAAACGATAAAATCCGTCATCTAATTCCGCAACGACACCCTGCTCAATGAGTGCCTCAAGCACGGTTCCAGGTGCCATATCTGCGCGTGTAAGGCGAACCAACTCATCAAAGCCTGGTTCCTTGTCACTGCCTTGTCGCGGCAAATTTCGGGGCGTTCCTTCTGCGCTTTGAAACTCTGGGGCCGTCGCCCAGTAACTGATCGCCAGAGCCGTCGCATTGACGGATTTCTTGAGAGAACTGCCGTTTTCGTCGGATCGTAACCGTTTGACATCTTTGCGGTGAATACCGGTTTTAAGGCTGACACGGCTATCGGTCGTCTTGCCGGGAGTTTCTTCAATTGCGGCCTGGAGCAGGGCCCGTTTTAGTGCCTCGGTCGCTGGCCCGATTGTGACGCCACGCGCCACCATCGCTTTTGCCAGTGGGGCAAGGAGCGCTGTGAGGGCAGTCTCAAAAGGGTCTGTTTGCTCGGGACTCATTTCCGTTTCCTGTGCTGTCCAGTTCTCTAATCATTACACCAGAATTTTTCATCCTACGAATTCGTTACTGCCAGTTGAACACTTGTTATACTCAAATGGGAATTTTTCCCATTATTTAGGATCAGTGATTATCACCATAAGAGGGACTCGCCATGCGGGATATTGCTGCAGATTATCTAAATGACATTCGGCCAGTGTTTCCGGCCATGCCAAAACTGACAGGAGTTGCACCACGCAATCCGCTTCTGTCGGCATTAAGCGATTTTGATCAGGAACGTTTTCTGGATTTTGGATGGGGACCAGAAACCGCTCCACGTTTTCCAACTATCATTTCCGCAATGAACCACTTTATGACTGCACAGCCAAATGCCGTTGCAGCCGAATATCAAGACCAGGAAATCAGCTACGGTGAGCTGAATGAAGCCGCTAACCGGCTCGCTCACACTTTGGCACAGCACGGCGTAAAGAGAGGAGACGCCGTTTGCTTGTACCTGCATCGTTCCATTCCAATGTTGGTTGGTATTGTTGCAGCCCTACGCGTTGGTGCAGCGTATATTCCGCAGCATGTGGGTGTTGCGCCACAAAAGGCATTGAACCACATAGCTGCTGTGACTGGTGCCGAAGTCATCCTAACGCTGCGCAGCCTTAAAGATCAGGTGCCCGTCGCCGAAGGGCAAACTCTCATCGCGATAGAAGATGTGATCGAGGATGAAACTCTGCCGACCACGCCAGTAGAGGGCGAACAACATAAAGCACAGCCAGACGATCTGTGCATGATCCTGTTCACCTCTGGCACCACAGGCGTCCCGAATGGCGTTCAGGTTACCCATAAAAACCTCTGCAACATATTGCAAACCAGCCCCGGTGATCTCGGTATGCGTCCGGGGTTGCGGGTGGGTCAAATTCTTTCAATCGCCTTTGATATGGCGGCTTGGGAAACTCTTGGCGCTGTTTCAAACGGCGCTACGCTGGTTATTCGCGGCAAAAGCATTCAGGAAACAGCCGAAAAGGTAGACGTGCTGATTGCAACACCGTCAATCCTGAACTCGCTTGACCACAGCCGTTGCCAGCAAGTGCAAACTGCTGCTGTTGCAGGCGAACCATGCCCAAGACCACTTGCAGACGCATGGAGCAGCTTCTGCCGCTTCTACAATTCTTGTGGCCCAACAGAAACCACTATCATCAACACGGCTGAGCCGCATTATCCGGGCAAGGAAATCCTCTCCATAGGTCGTCCGACACCCAACAACACGGTCTATGTACTAGACGAAAACTTACGGCCCGTTGCCATTGGCGAGAAGGGCGAAATGTGGGCTGGTGGTGATTGTGTGACTGCTGGATACCTCGCCAATCCTGAGCTTACGCTTGACCGTTATCGTCCAGACCCGTTCTGTCCCGGTCACATGATGTTCCGCACCAAAGACCTTGGTCGCTGGACCAACACAGGTGAGTTGGTACATTTTGGGCGGGTTGATGATCTGGTCAAAATCCGTGGTTTCCGTGTGGAACTGGACGGTGTTTCCAACACATTGGAAGCAACGGAAGGCTGTGATCAGGCAGTAACGCTCAAGTTCGACAGCCGCAATCTGGTTGCCTTCGTCAGTCCGGCGAATGTGTGCACCAACACTGCGGCCCAGTCCGTGAAAGACAAACTTCCTTACTATTGTAGTCCAACGCTGATCCTTTCCATGGATGAGTTGCCTCGCACACCACGCGGGAAGTTGGACAAGCGCCTGCTTTTGAAGCTGGCACAAGACCATATTGACGCTCAGGGTGTGGAGTTAAATTAATGACTATTGAAGCAACAACTGCTGAAACTCGCAGTTACAACTGGCGACGGATAACGCGCCATCCATCCTTGATGGAGTACAATCGACTGGTGATGCTGGTCGCCGTGGTCAACATTGCAGTCTTCATCGCAGGTTTACAGGATGGACGCTGGTTTGCAGAAACTGGCTTTGCTCTTGGTGCTATTGCAGATATGGCGCTGATCAACCTGTCTCTTGGCATCCTCATCCGGCAGCAACGGGTGGTCAACGCCTTGTTCTGGCTGGCAACCCGCATTCCAACCAGCTGGCCGCTGTGGCTTCGTTGGGGCGCTGGCAAGGTGTTCCATTTCGGGGGGCTTCACTCCAGCAGCACGGTGTCCGGCACAATCTGGTTTGGCTTCCTGCTTTACGCCATGGTTGCGAACCGCGTTGAAGGTGCAACGCTTCCATCAGACCGGACGCTTGCTCTCAGTGGGGCAATGGTCGCGTTGATGGTTCTGCTGATCGTCACGGCACAAGGAGGTTTCCGCGCGCGCCATCACAACACCTTTGAGAAGGTGCACCGTTTTGTTGGTTGGACAGTGCTTGGCTTGTTTTGGGCACAGACTGTTTCTATCACACAGGATACTGGCGGCATTCTTATGGAAACTCCTGCATTCTGGATGCTCTGCCTCATCACACTGTCCATCGTTTCACCTTGGCTCTCGTTGAAACGCGTTAAAGTGGATGTGGTCAAGCCATCCAACCATGCAGTTTTGGCGAAGTTCGATTATGGCGATACGCCATTCCCGGGCAGCTCAAACGCAATCAGTCACACTCCATTTGGGGAGTATCATGCGTTTGCAAATATCCCATCTCCAGCTGAGCCAGGCTATCGCCTCGCCATCAGTCGGGCAGGGGATTGGACCGGAGACTTTATTGAAAACCCGCCAAGTCATGTTTGGGTGAAGGGCATCACCACCTCTGGTGTCGCGCGTATTGAGGTGCTGTTCAAGAAGGTCGTTTACGTTGGGACTGGTTCTGGCATTGGTCCAATTGTGCCGCATCTGCTCGCAGGCGAAGTGCCGAATAAAGTAATCTGGTCAACACGTAATCCGCGCAAAACGTATGGTGATGCTTTCGTTAATGAGATTGAGGCAAGCACTGAGAACCCGGTGATCTGGGACACAGACTCCCAAGGTAAACCAGACCTGACCGCATTAACTTTGAAAGCGGTTGAGGAGAGTGGAGCCGAAGCTGTCATCGTCATTTCCAACCAGAAACTGACCCGCAAACTTGTTCATGACATGGAAAGCTTCGGCATTCCGGCCTATGGCGCAATCTGGGATAGCTGATCATGTATGAAACTATTGAAACATCCGTCGAAGGGCGCGTTGCGACCATTCGCTTCAATCGCCCAAAGGCTCTGAATGCGCTTAACTCTCAGGTTCTGGAAGAGGTGCTGGACGCTGCGACCAAATACGATGCAGATCCTGCCATCGGTTGTCTTATCCTGACAGGCAACGAGCGAGCCTTTGCAGCAGGTGCTGATATCGCAGAGCTTAATGTGCAGGATTACGCAAGCATGTACGCCAGCAACTTCTTCACCGGATGGGATCGTTTTGCTGCGCTTCGTATTCCGAAGATTGCGGCGGTCTCTGGCTATGCCTTGGGAGGCGGCTGTGAGGTCGCCATGATGTGCGATATTATTTTGGCATCAGACACCGCCAGATTCGGCCAACCGGAAGTGAAGATCGGCTGTATTCCGGGTATTGGTGGGTCTCAGCGTCTGACCAAGCTGGTTGGTAAAGCACGGGCCATGGATCTCATCCTCACAGGCCGCATGATTGATGCGCAAGAGGCTTACGACATGGGTCTCATTAGCAGAAAGATCCCTGCAGATGAGCTGATGTCCGTTGCAAATGAAACAGCAAAGACTATTGCTGGCTATGCACGCGACATCACGATGATGGCACGGGCCTGCGTGAATGCGGCGGATGAAAACTCATTGGAAAATGGCATTCGCTTTGAACGGCAGATGTACCATGCCTTGTTTGGCTCTCCCGCACAGAAAGAGGGCATGGCCGCCTTCCTAGAAAAGCGTCCGCCAAACTTCAATGAGCAAGCAGAGCTGGAAGATGCTTAAATAAATGAGAGGCGCCCGGATACCATGTGAACATTCCGGGCGTTTCACTTTTTAGATATCAGTCACCGATAAACGGATTGTCTCGCAAGCGCTCAGCGGCGAAGTCAACGAATGACCGCACTTTTGCGCTGGCTCGTCGGCCTTCCATATAAACGATATGGACTGGAAGCGGCTCAGGCTCATAGTCCTCCAGCGCCAATTGAAGCACGCCATTCGCTACATCTTTTGCTACCTGATAGGACAGCAAACGGGTAATACCAGCCCCACCTATAGCGGCCTGAATAGCTGCACAATTGTGATTACAGCGCAAATGCGGGCTGATCTTCACCACCTCAGTCTTCTCACCGGCAAACTTCCAATGGCTGCTCGTTTCAACCGAGGTCGGCTGGATAATCTTGTGCGTTGTAAGGTCTGACGGTGTTTGCGGTGTGCCGTGCTCACTAAAATACGATGGTGAAGCACAAATCACGCGGCGGATACTGCCTACGCGGGTGGCATAGAGCCCGGAATCCTGCAGATGCCCGATGCGGAATGCGACATCCAGATTATCTTCCACCATGTTGACGATGCGATCATAGAATTCCGCATTGGCGGTCACTTCAGGGTAGAGTTCGAGGTACTCTGTGATCAGCGGGATGATGTACTTCTGCCCAAACAGTATGGGCGCTGTGATGGAAAGCTCGCCGATTGGCTTGGCATAACTGCCGCTGACAAACGCTTCTGCCTGTTCGACACTCTCCAGAATGCCTTTTACATCGCAAAGATAGTGCCGGCCCGCATCCGTCAGGCGAACGTGGCGCGTGGTTCGGTTGAATAATCTTGTTCCGAGAGATTGCTCCAGCCGGGCAATGGAGCGAGTGACGGCAGGAGCTGAAAGGCCAAGCTTTTTGCTGGCTTCCACGAAGCTTTCCCGTTCAGCGACTTCTACAAACACCTGCATTGTTTCAAGCTTATCCATTTCAATCCCACAATCACGCTCATTTATTACACTGAGTGTAATAGTGAATTGCACAGAAGCCCAATTATTTCCTTTCAAACATTGGTTACATGAAGACCATCATCCGATTTCAAAAAATGGAGATAAAATAATGTCACGCATTCCTACCCCATCTTCCATTGAGGCAGCTCCTCAGGACTCCCAGGCTTCCCTTCAGGCCGTCAACTCTCAGCTCGGCTCCGTGCCAAATCTGTTCCGAATTGTTGCCAACAGCCCGCAGGCGCTGGAAGGTTACCTCGGTTTGAACGGCGCGCTCGGCAAAGGAACACTGCCTGCTGCTACGCGTGAGCGTCTCGCGTTGGCCGTTGGCGAGCAGAATGGCTGTAACTACTGCCTCTCCGCGCATACTTACCTTGCATCCAACCTTGCCAAGCTCTCTGCTGATGAAATTGCCAAGAACCGCCGCGGCAGTTCTGAAGATGCGAAAGCAGCCGTTGCTGTCGAGTTTGCTGTCGCAATCGTCAAAAACCGCGGAAAGGTTTCTGATGCGCAGGTGCAGGCTGTACGCGACGCTGGTTATTCCGATGCTGAGCTCGTTGAGATTGTTGGCCATGTCGCTCTGAACACGCTGACCAACTACATGAACGAAGTTTTGGGAACCGAAGTGGACTTCCCTGCTGTTAAAGAACTTGCCTGACACCATGGGCGGGTGGAGCCCAATCCACCTGCCACCCTTCCGGAGATCGTCATGACCAGACCACCACTCCCTCCATTCACACGGGAAACAGCCAGCATCAAAATCCGTGCGGCGGAAGATGGCTGGAACTCTAGAGATCCGCAAAAGGTAGCTCTGGCCTATACGCCAGACTGCCAATGGCGGAACAGAGCAGAATTTGTAACTGGACGCCCTGAGATTGAGCAGCTGCTCACTCGCAAATGGACCCGAGAGCTCGATTACCGCCTTATTAAAGAGCTATGGGCCTTTGAGGGAGACCGGATCGCGGTTCGCTTTGCCTACGAGTATCATGACGACTCCGGACAGTGGTTCAGAGCCTACGGCAATGAAAACTGGGAGTTTGCAGAGGACGGCCTCATGAAGCGCCGGATTGCAAGCATCAACGAGCATCCGATCACACCAGAAGAACGCAAGTTCCATTGGCCGCTGGGTCGCCGCCCTGATGATCATGCAAGCCTGAGTGATCTGGGTCTTTAACTGGAGGAAACCCCATGTATTCCAGTGATATTGCCTTCACTCCCACAGTGAAAGCGATCCAGAGCCGCAAAGGCTCGCGACGCGGCTATGCCAGCATGGAAGAGGGCGGTGGTTGGAAGAACGAAGTAACAGAAGAACTGGCGCGGTACATCGCCGATCAGCGCAGTTTCTTTCTGGCAACGTCCAATGCTGATGGCCAACCCTATATTCAGCATCGCGGGGGCCCAACCGGGTTCCTTAAGGTGTTGGACAATCGCCACCTCGGGTTTGCGGATTTTCGCGGCAACCGTCAGTACATCAGTCAGGGAAATCTGGAGGATAATTCCAAAGCCTTCATATTTCTAATCGATTACGTGCAAAAGACGCGGATCAAGATCTGGGGCACAGCTAAGGTCATCGAGGATGACCCAGGCTTGATTGAACAGCTGATGGACTACGATCAACCCTATCGTGCAGCACCAGAGCAGGCAATTATCTTCAGTGTTGATGCATGGGATGCCAACTGCCCGCAGCACATTCCAGTGCGCATCGACGCAGATTGGATCAAATCCGCTCTGGAAGAAAAAGAACAGAAGATCGCTGAACTGCAAGAGCAAATCCATAAGCTGCAAAGCGCAGTACAAGCGAACTGATTATATCGAATAGCGGGTGAGCAAACTCTCTCGTTACTGCGTATTCCCGAAACTTATCTGGCCCTAATATCGGAAATACGCACTACCTCTCACAACTATTGTGCCCCCCCATAAAAATCACCCCATTGCTTCCTTTCAATCTCAGTGACCGCACTCAGTAGCTTTTCGCTGAACGCATCTGCCAGGACAGACGCTGGCCGCTGTGATGGCAGCAAGATTGAGATTGCCAGCACCACCTTGGGTGCAAACGGGCGGAAAACGAGAGAGCTGTGTTCCCGTGCAGTGTTCAGATACCCATCCGCTGTCATTGGGTCACAAATGCAATAGCACAAGCCATCTTCCACCAGCTTCAGTGCAGGGAGGAAGTTGCGTAACTCGAAGCGTTGATTGAACACCGCTTTCTGCTCATCAAATGCCATCCGCGTGGAAACGCAATTTGGATGCATCTCTGGCAGTGTCGCCAATGGCTTGCCCGAAAGGTCTTTCGCTTCAATAATCTCCTTGCGTGCCAATGGATCATCGCTGCGCAAAGCACAAATGCAATTGAGCAGGAAATCATGCGTGATCAGCGCACTGTTGGGAGCGGGAGTTTCTGCCAGTCCCACATCATATTGCTGAGAGGCGACCCACTCTTCAATCACGTTAGACCCGCGCATCATCAGCGAAACCTTCACCTCCGGCTTGTCATGCACAAACTCTGAGATCAGTTGCGGAATAAGCACCTGAGAGGAGGCCGGCATGAACGCCACGTTGAGCCGACCCTGCTGCAAGGAGCCAATCTCGCGCATGGTCCGTGTCGAACGGGCGAGGCGGTCCAGAATTGCTTCTGCTTCCCCCAAAAAGAACTGCGCTTCCGGTTTTCGGAGGAGTTTACCGCGCTGACGTTCAAACAGTTCGATCCCCAGTTCCTGTTCCAGATTGGAAATCAGAGAACTTACTGCAGGTTGCGTCCGACCAAGGATACGTGCCGCCTCAGAGATTGAGCCCGTTCGCATAACTTCACGAAATGCCTGCAACTGTCGAAAACTCAGGTTCATGTAACCGCCTGTTATTGTGAGGCAATTATATGCCCTATAATTTTTTTCTATACCTTAATAGATTAAATCACTTTGATTTTATAGGTCAATATCGAAATCTTCCCAGAACAGCGCTGCGGACATCTACTTAGGGAGGATTGCTGATGGATCGCTTAATGAGCCTGCTGCTGACGGGGCTGATATGCCTTGTTGCACTGGGCCAATTTGTACAGGTGATCACGCGATACCTGCTTGAAATTCCAGTTCTGGGGCTGGAAGAAAGTCTGCTTTATCCAACAATGTGGCTCTACATGGTGGGCGCGGTCAACGCATCCCGTGAAAACAGCCATATCCGCGCCAACGTTCTGGAAATCTTCCTTAAAACACCGAAGCAAGTGGCCGTGCTCGCCCTCATTGGGGAAGCATTGAGCCTCGCGATTGGTTGTTGGCTCACTTACTGGGCATGGGATTTCACCAAATATTCTATGCGTGTGTGGCGTGAAAGCCCGACCCTCTACATCCCGACTTTTTACGTGGACATATCACTGATCACCGGCCTTGTCCTGATGATGGTGTTCACCGCAATCCAGCTGGGCCGACACATCCATCAGGTTTTGACAGGGACGTTCCCTGAGCCGCTCCCAACCTCCACAGAATCCCCAAAAGAGGAGCTGGCCTGATATGGTTGAGATCGCACTTCTTTCCGTTGCAGTTCTCGTAATTTTGCTCACTCTTGGCGTACCGCTGCCTTACTGCTTTGGCGCGGGTCTGATGACCATGTACTTCGCTGGTGACGTCATCATGAAGGGCAACATGCTTTGGGGCTTCCAGCAGCTCGGCAATCCGGTTCTGCTTGCTATTCCGCTGTTTGTTCTGGCGGGCACGATTATGAGCGTCAGCGGTATCGCTGCCAGTTTGCTCAACTTCGTCAACATCTTCATCGGCCATTTACGTGGCGGTCTGGGCGTTGTGGCAACCGTCAGCTGTGCATTGATCGGTGCAATTTCCGGCTCTGGCCTGACTGGCGTGGCCGCCATTGGTCCACTCCTCATTCCTGAGATGGAAAAGCAGGGCTACCCGCGTGCCTATGCAACTGCGCTCATCGCCAACGCATCCTTGCTTGGCCTGCTGATCCCACCAAGCGTGACCATGATCGTCTACGGCTGGGTGACTGACACGTCCATCCTCGCCTGCTTCCTCGCAACGCTTGGCCCAGGCCTGCTGATCATGTCCAGTTTCTCCGTTGTAAACCTGCGCCTGGCGCGCAAGTTTGACCTGAAACTGGAAGACCGCCCACGCGGCAAAGCATTTGTGCAGGAAGCCAGCCACCGCGGGTTCAAGGCAACCCCAGCGCTTCTCATGCCAGTTATCATTCTTGGCGGCATCTACGGCGGCATCATGACCCCGACAGAAGCTGCGGCTGTTGCAGTGATTTACGCGATCCCTGTCGGTTTCCTTATCTACCGCGGACTGGATGCCAAAACATTCCTCGGGGCAGGTAAAGAGGCCGCAACCTCCGTTGGCGCGATCATGCTGATGATCCTGTTCTCCATGATCCTCTCCCAGATGTTCGTGCTGGAAAGTGTGCCGCAGGAACTGGTGGAAGCGATCTTCTCCATCACCGAGAACAAGGTACTGCTGCTAATCCTCATCAACATCCTGCTCTTCCTTGTGGGCATGGTGGTGAATGACGTGACCGCGATCATCCTGATTGCGCCGCTGCTGCTGCCGCTCATGGAAGCCATCGGCATCAGCCCGATCCAGTTTGCGGCGATCATGGGCGTCAACACAGCTATGGGCGGCGTAACCCCTCCATACGCTTCGATCCTCTATCTGGGCGCACGCATCGGCAAGGTGCCAGTCACGCAAGTGATCCGCCCGGCCATGATCCTGATCCTGTTTGGCTATCTGCCAGTGGTGTTCCTGACCTCCTTCTGGGCAGACCTGTCTCTCTTCATTCCCCGGCTCTTTGGTTACTGACCCCATCACCAGACAAGAGCCCAAAGCGAGCTGTGGGAGCAGCTCCGATAACAGCAACCTCAGTTGCGATTGAAAACAAAACACAGAGGTGAACTATGATTTTGAAGGCATTGAAAACGACCCTTGCGCTGGCAACCATCATTGGTGGTGTAAGTGCAGCATCCGTCGCACACGCCAAAACGCTGAAGATCAGCCACATCCGTCCGCAAGGCGCAACTGTTGATCTGGAAGTGAAAGACCTTGCTGAAGAGTTGAAGAAAGCAACCAATGGCGACCTGAAGATGAAGATCTTCGCAGCAAGCGCACTGGGTGACTACACCACCGTACAGGAGCGAATTTCTGTTGGTGCGATCGACATGGCCGTGCAGCCAGCAGCAACCGCTGTTGAGCGTAAAATGCAAATCAGTGCCTTCCCATATGTGGCTGAAAACTGGGAGCAGGCGCAAAAAATCTACGGTCCGGGTGGCGCAATCCATGACGCGATGAAAGAGCTTTACGCCAAGCAGGACATCACCATGCTGGCAGCTTATCCGGTGTACTTCGGCGGTATCGCGCTGAACCGTGATGCGGTGGTTCCAGGTGATCCAAACGCTGACAAAGGCATCAAAGTTCGTGTGCCTGGTATCAAAAGCTTCCAGCTGACAGCAGATGCTCTGGGTTACATCAGCTCCCCAATCCCATTCTCCGAAGCCTTCACCGCTGTTCAGACCGGTGTTGTTGATGGCGTCGTGGGCTCCGGTGCTGAAGGCTACTACGCGTCATTCCGTGATGTTGCGAAGACCTACATCCCAGTCAACACGCACTTCGAAGTCTGGTACCTGATCATTAACTCCGAACGTTTTGAAGGCCTTGATGAAAGCTCCCGCAAAGCTCTCGTAGAAGCAGCAAAAGAGTTTGAAGCAAAGCGTTGGGCTAAAGCAGAGTCCGATCAGGGTGCGTTTGAGCAGAAACTGGCAGACTACGGCGCAACCATCGTCAATCTCTCTGATGATGAGTTGGCAGCAGCGGCCAAGAAAGTACGCGCAGACGTATGGCCACAGATCCTGAACGACGTTGGTGCGGACTGGGGTCAGTCCATTCTTGAAAAAATCAAGAACTAACAGTCTACACCGATAGGTCTCCAAAGGATCAGGCAGCTTTGTTCCCTAACCGGATCCCAATCCCGGTTTCACCTGAACTGCCTGATCCGCCCGGTTTCATTGGGAAACCCACTTGTTTTAAAGCTTGCCACTAAAGGTCAGGTCCAATGTTCCGCTCACTGCGCAAACCCGAGACCCAAAGCGTCTCCATCAACATCAACGGGCAGATGGTTCAGGTTGCTGAAGGCTCCAGCCTTTGGGCAGCCATGGCGTTGCACGGTGAAACACAAACTCGCCTTGCTTCAGTCTCGGGCCAACAACGCTCCGCCTATTGCGCCATGGGCGTGTGCTTTGAGTGTCTCGTTGAGGTCAATGGTGTGCCAAACCAGCAAGCCTGTCTGACAACAGTAGAAGAGGGCATGCACGTCTGTAGCCAACACCTGACCGAACAATCCATTGCTGCACTTCATCAAAAAGAGAGTGCTGATCATGAGTGACATTTTCGATATTGCTATTATCGGTGCAGGCCCGGGCGGCATGTCCGCTGCGCTAGAGGCCGCACAGCAGGGAGCTTCGGTCGCTGTGCTTGATCGCAAAGCGACCCCCGGCGGTCAGATCTACCGGGATGTGACGCAGAGCCCGCTATTGGACCCTTCCGTGCTCGGCAGTGAATACACCGAGGGCGCAGAGCTGGTTCAAGCCTTTCTTGAGGCAGGCATTGACTACCATCAGAATGCGGATGTCTGGCATATCGGAGACAACGGCGAAGTCCTGTACTCGCAAGACAATCAGACCCGCCGACTTGTTGCGCGTGAACTCATTATCAGCCCGGGTGCAATGGAGCGTCCGTTTCCTATTGAAGGCTGGCACTTGCCGGGGGTGATGACAGCAGGCAGCGCACAGGTGATGCTCAAATCCGACGGCATGGTCAAAGATGGCGCTATCTTTGCTGGTACCGGTCCATTGCTTTACCTGATCGTAGCGCAGTATCTTCGGCTTGGCGTACCCGTCAACGCTGTGGTGGACACAACGCCCGCTGGCGGGGTTGGACGCGCGATGCAGCACGTTGGTGGTGCGCTCCGCAAACCAGCTTATCTTATCAAAGGCCTGAAGCTCCTCAATGAAATTCGCTGTGCTGGCGTTCCCGTCTTTCGCCATGCCTCCAACTTGAGCATACTCGGAGGAAGCAAGGCCGTTGGCCTGCAGTTTCAACAGGATGGCCGAACCCACTCCATCAATGCTGATCATGTATTCCTGCATCAAGGCGTCATACCTAACCTCAACATGACGCGGGCGCTCGGTATGGAGCACCATTGGGCAGAGCAGCAACTGTGCTGGACACCAGTACTGGATGACTGGGGTCAGAGCTCAATCCCGCACATTGCTGTGATTGGTGATGCAGCAGGCATTCAGGGTGCTGAAGCAGCTCGCCACGCAGGTCGCCTTGCTGCGCTCAAAGCTATGAATAAACTTGGCAAACTCAGCGAGGCAAGTCTGCAGCAACAAAGTTCTGATCATCTAAGAGCCATGAAGTCCTTCAAAGCCTTCCGCAGTTTTCTTGATGCGTATTATGCACCAACACCAGAGCATCGCATCCCCACTGCGTCCAACACGCTGGTATGCCGCTGTGAAGAGCAAACAATGGGTCAGCTGCGTGCTGGTTTTGAGCAAGGTGCGAAAGACCCGAACGCGCTTAAAGCATTGACCCGCTGCGGAATGGGCCCGTGTCAGGGCCGCCAATGCGGGCATACCGTCAGTGAATTGCTTGCTGACTGGCAGAACAAGTCTGTTTCTGACATCGGCTATTATCGCCTGCGCTCTCCGCAAAAGTTACTCAGTGTTGATGAGTTAAGTCAGTTCCAAAACATCAAACCAGCAAAAAAACCGGCTGAGGTGTCCGCATGAATTTTGATGCAATCATCATTGGCGGCGGCATTCACGGCAGCGCAACGGCTTACTATCTGTCCAAGGCTGGTATGAAGACGCTGGTGCTGGAAAAGGACTATGTTGGCCGTCATGCCTCCGGTGTCAACGCAGGTGGTGTGCGGTTGTTAGGCCGAGATTTTGCTGAGGTGCCGCTCTCCAAAGAAGCCATGTCCCGCTGGCAAACACTGGATGATGAGCTTGAGAGCGATACTGGCTTTCGCAGGCGTAGCCTGATCAACATTGCCATTGATGACGCAGACATGAGCACGATCAAGACCCGGATCACTAAGCTCACCGGATTGGGTTACGATCACGAAATACAGGTCGACCAGCAGGAACTGCGCGAGCGATTGCCTCATGTGGCGCATAACTGCGTGGGCGGCGTAGTGTCTGAACAAGACGGCTATGCTATCCCTTACAAGGCAACCAGTGCCTTTCGCCGAGCAGCTGAACGATTTGGTGCAACATTTCACGAAGGTGAAGCACTCGTAAACCTGCGCCAGATTGGTGATGCTTGGCAGGTGCGAACCGACAAAGCCAGCTATGACACAGGCCTTGTGATCAACTGCTCTGGAGCATGGGCGGACAAAACGGCCATGATGATGGGCGACAACACCCCACTCTCTCACAGCGCACCTATGTTGATGATCACCGCTCGTATGCCGCATTTTGCTGATCCTGTCGTAGGCGCCATCTCACGTCAGCTGTCGTTCAAGCAGTTCGAAAATGGCACTGTGCTCATCGGTGGCGGCGCCAAAGGTTTTGCGGATCGTGATAATAATCGGACAACGCTGGACTACAAAAAGCTGGCTCTTGCGGCTGAAACCACCAAGACTTTTTTCCCGATCATGAAGACAGCGGTTATCAACCGTATGTGGGCAGGACTGGAAGCTTACATGCCCGATAACCTACCGGTGATTGGGGCGGGGGTGAATGCCCGCAATGCCTACCATGCCTTCGGGTTTTCCGCCCATGGGTTCCAGCTCGGACCAGTCGTTGGTGATGTACTCGCGCAGTTGATCACCACAGGAAAAACCAGTTTTGACCTGAACCCGTTCCGCATCGACCGCTTTGAACGCAAGGTTCTTTAGCTCCCAAGATTTCCAAGACAACAGGAAAGTAAACCATGACAATTGAACGCGTGGATTCTAACCACCGCATGAGTAAGATCGTGAAGCACAACGGCACAATTTATCTGTGCGGACAGACGGCTGCTGATGATCCAAGCTGGGACATCACCGAACAGACAAAACGCTGTCTGGCCAAAGTTGATGCCCTGCTGGAACAAGCTGGCAGCGATCGCAACAAGATCCTGTCCACCACCATCTATGTGCGCGATATGAAAGACTTCGCTGCGATGAACGCCGTGTGGGATGCCTGGGTTGCAGAGGGTGAAAAACCAGCACGTGCCTGCGTTGAAGCACGTATGGCTCGTCCAGATATTCTGGTTGAGTTTACTGTGGTTGCAGCTCAATAAAACACAGAGAGCCTGTGGTAATCACGGGCTCTTACCAAGCCCTGCTATTTCTGTACGAGCCCTTCCACCATCACCTCCCAGGAAGCAAGGAAGCGCCGTTCCACTTCGTTGTTGGTGCCTTCCAAACGGCTGAGGATCAAGGTGCCCTCAAACAGCTCGACAATTGCTTCCACAATATGCGTTGCATTTGCCTGCCGGATAACGCCATTTTCCATTCCCTCAATAATCTGCTCACTAATACGCGTGCGAAGCAGACCAAAGAACTTCTTTAAAACCACACGCGCCACATGGTGCTTGTAAAACTCCACCCAAATCGCGGTCAGCTCAGAATGTGTACCAAGATAGATGAGGGTGGTGACACAAATGGACTGAATCCGTTCCAGAACATCTGTATCTGATGCAGTTTCTTCTTTAATTTGCTGAACGATCTCGTCGTCACACATTTGCAGATATTCCGCCAGAATCTCATCCTTACTGGCGAAAATGGATCCGATAGTTTGCTGTGAAAGCCCGGTTTCCTTGGTAATCTCTTTGAATGTGGTGTTGAAGTAACCGTTGCGTGCGAAACAACACAACGCCCCATTGAGAATGATCAAACGATCATCCTGCAGAGCAGGAGCGGCATCCTCTCTCCGTTGCTGGGGGTCGTCCATAAACGCTCTCCACACGCTGGTTTGCAGACTCTTTTAGAGCTGAAAGTCGGCATCCTTCAGGAACTCAGCGGAAAAGCTAGCATGCAATCACGGAGTTGAGGTCGCACGATGTTGAGCAAGGTTGATACGCTTTTCTCCCCTTCACTAAGCTCAAAGCTTCTATTGATTTGAGTTTGACGAATTCGCGTAAGTTTACAAACTTGTAACTTTCATGTCCGGCAGCCGAAATTACAGCTCAGGTTAAAGATAGGTTGTTTACGTTTTTAGGGTCTCTTTTCCGGATTTCCTTCCACCAATCAGCAAGCAACTCAGCACAAACTGACTTAATCACGGATCAAAACTGAGTTGATCGCCCAACAGTTTGCTCAGCGCAGCATGGCATCTTTCACACCAATTATTTTGGAAGGGTGTCCTTATGAAGCTCAAGATTCTACTGATTACCGGTGACTTTGGTGAGGACTACGAAGTCATTGTTCCGTTCATGCTGCTGAAAGCCATCGGTTATGAAGTTCATGTTGCCTGTCCTAAAAAACGGGAGGGTGAAACGGTCGCCTCATCCATTCACGATATCAATAAGGACTATCAAACAGTCACTGAATGGGAAGGACACCGGATCAACATCAACGTGTCTCTTGAGCATCTGAACCCAGCCGATTACATTGCCCTTGTACTGCCCGGAGGTCGCTCTTGCGAATACTTACGCACGTATCCGATTGTCCGTGATGTAACATCTCATTTCATCAAGGAAAACAAGCCGATCGCTTCCATTTGCCGTGGGGTGCAGATCCTGCTTGCCACGGGGCTTTTGAAGGGCAAAACCATGACGGGGAACTTCGTGTGCCAGACAGAGGTTCAGATGGCTGGCAACACCTACGAGAAGCTGGGGTACGAAGGCGTCGTGGTCGACGGAAACATCGTCTACGGCGTGGAATGGCATGGCCTTTGGACGTGGATGCAAGCCTTCATGGAAAAGCTCGAAGTAGCAATAGATATACCCCCTAAGGGTGGGCATGTGAAACCTGTTCCGGGAGAAGGGTATGCATTGAAGAACCTGAAGTAAGTTCGGTTAGAGCACCCAAAATTAGATGCTCTAACCAAGGGCTCAGCTTTAGCTGGACTCATCAGGCAACCGGATTGTGAGTGCCGGATTGCGAGGAAAGAAGTTCATCGGCTGAATATGGATGGTCTTCCATTCTGTTGACATGACTGGCCAATCTTCCAAACGTGGTACATGGTGGAAGCCTGCGGTGAACCACGTGACCACATCTTTGTTCATGAGTTCGCGGTCCTGCTTGACCCATTCTGCCAGACCATCAGACCCGTCAGACCCCATGGCAAGCGCGCCACCTGCATAACGCTCATTTGGATCATAAGCAGTATTCCAGACGCTATACTCAATGTAGCGGTTACGCACGAATGGAGCATCGTTTTCAAAGTCAAATGGGGCATAGGACACGCTACCGTGGTGGAGCATGTATGCTGGTTTGTGGCCAAGGTAGCCGTCGACATTTCCGTTCATCACCATAAAGGCTTTCGGCTTCATGGAGCTGAGGCGGAAGCGGCCTTCCATCTCACTTTTGACCGGTGTGTTCTTAACCGTCCAGAGTGAACGACGTGGAACGTTGACCGGAGGCTCGCCGCCAACAATCTCCTGCACCATCATGGTGTTGTCTGGTCCGTCCACGTCAAAGTCCAGACGGAAGTTAAAGTAGTGGTCATGGAACGGTGCCACCAGATGCGGCGCGATAAGCGAACCATACTTGGTGTCTTCAGCAGCAGTTGGATCCTGCAAGGTTTTGGAAGCGACACCCTTCACGGCATCCAGACCGGATGCACCGACTTTCAGGTAAATCGTGCCATCCTGCTTGAAGCGGTAATCGATCAGGTAGTCGTAGTTGCCAACCTCAGAGGCCGTGCGGATGACCAGTTCAGTTTCTGGCCGACCTTCTGCAGGCACAAACTCGGTTTCTGATTGAGCAAAGACCTCAAAGTGACGCCATGCCGGGTTCCCAATATCACGCTCAAAAATGCAAATCGCGTCAGGAATTTCCAGTGGCTGGCCCATATCATCATGGATCAATGCCGGAAGGAAAGTCGCGTAATCCGGGCAATCTACATTCTTGCGCAGGGGAGTCAGGAATAGGCCAAATCCATATTCGCCGCTGTCCATATAGGTCCGCCAATACCAACCTGCAGATGGGTCCATATACGGTACGAACACTTCAGACAGAGAAGCTTGATAGAGCACTGAACGCCAGTTCGCACCATCATTGGCTTTGACCTGCGACAGCACAAGGCCCGGGCGTTTATCGACGCGATACCGCATCTTCCAGATGTCCCAGGTGATCTCACTGCCATCAATGCTGAAGTTTGGACCACCTTCCTGACGCAGGCGCGCCGGATTGGTTTTAGCCCTTAATGCTGTACGTTTGGCAACTTCGTCCTCATTATAGCCCCAGTCATCTTCTGGCAGTGGCACGGCGCCTTCATCAAGAACTTCCAGCACCTCGCGCTCAGAAAGTTCTACCACAGCCACCAGCCCCTCAACCGGCTTGGCATAGAAGTTGGAGCTTGTCGGATTCACATAACAAGGCACCTTCATCAGGCGCTTGCCTTGCTCTGCATCTGTGAAGAAGTTTCCAGCGGTCAATGGAAGGCAAAATACGTCATCTGGCGTTAAACCGCGTTTGGCAAGACCAGCAACCATACGCTCATCTCCAAGCGCAATCTCCATGGCTGACATAAAATCTGCCAACATGATCATGGGCTGACCTTCAAGCTCAGAAGTGCTTTCCACTGCTCCCTTGGTGATGTTCACTACGGCTTGGTAGAACTTGTCATTTTCCTGAAAATGCACAGTCGCTCTGCGATCAAGGCTCCCATCTGTCGCATTGCTCATGACCGCTTTTTTGTGTGGCTCCAACAGCTCAATCAGCGGATATAGCGTTTTATCACTGGCAGCATTGGCTTCAATCAGGGTTGCCCGAACCGCATTGAGTTCATCTCCTGTCAGGCCATCGAGTGGATGAGGATCTGCAGCATACGCGGCAGACGTGAGCATTGAGGCGGCCACAAGCCCCCCCAGCATCTTTAAAGTCATTGGTTCCCTCCCATCGGAAGGGGAGATGAACCCACCTGTGTCTTCTCCCCCTAAATCCGTCCAATCAAAGCTTAGGCGAGCCCGGATCGCCGTGTCTGCGCATCCTGTGCAATTTACTAGGCATATCGGTTCACAGTCGGCTCGTTCTGCCTGATCTGCTCCGCAAAGGTACGCGGCGACATGCCCACCTGCGCCCGAAATGCCCGGTTGAATGTCGATAGATCGCGGAATCCAAACTCGAACGCCAGTTGTGAGATTCTGAAGGCTTGCCGGGTATGCAGACGGCGCGATAATTCGCGTTTAAACCGACCGACACGTACCTTGGCAATCTGTTCGTTGCAGCTCAACCCATGTTCTCTGAACAGCCGATAAATGCTACTGCGTGACATACTGGAAAGCTTTGAAAGCTCGTCGATATTGAAACTCTCTTCCAACGCGTTGTCATGAATAAGCGACAACAACAGCTGCAACTTGTCGTAGCCCTCTTGCAGGGCGCCAGTATCTTCTTCAAGAAAAGTCGCACTCACCACATCGTTGAACGCCCCAGAGAGCAAATGTTGCTTCTGGCTTCCCGGTTGCGCTTCAAGCAGCAAATTCAAATGGGCGTTGATCAGTTGGCCAGACCCAGAAAATGCCGGGATCTTGCGGCCACAGGCATAGGTGGAGTTGAAGTGACGATGCAGTAAATGGCGGGGGATGTGGATGGAAATCTGGTCAGACCCCGAGGTACGGTTTGCCCTGAAACTGGAAGATTTGACGGAGTCGATCAACGTCATATCTCCAGGCTTGGAAAGCAGCGCGGTTTGTCCGTTCTGTTCCAACTCAGCTTCACCGCGAAGTTGCAGGATCAGGAAATAATAGGCCTCACCGTCCTTACTGATATCAGCAGGCCCGCGGGTGATCTCTTTTGCATTGTGAGTGACACGGGCACAATCAACATCGCCAAGCTGGAGTATGGAGGCATTTCCCGTGACACTTCCAGCTTCTGTGTTTGTGACGAAGTGACCACAGATTTCAGTCAGCCGTGTGTTCCATTCATCCAGCTCAAATCGGCAGGATTGATTTGAAGGTATCTGAATACACACTGGCGCCTCCCCTAACCAAAGGGAATGCTAGAAAGAATCTAAACAGCAATCAAGCCAGATATATGCATTTTCCTATAAATGACCTATTTCATATTCACACCAACTCAGTTTCAACGGTCAGTTCAGCTAAGTGAACTTTGTATATACTATTGTAAAACAGGGTTTTCTTAGGATGTAAGGCAGTCAAACCACAAGAATGGGCACAGTAGTCAAAATACATTCAAACACTGCTTATTTGCATTTCCATGGAACTGATATTATGCAAGTTCGCCATTATTCTCGGCCCAAAGTCCAGCTGTGGGCGAACTCCCGAAAAGATTTGAAGACGGGGCTCTGGTATTTCTCCGTGTTATAAACCAGCGAAAATTGCCGGATCATCTTGTGCTTCAAGGGCACAATCGACAAGCGTCCATCCTGAACGGCAGCACTGACCGAGCGGCGAGAAAGTACCGTCAGACCGAGCCCGGCAATGACTGAGTTGACGATGGCTGTGGTGCTGTTGAGCTCGAACGCTTCTGTCCACTCCTTCAGGTTCGCTGCTACTTCCGTCAGAAAATATTCTCGCGTACCGGATCCCGGCTCTCGCAAAACCCAGTTTTTTCCTTCCAGTGCTTCCAAATCAAGTGACCCATCCGCAGCAGGACACTGAGGTGGCGCGCAGACAACCACCATTTCGTCCGTCATCCACGGCTCAACCTTGAGACGTTTGTCACTAACCTTTGCCTCGATGAACCCCAGATCCAGCTCAAAATCGAGCAGCATCCTGCAGGTTTTGGTGGAATTGGAGAGGCTCATAGACTGGTGCAGATACCCCGTGTTCTCGCGGAAATCTCCGAGCAGGGTGGGCAGCAGGTGGTTACCAATTGTGTAGCTGGACCCAATACGCAAATTACCGTTGGTTGCATCGTCCCCTTCAAAGAGCTGCGTGATCGCTTCAGACCTGTCCAACAATTCGTCCGCCAGGGGGAGTAAACGCCGGCCTTGCTCGTTTAGGATGAGTTGCTTGTTGGCGCGATCAAACATCTTACGCCCCAACTGGCGTTCCAACTCAGCAAGAGCCATGGAAACAGCCGATTTGGTGAGAAACAGTTTTTCCGCCGCAGCCGTGATAGAGCCTTCCTGTGTAATAGAAACAAACACTTTTAACTGACGAAACGTTACATTCATTTCTCTTCGAGGCCTATATGTGGGACAGTATTGTATGAGGTTCAAAATTATTGAACCACCTATTCAATATATTCAGATTTTCAGGACATATCAAATCAGCTAGGAACTGGAGTTGCATACTTTGTCTTCTCACCCTCAGGTTACTGGCATTTCCGATGAATACTCTTCGAAACAAACTGGCTCACGTTCCGACCCCTCTCGGTGGCCTCGCGCTAGGGATAGCAAGTCTGGGCTGGTCGATGGAAAATGCCGGTGATTTTGGAGGAGTGCTGCAACTCACAGGCGCATTGATTTCCAGCGTATTGCTAGTGCTTTTGCTTGGTAAAATCTTTTTTGCGCACACTGCGATTTTTGAAGATCTGAGGCATCCCGTTGTTGGAAGTGTGCTCCCGACAACCGCTATGGCGCTGATGATCGTTTCCTATGCAATCGCCCAATACAACTTCGCCATCGGGCAAATGCTCTGGTTGTTGGGGATTGCCCTGCATTTCACGTTCTTATCTGTGTTCATTTTTCATCGCGCAAAAGGCTTCAATCTACAACATATGGTCCCAAGCTGGTTTGTGCCGCCAGTTGGAATCATTGTGGCCGCTGTTGCTTTTCCCGGTGGTGTGTTTGAAGGCTTTGCAAACGCTTTGCTCTGGTTTGGACTGGTTGCCTACGCGCTGATGCTTCCAATGATGCTATATCGTTTGATTTTTCACGCCGAAGTGCCGGATGCAGCGAAACCAACCATCGCAATCCTCGCTGCACCTGCCAGCCTCTCGCTTGCTGGTTACCTCACACTGACGAGCAATCCATCTCCAATTATGGTCGCCGTGCTCGGCGGAATTGCTGTCGCGATGACGGCGCTGATTTACATCTCATTCCTGCGCTTGTTCCGCTTACCGTTTTCTCCGGGCTTTTCCGCCTTCACATTTCCACTCGTAATTGGCGCAACGGCGCTCTTTAAAACGGTAACATGGATGGAAAGTCTGGGTGCGAATGCCAGTCTTGTCGCGCAGATCAGAGCCTTGGCACACATTGAGCTTTATGTGGCGACCGCAGTTGTTTTCTATGTGAGCTTCAAATACCTGACATTCTTCGCACCAGCCCTATTGCCAGCGCGCGCAACGGGACAGCAGACCAACTAGCTGGATTTACTGAACATCTTCGTTTTATCGAACAAGTTCTCCAATGTGTTCATCCGCTCCTTGGTCACCTTCCATGTGGAGGTGGTCATGGCCTCGATCATGGCTTCCAGAATGAACATGATGACAACGCTGCTGTCCCAAGCCGACGGGGCTTCAATGCGAGCGTTGAAAACATACTCTGCATTAACGGCAGCAGGTGACGTCCACTGATCAGTAAAGACGATCACAACCGCCCCGCGTTCACGTGCTAAATCGACAAATCGCAGGATATCGTGTTCGTATCGGCGGATATCAAACACGACCACCACGTCACCCTGCTTCATATTCAGGAGATAATGCGGCCACGTGTTTGAATTGGAGGCGATGGCAATAACATCGTCGCGGATCACCTGCAAATGGGTGAAAAAATAGTCCGACAAAGCACGTGTAATACGGCCACCTACAATGTGGACAGCGCGCTCACGATCAGTCAGCAAACGCACTGCCTGATCGAAATCCTGCGTGTCGAGCTGCTGTAAGGTTTGTTTCAGGTTGTCGATGACAGCGTCAGCAAACCTGTTCAGAATATGTGCATCGGGTGCATTTCTGGTCCAACGCTCTTGTTTGGAGATTGGGTTGGAAATTGTTTCTTCCACCTCCAATCGCAAAGCGGACTGTAATTCCGTAAACCCAGCAAAACCAATCTTTTGCGCCATTCTGACGACTGTTGGACCAGACACATTTGCAGATTTTGCAAGCTCGGAAACGCTGCCTAATCCGCTGACTGGATAATTTGCAAGCAAAGAGACGGCCAGCTGACGCTCCGCACGAGTTAACCCATTAAAATGTCCGCGTAATTTTTCTGCGACAGTCTGTTCATTTGGGTCTCTCACGTCTCTCACCTGCCTCATGTATGTATATTTGCCTAGTTTTTAGGCTTTATGAAACGTTCCTTTCAGACTAGTCTCCATGGAAACGTTTCTTTCAGAAACTCTTTTACGAATAAAAAGACTGAAAGTACAAGGAAAAACAAGATGCAATCGGGGGGACTGTTCTTGTCTGAAGTCAAAATTGACCAGATAGAATCTGTTGGCAACGACACTGTTGAAACGATCAATACAGGAGGAACGGCTCCAGTTGTGTTGATCTGCGAACATGCATCCAAGTTTATTCCTGCATACCTAAATGGCCTCGGTCTAAGTGAAGAAGCTGCAAGCAGCCATGCAGCTTGGGATCCAGGAGCTTTGGCGATTGCCAAACTTCTCTCCACCAAGCTGAACGCACCTTTGGTCGCTCAACGAATTTCGCGCCTCGTTTATGATTGTAACCGCCCACCGGAAGCACCCAGTGCCATGCCGGAAAAAAGCGAGATCTACGAGGTGCCGGGCAATGTTTCGTTGAATGATGAACAGCGGCAAGACCGGGCCAACAAATTTTATCGCCCCTTCCAGTCTGAAGTAAAACAGGTGATCGACGCCAAATATACGGCGGGTCAGCTTCCGGTGATGGTCACGATCCACTCGTTCACACCAGTTTACAACGGCAAGAAAAGAGCCGTCGAGGTAGGTGTGCTGCATGACAGCGATACCCGCTTTGCCGATGCACTGCTGGAAGCACTGTGCCCATCGGATCTCTACGTCATCCAAAGAAACGAACCATATGGGCCGGAAGACGGGGTTACGCATACCCTCGTTGATCAGGCACAATCCCGCGGCCTGCTAAACGTTATGATTGAAGTTCGCAACGACTTAATCGCGGAGCGAGCAGACCAGAAGAAAATTGCAGACTTGTTAGGAGAGGCAATTCTGCAAGTCCTGCCACAGTTTAGCGCTGAAACAACTGTGAGCGGGCAGGGAGCAACAACAAAAGCAAGGGCAGTAGATTAATGCCAAGGGGAATAGTTGTTTTCGTCAGGTATGTGGACTGGATCAACAAATATGTTGGTCGCTTCGCCATGTACCTCATCTTCGTGATGCTGGGGGTGCTGTTGTACTCCTCAATCGCGAAGACCTTTTTCGCACCGCCACTCTGGACGCTGGAAACAGCTCAGTTCACCATGGCAGCCTACTACCTTCTGGGTGGCGCCTATTCCATGCAGACACAGTCTCACGTGCGCATGGACCTGTTTTACGGAAGCTGGTCTCCACGGCGTAAAGCCACCATGGATGTCATGACCATCCTGCTTCTGATCCTGTACCTCATCTTCCTCCTTTACGGCGGTCTTTCCTCGTTGGAATACGCAGTCAAATACGGTGAGGAAAGCTACTCGGCTTGGGCACCACCTATGGCGCCAATCAAAGCCATTATGTGTTTTGGAATATTCTTGATGCTGCTTCAGGCAATCGCGACGTTCTTTAAAGACTTGGCCGCCGCCCTTGGGAGGCCTGCGCCATGAGTTATGAACTGATCGCAATTTTGATGTTCTCCAGCATGATGCTGATGCTCCTGACCGGGCAACGTGTTTTTGCTGCTATTGGTTCCGTTGCTGTTATCGCCGCCCTTCTGCTGTGGGGTGATGGTGGCTCCGAAATCGCCTTCTCCGCCAGCATGAAGCTGATGAAGTGGTACCCGCTCCTCACGCTGCCACTGTTCATTTTCATGGGCTATATGCTCTCTGAATCAGGCATTGCCGAAGATCTTTATAAGATGTTCCATGTCTGGACAGGTGGCCTTCATGGTGGATTGGCCATCGGCACAGTCGGCCTCATGGTGATGATTTCAGCCATGAACGGTCTGTCTGTGGCCGGTATGGCCATCGGCGCAACAATCGCTCTGCCTGAACTGCTTCGTCGTGGCTATGACAAAGTCATGGTAACCGGCGTTATTCAGGCCGGTTCTTCACTGGGCATTCTCGTACCGCCAAGTGTGGTGCTGGTTCTTTACGGCATGATCGCCCGTCAGCCGGTTGGTAAACTCTGGCTCGCAGGTGCGATTCCAGGCCTGCTGCTGGCAGGACTGTTCATTCTTTACATCGTAGTTCGTTGCCGCCTTCAGCCAGAACTGGGCCCAACCCTTTCTGAAGAAGAGCGCAAAGAGATCACTTGGTCTGAAAAAATCCGCCTTTTGCAAGCCGGCGTGATCCCGCTGTTCATCTTCTTTGCGATGACTGGCCTGTTTCTAATGGGGGTGACCAGCCTCGTGGAAAGTTCCGCCGTTGGAGCAACAGCTGCAACACTGGCAGCTGCATTCAAGCGACGCCTCACATTCCGCTTGCTGCACATCACCACTGAAAAGACGCTTCAGATCAGCTGTATGTTCATGTGGATCATTCTTGCAGCTCTTGCGTTTGGTGCTGTGTTTGACGGATTGGGCGCTGTGCGTGCGATTGAAGGCTTCTTCGTGGGTGACCTTGGTCTTGGCCCATGGGAAATCCTTCTGCTGATGCAGCTTTCCTACATCGTCATGGGCATGTTCCTGGATGACACTGCAATGCTGGTTATTGTGGCTCCACTCTACGTGCCATTGGTCAAAGTGCTTGGGTTTGATCTGGTCTGGTACGGCGTGCTGTACACCATCACTTGTCAGATCGCCTATATGACACCGCCATTTGGCTACAACCTGTTCCTGATGCGTGCCATGGCGCCGCCGGAGATCTCGCTGACAGACATCTACAAATCCATCATTCCATTCGTGGCAATCATGGTGTTTGGATTGGCTCTGGTCACGATCTTCCCGCAAATCGCGCTTTGGCTGCCCAACCTTTACTACGCGAGGTGACATGACAAGGCATCATAAACGTACCCATTGAAGTAATTAGCGAATTCCGGATGGAGACAGATAAAAATCACACCCCTCGCTATAAAAAGTCCACCGGTTCTGAGGGATCCAGAAATTCATATTCCAAGGGGAATTGAGTATGACGAATAGACGTGATTTTCTTAAGAAAGCTGGTTTAACAACCGTCGCCGCTGCTGGTGCATCTACCCTTGCAGCTCCGGCTGTTCATGCTGCAGGTCGTCCTATCAAATGGCGCCTTCAGACATATGCTGGTGCAGCACTTGCTCAGCACGTGATCAAGCCATCCATTGACGCCTTCAATAAGGCGGCAAATGGTGAGATGGAGATCGAGCTGTACTACGCAGACCAGCTGGTACCAACTGGTGAACTTTTCCGTGCCATGCAGCGCGGCACCATTGATGCTGTTCAGTCAGATGATGACTCCATTGCAGCACCAGTAGATGTATCTGTTTTCGGTGGCTATTTCCCATTCGCTTCCCGTTACAGCCTGGATGTTCCAGCCCTGTTTAACCACTGGGGTCTGAAAGAGATCTGGGAAGAAGCTTATGACGAAGTAGAAGGCGTTAAGTGGCTTTCCGCTGGTGCATGGGATCCTTGTCACTTTGCGACAAAAGACCCGATTCGCAGCCTTGCTGACCTGAAAGGCAAGCGCGTCTTCACCTTCCCAACCGCTGGTAAATTCCTGACACGCTTCGGCGTTGTTCCGGTCACCCTGCCATGGGAAGACATTGAAGTTGCAATGCAGACTGGCGAACTGGACGGTATTGCGTGGTCCGGTATCACTGAGGATTACACTGTTGGTTGGGCTGACGTGACCAACTACTTCCTCACCAACAACATCTCCGGTGCATGGGCTGGCTCTTACTTTGCCAACGAAGAGCGCTGGAATGAGCTGCCAGATCACCTGAAGACCCTCTTTAACCTGTGCATGGATAGTTCTCACTACTATCGCCAGCACTGGTACTGGGCAGGCGAAGCCAAGCTGCGCACGCAAGGCGAGAAGATGGAGCTGACCTCCATTCCTGATGAAGAGTGGGCAACTGTTGAAGACGAAGCTCTCAAGTTCTGGGATGAAATTGCAGCCAAGTCTGAGCGTAACGCCCGCGTTGTTAAAATCCTGAAGGAATACAACGCAGCGATGGCAAAAGCCGGTCGTCCTTACCGTTACGGCTAAGCTGTTTTTTTAAAGATTGGTCAGCCCGGTTTTTGGGCTGGCCACACCACACAGTAACGAAGCAGTGTCGGTGATGCCATGCAGGAGAGGCACGGGCATCCGCCGCTTTAACAGGGTCCTCGGGGAACAGGTATGTTGCGAGAAGAAACCAAAAAGACACGTAGAACCGGAAAACTGACCCTCGACGAGTTGCGCGAGCTGGTCGACACCGGTGAGATAGACACCGTTATCGCAGCGCAAGTGGACATGCAGGGCCGCTTGATGGGCAAGCGTTTTCAGGGCGAGTTCTTCGTGAACAGCGCCTGGGAAGAGACCCACAGCTGTAATTATCTGCTTGCAACCGATATGGAGATGGCCACTCCGGATGGCTACAAGGCCACAAGCTGGGAAGCGGGCTATGGCGACTACGTCATGAAGCCAGACCTTGCCACCTTGCGCGTTATTCCATGGCTGGAAGGCACCGCACTGGTACTGTGCGATGTGCTGGACCACCACACCCACAAAGAAGTTCCACATTCTCCGCGCGCCATTTTGAAAAGCCAAGTCGACCGCCTCGAAGGCATGGGCATGACCGCTAACATGGCAACTGAGCTGGAGTTCTTCCTGTTCAAAGAGAGTTTTGAAGAAGCCCACGCAAAAGGTTACCGCAATATTTCGCCGGTTTCTGCGTACAACGAGGACTATCACATCTTCCAGACCACCAAGGAAGAGAACGTGATGCGTGCCATCCGTAATGGCCTTAACGGCGCGGACATTCCGGTCGAGTGTTCCAAAGGTGAAGCCGATGCGGGTCAGGAAGAGATCAACGTCCGTTATTCCGATGCGTTGAAGATGGCAGATCGCCATTCCATCATCAAGAACGGCTGTAAAGAGATCGCATGGCAGAACGGCCAGAGCATCAGCTTTATGGCGAAGTGGCACTATGATGCTTCTGGCAGTTCCTCCCACGTGCACCAGTCTCTCTGGGGCAAGGATGGCGAGTCTCTGTTTTACGATCCATCCGGCGACTACGGCATGTCTAAGATGATGCGCCATTACCTCGCTGGTTTGCTGAAGTATGCGAGTGCGATCACCTATTTCCTCGCGCCAAACATCAATTCTTACAAACGCTTTGCCGCTGGCACCTTTGCGCCAACCAAAGCCATCTGGAGCATGGACAACCGCACGGCTGGCTACCGAGTATGCGGCGATGGCACCAAGGCTGTGCGTGTTGAATGCCGTGTTGGCGGTGCAGACCTGAACCCATATCTGGCAATGGCGGCGCTGCTGGCTGCCGGCATTGATGGCATCGAAAACGAGCTTGAGCTGGAGCCGGAATTCAGAGGCGATGCTTATGGAGGTGAGGGCGCTCGCGAGATCCCGACGACCTTGCGCGATGCTGCTACCGAGATGAAGTCTTCTGAAATGCTTCGTGCTGCATTTGGGGGCGATGTGATTGATCACTACGCACATGCCGCCAAGATCGAGCAGGATGAATATGACCGCCGTGTAACCGACTGGGAAGTTGCACGCGGGTTTGAACGGGCCTGATAAAACCAGCCCACGCTGTGAATGATGAGTTGACCATGACAAAAACACTAAAATGTATTTCGCCGGTTGATGGTTCTGTATTTGCAGAACGTCCGGTGGCAAGCCAGAAAGAAGCAGAAGCCGTCATTGCCAGTGCCAAGACTGCGCAGAAAGAGTGGGCAGCGCGTCCACTCGAAGAGCGCATCAAACTGGTTATGGCTGGTGTCGCAAAGATTGGTGAACAGAACGACGAAATCGTTCCGGAACTTGCAAAAATGATGGGTCGTCCGGTCCGTTACGGTGGCGAGTTCGGCGGCTTTAACGAGCGCGCTTCTCACATGGCAAAGATCGCGGAAGAAAGCCTGAAACCGATCATTGCCGAAGAGAACGACAACTTTGAACGCCGCATCGAGAAGGAACCGCACGGCGTCATCCTCGTGATCGCACCTTGGAACTATCCATACATGACTGCGATCAACACCGTTGCTCCGGCCCTGATTGCTGGCAACGCGGTGATCCTAAAGCACGCCACCCAAACGCTTCTGGTTGGTGAGCGTATGGCCAGTACCTTTGCAGAAGCAGGTGTTCCGGCAGAGGTATTCCAGAACCTCTTTCTTGATCATGACACCACATCGCACCTGATCGCAGGCCGCAATTTCGGCTTCGTCAACTTTACAGGTTCTGTTGGTGGTGGTCGCGCTATGGAGATCGCTGCAGCTGGCACCTTCACAGGTCTTGGACTTGAGCTGGGCGGTAAAGATCCGGGCTACGTGATGGATGATGCGGATGTTGAGGCAGCGGCTGAAACACTCATTGATGGTGCTATGTTCAACTCCGGCCAGTGCTGCTGCGGTATCGAGCGCATCTACGTGCATTCTTCCAAATACGATGCTTTCGTGAGGAAGGCTGTCGAGATCGTTTCCGGTTACAAACTCGGCAACCCGCTGGATGAGACAACCACCATCGGCCCGATGGCGAACGTTCGTTTTGCAGATCTGGTACGCAAACAGGTGGCAGATGCTGTTGAGCAAGGCGCAAAGCCTATGATCGACGCGGGCCTCTTCCCGGAAGATGATGGTGGCGCTTACCTCGCACCTCAAATCCTCGTGGATGTAAACCACGATATGGAAGTTATGCGCGAAGAGAGCTTCGGCCCTGTGGTCGGCATCATGAAAGTGGAGAGCGACGAAGAAGCAATCCGCCTGATGAACGACAGTCACTACGGCCTGACGGCGTCTCTCTGGACACAGGATCCCGCACGGGCAGCAAAGCTCGGCGCTCAGATTGAGACCGGTACCGTGTTCATGAACCGTGCGGACTATCTGGACCCGGCTCTGTGCTGGACAGGCTGCAAAGATACTGGTCGCGGAGGCGCTCTGTCGGAAATCGGCTACCAGAACCTGACCCGTCCAAAATCGTATCATCTTAAAAAGGCATAAGAAAAATGACTCTGACAGCAAACTGGAGCTACCCGACCGCCATCCGCTTTGGTGCCGGGCGCATTAAGGAATTGGCCGACGCATGCGCTGCTGCTGGCATCAAAAAGCCATTGCTGGTGACCGACAAGGGCCTTGCTAGCCTGCCAGTTACCGCAAGTACCCTGGACGTGATGGAAGAGGCAGGCCTTGGCCGCGCCATGTTCTTTGAGGTTGATCCAAACCCGACTGAGATCAATCTGGAAGCAGGTGTTGCAGCCTTCAACGCAGGTGATCATGACGGTGTGATTGCATTCGGTGGAGGCTCAGGCCTCGATCTTGGCAAGCTGATTGCGTTCATGGCAGGTCAAACGCGCCCTGTTTGGGATTTCGAAGATATTGGTGATTGGTGGACACGGGCTGACGCGGATGCGATCTACCCGAACATTGCTGTTCCAACCACTGCTGGCACTGGCTCTGAAGTTGGTCGTGCAAGCGTGATCACCAATTCTGAGAGCCACGTAAAGAAGATCATTTTCCATCCAAAGATTCTCCCAAGCGTTGTGATCTGTGATCCAGAGCTGACTGTTGGCATGCCGAAGATGATCACCGTTGGGACTGGCATCGATGCATTCGTGCATTGTCTGGAAGCCTACAGCTCTCCGCATTACCACCCAATGTCTCAGGGCATCGCGCTGGAAGGCATGCGCCTTGTGAAGGAAAACCTGCCGAAAGTCGTTGCAAATCCGAATGATATTGAAGCTCGTGGTCACATGATGAGTGCGGCAGCAATGGGCGCAGTAGCCTTCCAAAAAGGCCTTGGCGGTATTCACGCGCTGGCTCATCCGGTTGGGGCGGTTTACAACACGCATCATGGTCTGACCAATGCTGTGATCATGCCAACTGTGCTCAAGTTCAACCGTGCAGCGATTGAAGAGCGCATTGAGAAACTGGCGGCTTACCTTTATATTCCCGGCGGTTTCGACGGTTTCTTCGATTTTGTTATGAAGATGCGCTCGGATATGGGTGTGCCAAATACCCTTGCCGAACTGGGTGTAGGCACTGACAAGATTGATGTGCTTGCAGAAGAAGCAGTGAAAGATCCAAGTGCTGGCGGCAATCCGGTCGAGTTTACGCTGGAAGCTGCAAAAGCGCTGCTTATTGAAGCGATTGGAGAACAGGTATCGGCCTGATTTCTCTCTAAATTACAAACGACTAGCCCTGCAAAGCTTCAAGCTCTGCGGGGCTTTTTTTGTCAGCCGCAATTACTCCGGCAGTCCACAACAACTTATCAGATAGTCATAGGCGTCCGGGCTCAATTCTGGGCCAAGAACCCGTTTCAAATCAACATTGTAGTCGCCAAGCCATTTGATTTCGGTGCGGGTGAGATCAACCATGTTGAGCATCTGCGGTTCAATGGGGATGTAGGAGAGGTTCTTGAAAACGAGGAAACCATCGTCTTCCTCTACGATCTCAAAAAGGTTCTCAATCCGGATACCGTATTGATTTGCAACGTAATATCCCGGTTCAATGGACATTACCATGCCAGCAACGAGGTCCACCGGATTGTAAGGCTTGCCGATGCGTTGCGGCTGTTCGTGAACGGAAAGGAAGTGCCCAATCCCATGACCGGTACCGTGATCATAATCGAGCCCCAGATCCCAAAGCGGCCTACGGGCAAACCCGTCGATGTGATGACCTTGTGTACCTTTCGGGAAACGCAGCGAAGCCAACGCTACAAAGCCTTTGAAAACAGCGGTGTAGGCGGCTTTAAACTCTTCCGATGTTTCCGAGAACGCAAAGGTGCGTGTCGCGTCGGTGGTGCCATCCTGATACTGGCCGCCAGAATCCAGCAGATATGTGTGGTCAGGAAGGATCGCGGAATTGGAGGCACCCGTAGCTGCATAATGGCACATAGCGGCATTACCTGAAGCTGCAGAGATGCTTCTAAAGCTCGGATAAACAAAGTCTTTCTGACGTTTGCGCTCGGTCAGGATACGTTCTTCCGCTTCCAGCTCGTGCACCGGATCGCCTGCCTTGGCTCTTTGCGGAACCTCCCGTTTTAACCAGGCAGAAAACTCGGTCCATGCGATGCCATCACGCACATGACAATCGCGCAATCCTTTGAGTTCATTGGCGTTTTTCTTAGCCTTAGTGAGTGTCACGGCTCCTTGTTCCATGACGGGAATACCACCAGAGGCCTGAACAGCAAGACGGGTTGCGACGGGAGAGAACATCGGATCGATCAGAACCTGCGTTCCTTCTCCGGTCATTTTTTCCAGCGAGCTGATGAAGCTGGCAGGGTCTGCGGTTTCCACTTTCTCCAGCTCATACTCATCCAAGCTATTGGAAAGCTTACGCGAATCCACGAACCAAATCGCAGAGCCATCATCTTTCAGCAGCAGGAAGGAATGCGGGATAGGGTTGAATTCTACGTCATCACCGCGAACATTTAGAAGCCAGGCAATGTTGTCGGGCTGGGTTTCCACCAGCACCTTCGCGCCTTTGTGCTTCAGATGCGCTGCAATTTCAGTCCGTTTCTCGAGGCTGGTTTTACCTGCTTTATCAAGGGAGTACGGCGTAACTGGAGAGAGCGGTTTTTCTGGTTGGTCCGACCAGACTGCATCAATGATATTGCTAGCTGTTGCCACCAGTGTGGCACCTGTGTCTTTAGCTCCGCCAGCAAAACGATCCCACCAAGCTGAGGGGATAAGCATCGGGTCGACGCCAACTTGCTGCCCTGCCTTTATATTGGTGGAAATCCAATTTTCCAGTGGTTCATCAAAGATATGCTGGTAGGAAAAGAACTCGCCGCTGCATTGGTTGCGCACCTGAACGGTGTAGCGGCCATCAACAAACATAACCGCTTGATCTACTGTGACAATCGCCAGACCTGCGGAGCCAGTGAAGCCAGTTGCCCATGCCAGACGCTCGTCATGCGGGGCGCAATATTCCCCCTGATGCTCATCAAAACGCGGGATGATAACTGCATCCAATCCGCTGCGCTTCAGCTCGTCTCGTATGAGGTTCAAGCGGTCTGTGGTTCTTTCAAATTTCTGATTTTCCAACATTTTTTGCTCGATCGTGTGATGGGGTTTTATGCTGATAGAAGAGCTTCGGCATGATGACAAGCCACTTTACCGAGCTCGTCTAATGCCCTCAATCTGGGAGTTTCACTTTGGCATCGCCCTGAGGCATGGGGACATCTTGCATGGAATGCGCAGCCCTTTGGCACGTTGAGCGGGCTAGGCAGTTCGCCTGATATTGAAGGCCGAGTATGGCGTTTGTCTGGATCAAGAGAAGGGGCTGCTGCCAGAAGAGCCTTGGAGTAGGGGTGTTTGGGGGCGTTGAAGAGCTGTTCTGAATCGCCAATCTCAACAATTGTACCCAAATAAATCACGGCGACCCTGTGGGATACATGGCGGACAAGTCTGAGGTCATGGGCAACGAACAGGATGGTCAGATCCAGCTTATCTTGCAGTTCCAGCAGCAAGTTCACCACCTGCGCCTGAACTGATACATCCAGAGCCGACACCAGTTCGTCCGCAACCAGCACCTCTGGTTCAACCGACAAAGCGCGTGCAATTGCAATGCGTTGGCGTTGTCCGCCAGAAAACTCATAGGGCAGCTTATCCGCAGCATCTTGCGGCAGGCGCACCAAGTCCAACAACTCGGCTATGCGATCATTGATCTGCTCAGGTGGCCGCATGTTGTGAACACGCAGCGCCTCGCTCAAGACCTGTCGCACTGTCATGCGGGGATTGAGGGAGGAATACGGGTCCTGAAACATCATCTGGACCTTGCGGTTATACTCTCGCAAGGCAGCGGCATCCTTGGCTGCAACCTCTTGCCCGTCATAATGTATTTTGCCCGCATCTGCCTCATAAAGGCGGGCCAGACAGCGGGCTAAAGTGGACTTCCCGCAGCCAGATTCGCCAACAATGCCAAGCGTTTCACCCCGTTTTACTTCAAGGCTCACCCCGTTGAGTGCTTTGACAATGCGTTTTTGTTTGCGTTGAATTGCGTCGAAGAGGGTTCTTTTGAGCGGAAAGTGTAAATGAAGGTCTTCAACTTCCAAAACCGGAGCTTCATTGGTCATGCCAGCACCTCCTCACGAATGTCTGCTGTGAAATGGCAGGCAGATGAAATTCCATCTCCCAACACGGAGAGTGGTGGTTTGGTACCAAGGCACACATCCTCCGCTTTGTGGCAGCGCGGCGCGAAGGCACATCCTTTGGGCAGAGCATCCAGCGCCGGTGGTGTGCCGGGAACAGAGTACAGCGGTGTGCGGGGTGGCATGTTTTCCGGTACCGATTTCAGCAGGCCTAGTGTGTAAGGGTGCTGAGGTCGTTTCAGGACATCGCGAACTGAACCGCTTTCTACCAGGCGACCAGCGTACATCACCGCCACACGATCACAGGTTTGTGCAACGACCCCCAGATCATGGGTCACCAGCACAATCGCCATATTGAGATCCTTTGCCAACGACAACAGCAGCTGCAAGATCTGATCCTGAATGGTGACATCAAGCGCGGTGGTCGGTTCATCAGCCAGCAACAGCTCCGGATTGGACGCCAGTGCGATGGCGATCATCACACGCTGGCGCATGCCGCCGGAGAACTGGTGCGGAAAGTCCTTGAGCCGTGATGACGCGCTGGGAATACCCACCATATCCAGCAGTTCGATGGCGCGTGCCTTGCGGGCGCGGCGATCCAGATCGGTGTGGGCTTTCAGGTTTTCCTCAATTTGCAACCCAACAGTGAGCAGCGGGTTGAGTGAGGTCATGGGTTCCTGAAAGATCATGGAGATCTGGCTACCACGAACGCACTGCAACTGTTTGTCTGTTTGAGTGAGCAGATCCTCCCCCTTCCAGTAAACATTACCTTCCACCGTGCCATAGTCGCGAGCAAGGCCGATGATGGAGCGCAAACTGATGGATTTACCAGAGCCACTTTCGCCCACCAGTCCAAGCACCTCACCAGCACGCACATCAAACGAAATGCCATCAACAGCGCGCAGAACGCGGCCTTTGCTGTGGAAGGTGGTGGTGAGATCGCGAACCTGTAATAGGCTCTCATTTGGGTTGGTCATTATGATGCCCCCCGTGGTCTGAGAACATCAGCAAGGCTGTCTCCCACAAGAGAGAATCCAAGCCCAGTCACAACAATCGCAATCCCCGGCATCAGGCTCATCCACCAGGCGGTGGTGATGAAGTTACGCCCTTCTGCGATTAATACACCCCATTCTGCCTGCGGTGGCTGTGCGCCAAGGCCGAGATAACCAAGAGAAGACCCAAGTAGGATGGCGAGCGCCATGTCGGTCATCCAATAGGTGATCAGCGGCGTTGTGGCGTTGGGCAACAAATGACGGAAGATGATGCGAGTGGAGGAATATCCCATCACCCGTCCGGCAGAGGCATAATCGCTGGTCATCTGCATCATGATTTCTGCACGGGTGAGGCGGGCATAATAGACCCACTGCACCAGCGTCACTGCCACGTACATGTTGGTCAGTCCCGGTCCCAAAACCGCAACAACAGCAATAACCAGCACCAGAAACGGGAAGGTGATGGTGACATCAACCAAGCGGCCAAAGAGCACATCGGCGATGCCGCCGTGATAAGCAACCAGCGAGCCAACGACAACGCCAATCACCATGGCGAAGAAGGTGGCAAAAAACGCAATTTGCATATCAACCTGATACGCCCAGATCACGCGGGAAAGGGTGTCGCGGCCCAGATTGTCCGTGCCAAACGGATGCGCCCAACTTGGTGACTTCTGGATCGCATTAAAGTCAAAGGCATTGGGATCATACGGTGCAAATGCCCATGGGAATACGGCAAGCAGGATGGAAGAGGACAGGATGAAGAAGCCCAGCAGGAACCCTGGGCGGAGCAGAGCTTTGACCCGTGGGTGGAGCTTTTTCTTCTGCGGCGTGGTGGCTTGAAGAGTATCGAGCTGGGTCATGACAGGCGCAACCTCGGATCAAGCCATGCCTGCACCATGTCGGTGAACAGAAACACGAGAGAAACCATAACAGCAAAGGTGAGTGTGAGGCCCTGTATCAACGGATAGTCACGGGCAAAGATCGCTTCCAGCATCAACCGGCCAAGGCCGGGCACCGCGAATACCGTCTCCGTCACCAGCGTCCCACTCATCAGGTTTCCAATGGAAAGGCCAAGCAGTGTGACAGTGGAAATCATTGCGTTGCGCAGAACATGGCGGCCCAGAATGACACTGCGCGACAACCCCTTGGAGCGGGCGAACTGCACATAGTCCGCATCCAGCACTTCAATCACCGCAGAACGCAAGTTCCGCATGATGATGGCAGAAGTGTAAAGCGCAACCGTCAGGGCGGGCAGCATCAAGTGGTGCAGGTGTTGCAAAAACGTGGTTCCGTAACCACCAACCGGAAACAGCCGCAGGGACGCTGCAAGGAAGGTGAGCAGCAACAGACCAATGTAAAACACCGGGGTTGAAAGCCCCACCTGAAAGCCGCTGCGAATGGCAATATCCAGACCACCATTTTTATTCAGCGCAGCAACAAAGGCCAGCGGGCCAGCAATGAGAATGGAAAGGCAAACGGCATAGAGGGTGAGGAACGCCGTGACTGGAATACGTTCAATAATAACTTCCAGTACGGGCGTTTTGAGAAGAATGGATGTGCCCATATCTCCACTCAAAGTGTTCTTTACAAAATAGAAGAACTGCATGACCAGCGGTTCATTTAACCCGAGTTTTTGGCGGATGAGTTCCAGCTGAGCTTCGGTGGCTTTGGCATCGGCCATGGCAATGGCCGGATCCCCTGGCAACATACGCACCAGCAGAAAGATAACGACCATCACAAGAAGAAAGGTCGGAATAATCTGCAGCAGCCGTGACACCAGATAGGAAAGTGACGACATTCCTGATTCCTAATAGGGCGAGAGTATTGAGAGCCGAAGCGACAGAGTTATGGGATTGACGCTTCAGCTTTCCGGATTGCATGGGGCAGGTGGTCTGGTCCTGCCGTTTTCTGATCAGACCACCTGTTCTGTTTACTTCACGCCCGGTTTGCCTGTTGATGCAGACCGGGCGCACTCAGTGGAGAAGTTATTTTGCAATCCACGCCGAGGAGAACTCGTTGTTCCCCAACGGTGTCTGGAGATAACCGTTCACGTTGGCAGACAGAGCAACAGCAAATGGCGTTTCATAGAGGAACAGAAGCGGGGCCGCATCTGCATAGATTTCCTGCATGCGCTTGTATTGCTCGCTGCGCTTTTCAGGATCGATCTCGGTGTTGGAGGCTTCAAACAGGGAGTTGAATTCTGCGTTGTTCCAACCAGTGCCAACAGCTTTACGGGTTGGGTAATAGCCCAGCCAGCCAGCAACCTGTGCCGGATCGTTCACATCATTCACCCAGCCGTAGGTATGAATGTCGAACTCGCCGGAACGGTTCTTCGCGCCGCGGGTCGGGTTATCAACCTGCTCCACTTTCACGTTGACGCCGATTGCACCCCACATTTGCTGGATGGCAGCAAACAGAGTTGCATCATCAGAAGAGCCTGCAAGTGTGGTCAGTGTAATTTCTGCACCTTCAAGACCTGATGCAGCTGCCAGTTCTTTCGCCTTGGCAACATCATAAGGGTATAGCGGGCCACCATCATGTGCCAGCTGCGTTGTCGATGCCATCAATGGGGATGTCATGGACTTGCCAGTGCCATGCGTGATCAGCTGAACCAGAGCATCCTTGTTGATGGCGTAGTTCAGCGCCTGACGCGCCTCTTTGGTCGCCATTGGGTTTGGAGAGCCATCTGCCCGGGTTTCACGAGAGTTGATCGGGCTGTAGATGATACGGGTGGATGGATACAGCTCCATATTGATTGCAGGATCTGCCTTCAGCTCTGCTACACGAGAGAATGGCACAAACTCAGCACCGTTCACTTCACCTGCCTGCAACTTCAGAATACGTGTGGCATCATCCGGAATCACGACGAAGCTTACTTCATCCAGATACGGCAATGGCTTACCATCTTCGCCCTGACGCCAGTAATTCGGGTTGGCGGAGAAGGTCATGGTGCTGCCGCGTGTGCGGTCTTTCAGCGTGAATGGACCGGAAACCGGTGTGCCCGGAGCGAAAAGAGCTGTTGCCTTTTCCTGATCATTGGCTCCTGGTGCTACCTCAAATGCAGCCTTGGACACGATCGCGGTGTTGAAGGTCGCCAGAATTGAGATAATGGTCGGGTCAGGGTTTTTCATGGCGAGCATAACGCCATTGTCGGTCTCTGTGATACTCTCAACTGACCCAAGAAGACCAGACCATGGGCCGAAATCAGGATTGGTGGCGCGCTCCAGCGAGAACTTTACATCAGCTGGCGTAATTGCAGAACCATCGGAAAACTTGATGCCGTCGCGTAGGGTGATGGAGATGGTTTTACCATCTGCAGAAACCTCATAACCGGACGCCAGACCCGGTACGATGGTCTTGCCATCTGCCTTGGTGCGAAGCAGGGTATCGTAGAGGTTTGTGACCATCCAGATATCTGGGTTCCGATCTGCGTAAACTGGATCAACCAGATTGGAATCATCATAGCGAGCGAAGGTGAGCGTGCCACCACGTTCTACGGCCTGAGCCGAATTGATGGCGAGCATCGACACGCCTGCAAGCGCGGCAATCAACAAAGTCTTCATGATAGTCCCCTCAATTGATACACGCCTGGCCTGCTTATTATTTTATGATGCATGGCGGCGCGCAGGTGGTGGCTTCTCCCAATAATTCCATTAGCCACCGGTGATATATCAGTATTATCTCTGATATATCTCTGTTTGCAAGAGGCAAAACTCAGTAAAGAAGAATTTTCACGACAGCAAAGCGAGACAGGGAGATAGTTTAGGAGTGAAATATTGCTAAAATTACAGTTTCACTGAGAGAAACTTGCGCACGTTATTCCTAGGAAACTTGACGTGTTTCCAACAATCTCGGAGCCAAACAATTGATTTATTCTGGAATACGGCTTTCCAGACAAAGAAACGCGGCGCAGGAATAATTTTCCAACACCGCGTTAAAAATGAACACCATTCATTGAACTGAAGGATATTTTCCCTCACGCATCCTGTTTAGGTGCTGCCTTCTGAAAGGCTTCAATCTGCTCAGTTTGCTTGATAATGGCATTGATGCGGGAGAGGTGAGATCGATCCACACCCCAGCGATCCGCATTGTAAACTTGCGGGACAAGGCAGATATCCGCCAGTGTCACCTGGTCCCCATGACAGAATGTGCCGCTCTGCCCATCTGCGAGCATCTGCTCAAAGGCATCGAGGCCCTTGGCGATGAACTCGCGCATCCAGTCAACTTTGACCTGATCATCTCCGCCAGCCAGCTCTACAATGCGCTGAACCACACCCAGATTACAAACCGGGTGAATATCCATGGCGATGGCATGAGACAGTGCTCGCACACGGGCACGCTCGCGAGCTGAGGATGGCATCAGGGCAGGGGCTGGGTGCAACTCATCCAGATATTCGATGATGGCGAGTGACTGGATCAGCATATCGCCGTCCAAATCCAGCGACGGCACAAAACCCTGTGGGTTGCGGCTCAGGTTTTCATCAGCCTTCTGCTCGCCTTTGAGCAGATTGACCGTAACCATATCGTAGGAGAGCCCTTTCAGGTTCAATGCGATGCGGACCCGGTAGCTCGCGGAAGAACGCCAGTAATCATATAATCTAATGTTGCTCATCGTATTGGCGCCCCCTCCCAGAGCTCAATTCATGATCTTACGCGTATCCTTGTCCGAAAATCGGTTCTGATCTTTCGGAGATACGCTTCAGGCCCCGTTGGCAGCCTCGGCACTCATTTCCCCAATAAGTCCCTCTGCATTTTTTTGAACCTTTTCCATCAATGTCAGAAGAACCGCCTGTTCTTCTGCGGAAAGGTTCTCAGTCAGTGCCGCTTCTACATCCCGCACCAGCGGAATGACATCGTTGAACACGGCAAGACCTTTTTCGGTCAGACGCAGGACGGATTTACGGCGGTCCTCTCCGTCAATATCGCGGCGCAGGAACTCCTTTTTGCGGAGAGCCTGCACAGCGCGACTGACATTCACCTTGTCCATACTGGAGCGTTCAACAATCTCAGAGGCAGACAGCGCCTGATTGCGACCCAGAATTGCCATGGTGCGCCATTCGGAGACGCTGAGGCCGTACCGTTCCCGGTAAACACTTGAGACAGCTGTACTAACGGCAGTGCCAAAAACACGGACCTTATAGGGAAAGAACGACCCAAGCTGGAAGTCTTCCTTGTCCATCGTGTTGTTCGCAGTCACCATCATCACGTCTCGTTGGTTTAAAATGAAACTATTGCGCACTCATACTTGCACAATCATCCTGATAGTATCAATTGCAACTATATGTCAAGAGCATGATCAGCGCCTCTGATATATACCCAAAAGTAGAATAATTAGCTATTTTTAGCTATTTTTAGCCATTTTGCAGCATTTTAGCCCGTTTTCTTACGCTTAGGGAATTTGTTTTGGCGGAAAATGTTATTGACAAAGTTACAAGTGAAACTATTCTGAGATTAGATAAATTACAGATTGCCTGAGTCTGGGAGGACCAGCAGGTGATCTTCAATTGCCAAGGATGTGTTATGACGAGTTGGATCGAGAGTGCGAACGCACCGCACTGCCATTTCCCAATCCAAAATCTTCCCTACGGCGTGTTTGCCAAAAACGGTGAAGAGCCACGTTGTGGTGTTGCGATCGGTGACATGGTTGTTGACATGGCTATGCTGGAATCTGCCGGCCTTCTCAAAGCGGGCGCCGCCACTACAGTTTTCGATAAGCCAACTCTGAATGCCTTCATGGGCCTTGGCAAAACATCCTGGGACAGCGTTCGCGAGCAGCTCACATCGCTGTTTGCGAAAGGCGGCAATGACGCTCTTTCCGGCAATGATACGTTGAAAGCAAAAGCGCTGGTGCCAATGAGCGCTGCGCAGATGTACCTGCCTTTTGCAGTTTCTGAATACACCGATTTTTACGCCGGCAAGCAACATGCCATGAACATTGGCACTATTCTTCGCGGCGCTGAGAATGCACTACCACCCAACTGGTTGCATATCCCAATCGGATACAATGGCCGCGCCTCAACGGTCATTGTATCCGGTACAGATATCAAGCGCCCTCTGGGTCAAACCAAAGCGCCAACGGCTCAGGTGCCTTCTTTCAAAGCCTGTGCACGCCTCGATATCGAGTTGGAAATGGGTGCGGTTGTTGGTACGCCAAGCACTATGGGTCAGCCGATCACCGTGCAGGAAGCCGATGATATGATCTTCGGTTATGTGCTGCTCAACGACTGGTCCGCACGCGACATTCAAGGCTGGGAATATCAGCCGCTTGGTCCGTTTCAGGCGAAAGCATTTGCAACCTCCATCAGCCCGTGGGTTGTGACGAAGGCAGCACTGGAATCCTTCCGAACCAGCACACCAGAGCGTGAAAAAGAGCTTCTGCCTTATCTCAATGAGCCGGGTCCGATGATCTACGACATTGAGCTGCAGGCCTACATGCAGCCAGAAGGCACTGACAAAGCGACTTTGCTCTGCCACACCAATTACAACCGCATGTACTACTCTGCGGCACAGCAGTTGACCCACCATGCCATTGGCGGCTGTAAAATGAACACGGGCGACCTGCTCGGCTCCGGCACCATTTCAGGTGCGGACAAGGCTGAGTTTGGTTCCCTGATGGAACTCACATGGGGTGGCAAAGAGCCGATCACTCTGGACAGCGGTGAAAGCCGCACGTTCATCGAGGATGGTGACACCCTGACGCTGACAGGCTGGGCACAGGGCGATGGCTTCCGCATCGGCTTCGGCGAATGTACCGGCAAAATTCTGCCAGCTCCAGATTTCAAAGCATAATTTAGGATAGTGACGATGGCTAAAGCATTTGCATCCAGTGGCGACATGGAAGCCAAAAAGATCTCCTTCACCGAAGTTGGACGCGATCTGTACGCGTTCACCGCTGAAGGTGATCCAAACACCGGCGTTATCATTGGTGATGACAGCGTCATGGTGGTTGATGCGCAGGCAACCCCTGTCATGGCCCAGCTCGTGGTCGATAAAATCCGCGAAGTCACTGACAAGCCGATCAAATACGTAACCTTGTCTCACTACCACGCAGTGCGCGTGCTGGGTGCTTCCGGTTACGGCGCTTCAGAAATCATTGCCTCTGAAAAGTGTGAGGGCATGATCTATGAGCGCGGTCAGGAAGACTGGGACTCCGAGTTCGGTCGCTTCCCACGCCTGTTTGATGCAGCGGACTCCATTCCGGGTCTTACGTGGCCGACTATGACCTTCAAAGACCGGATGACCATCAACATGGGCAGCCGCAAGGTTGAGCTGATGCATCTGGGCCGTGCCCACACCGCTGGCGACATCGTTGCATGGGTTCCCGATGAAGGCGTGATGTTCACCGGTGACATTGTTGAGTACCACTCCGCTTGTTACTGCGGCGACGGTCACTTCAAAGATTGGGGCAATACGCTCGACGCAATCAAGGCCTACAATCCAGATGCAATTGCACCGGGCCGCGGTGATGCGCTTGTGGGCAAGGAAATGGTCAATAAAGCCATTGAGAACACCCGCGACTTTGTTGAAAGCACCTACAAGCCAGCAGCACGCGTTGCCGTTCGTGGTGGCTCCTTGAAAGAAGCATGGGATGCTGTGCGCGCAGAATGCGATCCAAAATTCGCTGACTACGCAATCTACGAGCATTGTCTGCCGTTCAACGTCGCACGCGCTTTTGACGAAGCGCGCGGCATCGAAACACCACGTATCTGGACCGCTGAACGCGATCAGGAAATGTGGGCAGCATTGCAGGGCTAATATGAATGAGCTGAGGTGAGGATGTCCTTTGTTGGCGGCTTGCAAGCTGCACAAAATTCTCCTCACCACCTTTCTCCATTGAAGAGATAAAGGTCGCAACGCTCAAACCAAATCGAGGTGGAAGACCTAAAGAGAGATGACAGGAAACTACAGAATTTGGGTCACTCGCATCAGAGCGAGTGCATCCAAGAAATAGAAAATACTGGCTCACGGCAACAGCTTGAGTTCTTGTCTCTCTCAGCATTTTGGCAGTGTTTATCCTGAACACCAATTTTGCTGGTCCCTTCCACCTTCAATACCGCAGGCGAAAGCCACCCCATATGCGTCAGGGCGCCGGATGGACCCCAAGTTCCAACCGGCTCTCCAAAGTTGATTGATGTTTTGCCGGATGCTGGCTGAGGCATCACACTTGCTGGGAGGCAGCGTATGACGAAAAAAAAGATTTTCGAAGTTCCGCTTTATCCATATGTCCGGTCGCCGGATCAGGATGCGGAAAAGGCAGTGCGCCATAAAGTTGTTGTGGTGGGAGCAGGCCCGATTGGTCTGGCCGCAGCAATTGAACTGGCCATGCAGGATGTTGAAGTTGTTGTTGTCGACGACAACGACAAGGTGAGCTGGGGTTCCCGTGCGGTTTGCTATGCAAAGCGTCCGCTGGAAATCCTCGACCGCATTGGCTGTGGTGATCAGTTTGTCGACAAAGGCGTTCAGTGGAACGTGGGCAAGGTCTTCTTTGACGAGCGTCAGGTTTATCAGTTTGACCTGTTGCCGGAAGACGGTCACAAGCGTCCGGCTTTCATCAACCTGCAACAGTATTACTTTGAAGAGTATCTGGTTGACCGGGTCAAAGAGCTGCAAGCACAGGGCAAGCCTATCGAGATCCGGGGCAACAACAAGGTTGTCTCCGTAGATCAGGGCAGTGACTTTGCAACTGTTGAGCTGGAAACACCAGAAGGCAACTACTCTGTTGAAGCCGACTGGGTGATCGCGTGTGATGGCGCAGCCTCTCCAATCCGCGCCATGATGGGTATGGATTTTGTAGGCCGCATCTTTGAAGACAACTTCCTGATTGCTGACGTGGTTATGGAAGCTAACTTCCCGACAGAGCGCTGGTTCTGGTTCGATCCGCCATTCAACCGTGGTCAGTCCGCTCTTCTTCATAAGCAGCCAGACAATGTGTGGCGCATCGACCTGCAGCTTGGCTGGGATGTCGACAAGGAAGAAGAAAAGAAGCCCGGAAATGTCATTCCACGCCTGAAAGCCATGCTGGGCGAGGATGTAAACTTCGAGCTTGAGTGGGTTTCCATCTACACCTTCCAGTGCCGCCGTATGGAACAGTTCCGCAAAGGCCGTGTGATCTTTGCTGGTGACAGTGCCCATCAGGTGTCTCCATTTGGAGCCCGTGGTGCGAACTCCGGCTTGCAGGACACAGACAACCTGATCTGGAAGCTGAAGCTGGTGATGGACGGTACGGCGCCGATGAGCCTGCTGGACACCTATGATGAAGAGCGTGTGTTTGCTGCTGAAGAGAACATTTTGAACTCTTCCCGCTCCACTGACTTCATCACGCCGAAATCTGCGATCAGCCGTGTGTTCCGCAATGCTGTGCTGGACCTTTCCGAGGCTGCTGAATTTGCACGCCCGCTGGTAAACTCCGGTCGCCTGTCCGTTCCAGCTACCTATGACGGTTCTTCGCTCAACAGCGATGACTGCGCTGGTATGCCAGTGCGCTCCCGTCCGGGCTCTCCGGCAGCAGATGCGCCAACTGCGGATGGTTGGTTGCTGGATCAGTTGGGCAACAAATTCCAGTTGCTGGCAATCAACACGGATGTGCCGGACACTGTCGACGTTGGCGGCGTGACCGTTTCAGCGCTGCGTGTCAACGCGACGGATGAAATTGCTGATCGTTATCTGGGAGACAAGTCTTCCGCTGTTTATCTGATGCGCCCGGACCAGCACGTTGCTGCCCGTTGGGAGACCTATGACGGAGCAAACGTTGCTCAGGCCCTGAACCGCGCTATCGGCATTTTTGAGCAGGAGGCCGCACAATGAGCCATCTGAATACAAAAGCAAACATCGCCAAACCGGACGAGTTTTATCACGATCTTCTGGTTCTGCATGAAGGACGTTCTGAAGAGGAAAGCGAGGCGCTCAACGCCAAGCTGGTTCTCATTCTTGCCAACCACATCGGGGATGCAAGTGTTCTTCGTGAAGCAATGGACCTGGCTGCCAAAACACAGGGAGGAGGCGAGGTTTAGTCACCTCGCTTAGAGTCTTATGAAAATTGAGCAAATTCACCACGTTGCCTACCGTTGTAAAGACGCAAAAGAGACCGTTGAGTGGTACACTAAAAACCTCAACATGGACTTCGTACTGGCGATTGCAGAGGACAAGGTTCCTTCTACACACGAGCCTGATCCTTACATGCACCTGTTCCTTGATGCAGGCAACGGCAACGTGCTGGCATTCTTTGAACTGCCAACCAAGCCGGAAATGGGCCGCGACGAGAACACGCCAATCTGGGTGCAGCACATTGCCTTCAAAGTGAAGGACCGTGAAACTCTGATCGAGTTTAAAGAGCACCTTGAAGGCAACGGCATTGATGTGCTGGGCGTGACAGATCACTCCATCTTCCATTCCATCTACTTCTTCGATCCAAACGGACACCGCGTCGAGCTGGCATGTCCGGATCCGGCAGAAGAAGAGAAGCTCAAGCGTCTCGATGCTGTGAAGTGGGACATGCTGGAAGAGTGGAGCCGCACCAAGAAGGCGCCAAAACACGCTGACTGGCTGCACGCAAAAGAACTCGGCAAAGCCTAGGACTAGGACTGCCTGAAGAATGGGGACTGGGAGGTTCCCGTTCTTCACCCAACAAAATGATTTTATTGGTATCTTTAGGGAGGGAGCCATGGAATTCTTGAAGACGAAAGTTGCCCGCCGCACGCTGCTTGGCATGGCAACAGCTGCCATGTTGGCGCCAACTGCATTTGCAACCGCTGCTTACGCAGAAACCAAGCTGGTTCTTTCCAGCTGGCTGCCACCACGCCACCCGATTGTAGTCAACGCAATCAAGCCGTGGGCAAAGGAAGTTAAGAAGGTTACTGATGGCCGCGTTTCTGTGCGCGTTCTGGCAAAACCTGCTGGCGCTCCACCTGCGCACTTTGACATGGCTGCTGACGGCGTTGTCGACATCACATACGGTCTGCACTCCTTCACCAAAGACAACCGCTTCCAGCGCTCCCGTATCGGCCAGTTCTCCTTCCTTGGAGATGACGCTGTTTCCGGTTCCAAAGCATTTTGGGATGTTTACGCAAACGATCTGGATGCACAGGCTGAGCATAAGGGCACCAAGGTTCTTGGTCTCTTCGTTCATGGCCCGGGCGTGTTCCATAACAACGTGCGCAAGCTGAACACACCAGCGGACATTGAAGGCCTGAAGATCCGTGTGCCGGGCGGCTACATTGCTGATCTGGCAAGTGATCTTGGCGCGTCTCCGTTGTTCATGCCATCCGGTGAAGTGTACGAGACCCTGTCTCGCGGCATCATTGACGGTGTTACCTTCACCTATGAAGCCCTGACCGCATTCAAACTGCTGGACCACGTTAAATACTCCATGCGCGTTCCTGGCGGCATTTACAACACCACATGGTTCCTCGTGATGAACGAAGACAAGTGGAAGGGCATCTCCGCTGAAGATCAGGCCGCTATCATGGCAATTTCCGGCGATGCTTTTGCTGAGCGTGTTGGTAAAGCCTGGAACGGTGCTGACGAGAAGGCAATCGAGCGCATCAACAAAGCTGGCATCGAAATTTATGATGCATCTCCTGAAATGGTTGCGGCCATTAAGGAAAAAGCTGCTGGCTACGAGACCGAATGGGCAAAGGCTGTTGCAGAAGATGGCTTTGACGGCACTGCTGCTCTGACAAAGTTCCGTAAATCTACAGGCGTAGAAAAGTGATCGGGTCTAACAACTCTTCAGGGGGCGCATCGCGGGTGCGCTCCCTCGCCAAGCTCATCGAGCTCGGCCTTGGAATATGTTGCGCGTTACTCCTCGCGGGTCTGACTGGCCTTACAGTCGTTGATGTGGTTGGCCGTTATTGGTTCAACGCTCCTGTTCGCGGTGCTTTCGAAATCACCCAGTTGATGCTTGGCGCTTTGGTTTTCACAGCTCTGCCGCTGACAACCTCTCGGAAAGAACATGTTGAAGTAGACATGATCTACGGCATGGTTCCACCAGTCATGCAGTCTCTGATGAAGGGCGTTGCCTGGTCTGTCTCCACTGTCACGCTCCTGATCCTCTCCTGGCGACTGGCTGCACACGCAGAACGCCTCATGGAAGATGGAGCCGTCACCAATGCTCTGGACATACCACTGGCACCCCTTGCCTGGATCGCTGCTGTCTCTGCGCTGCTGAGCGCCGGTTACACATTCGTATTCTTCAAAAAAGCATTCCGCAGAGGTTTTTAAAGTCATGTTTGAGTCCCTTGTCGGCTTTGCAGCTCTGCTCGTCCTCATTTTCCTGCGCGTACCAATCGCGTTTGCTATGATCTTTGTCGGGGCGGCTGGTTTTGCGTGGTTGCGCGGTTGGTCTGCCACATGGTCTGTTGTCAGCTCCGTTGGGTTTGAAACCAGCCTGTCTTATTCGCTTTCTGTGGTTCCTCTGTTCATCCTGATGGGTAACCTGCTCACCATCTCAGGTGTAAGCCACGGCCTCTATGCTGCTGCAAACCGCTTGCTCGGCGGCGCGCGCGGAGGCCTTGCCATGGCATCAGTTGTGGCGTGTGGTGGTTTCTCGGCTGTTTGCGGATCGTCTCTGGCGACTGCGGCAACCATGTCCAAAGTGGCAATGCCGTCCATGCGCAAATACGGTTATGCAGACAGTCTGGCCTCTGGTTCAATTGCCGCTGGCGGCACGCTTGGCATCCTCATTCCGCCATCCGTGGTAATGATCATCTACGGCCTGTTGACAGAATCCGACATCGGTAAACTGTTTGTTGCTGGTGTTATTCCAGGCATTCTGGGGCTCCTGCTTTACGTCGGAGCCATCTACGTCGCCACGTTAATCAACCCCTCTCTCGCTCCCAAGGCAGAAGGTGTTGAACCATTCACTCGCAAAGAAAAACTTGGCGTCTTTGCTGTGCTTGGCCTGTTCGCTGTGATCATGGTTGGTATCTATGGCGGGTTCTTCACGCCGACTGAAGCTGCTGGTATCGGCGCAGGCACGTCCTTTCTAATCGCACTGCTCATGGGCGGTATGACCATTAAAAACCTCTACCACGCCATGCTGGAGAGCGCCCGCACCACAGCTATGATCTTCATGATCATCATTGGCGCAGAAGTGTTCTCCAACTTCGTGAACTTTGCAGGTTTGCCAGACACACTGGCTGAATGGGTGCTGGATCTTGAAGTCAACGCCTACATGGTAATCCTCGGCATCGTGCTCATTTACATCGTGCTGGGCTGTGTGCTGGAAAGCCTCTCCATGATCCTGTTGACCGTGCCGGTTTTCTATCCGCTCATTCTGGAACTGGACTTTGGCACCGAAGTGCTGAACGATCCTGAAGCCGTGCTCATTTGGTTTGCAGTGATTGTGGTGGTTGTCACGGAGATAAGTCTGATCTCGCCACCTGTCGGGCTCAATGTTTTCGTGCTGCGTAACGTGCTGCAGGATGTGAAACTCTCCACGATCTTCAAGGGCGTGTTCCCGTTCTGGGTGTCTGACCTTGTACGCCTGGCACTGCTAATTGCATTCCCCTGGTTCTCGTTGTGGCTCGTTGGAGCCATGTGACCAAGATAGATCACAAATGATCGTAAAGGGAGGGCACCAGCTCTCCCTTTTTGCATTAGAACCTCCTCACTCGTCTTGCATCCTAACAAACGCACGAACCGGCAATTAACCCGCAACGCTCATAGTAGCCGCAACAAAAATAAGGCTGAGGGTTTCATGGCTCCTAACATCGCCATTATCGGGGCTGGCCCAACCGGGCTCACTGCTGCGATTGAGCTCAAGCGTCGCGGCATCATTCCAACTATATTTGAAGCACGCAACTGTCTGGGTGGACAGTGGGCTTATGAGGTACTTACCGACGAGCCGGTTGATGTGCGCGACCCGCAAAGCCAGAGCGTCTATTCAGCTATGTACCCCAAGCTTTGGGCCAACCTGCCCAAACGCGCCATGCAAATCAGCGACTACAAACTGCCAGAGGATCTGCAGTTGTTTCCGGGCCGTGTTGATGTTTTGGACTACATCGACGCCACCGCCAGAGAAGCAGGGATCCAACCGCTCATAGAATTCAACACGCCGGTCAAGCACATTGCCAAAGCAGGCGATGGCTGGCGCGTGAGCACTGAAGGCACGGAAAAGATCTTCACCCACGTGATTGTTGCAACCGGTAAGGACAGTTACCCCAACATTCCCGAGATCGTTGGATTGGATCGTTTTGAAGGACCTGTCACCCATTCCCAGTCGTACCGCCTGCCTAATCTTTATGACGGCAAACGTGTTGTCTTGATTGGAGCCTGTGTCTCTTCAGAGGATATTTCGCTGGATCTGAGTCCGCATGCTGAGCAGGTGTATATCTGCGGTACGTTCCCCCCCGATGGACACAAATGCTATGTCCGCGACGGACTTTACGGGCAGGGGCTCAACATCAGCCAGCATGCACGGCCAGAGCATATTGAAGGTCGTAAGGTCTACCTGCAAAACGGGGAAGTCCTGCACGACGTGGATGATATCATCCTGTGCACAGGGTACATTTATAACTTCCCCTTCTTGAAAGGTTCGTTGGATGACATTGAACTGAGCGGTTGTTCCATGGGGCCGCTGTACCTGAACATGTTCTACCCAGCAGACCCCACCCTTATCTTCCTCGGCCTGCCGCGGTTTACAGTCCATTTCGCCAACATTCATCTGCAAAGCATTTACTGCGCAAAGATCTTAAATGGTGAGTTGGATCTACCACCTTCCGATGAGATCAAACAGGAAGTCGCCAATGGTGGTTGTGTCCTGCAAAAGAACCCTGCCAATTTGGAAGAGTACCACAACAGCGTGTTCGAGAGCTTCACCAGACTGAGCGATATGACCGGAGAGCCTGACCTGGACTGGAGGACTTTTTTAAACACGCTCAACGATCATAAACGCCAGTACCAACAAAACTACCGTCTTCATCCCTTCACCTACGATCTGAAGGAATAGAGAAGATGAGATTGCTCTGACTTACTACGATCATTGCCATTCACCTCTTGCCTTTATGCGATTCGTATACGATATGTATATCAATCATATAAAGGGCCATTTCCATGGGCATTGTAAAAATCTCTGATGACCTACATGAGGAAATCAGAAAAGCGAGCACAGTCATGTCTCGCTCCATCAACGCACAAGCAGAGTTCTGGATCAAAATGGGCATGCTTGCAGAGTTGAACCCAACCCTGAGTTACACAGAACTGGTTCAACAACAGCTCAAAGCTTGCAAGGTCACTCCCCCAGAGGTGATCGAGACATGAGTGCCATCATCATCAAGAACGCCGATGAAGTCGCACTGATGCGCCAGTCCGGCAAACTTCTCGCACAAGTGTTCAAAATGCTGGAAGACGTTGTGAAGCCCGGTGTTTCGACGCTTGAGATCAATGATCGGGTAGAAGATTATATCGTCAACGAACTACAGGCCCGCCCAGCCAGCAAAGGCCAGTACGGCTATAAGTTTGCGCTCAACTCCTCTATCAACGAAGTCGTTTGCCACGGCATCCCCGACAAGGCACGCAAGCTGACAGCCTCGGATATCATCAATGTAGACATTACATTGGAGAAGGATGGCTTCATCGCGGATTCCAGCACCACCTTTGTGATGCCGGGTGCCCCTCGCAAAACACAAAAATTGGTCAAGACCACTTACAAGGCCATGTGGGCCGGCATCAAAGAAGTGCGCCCCGGTGCAAGACTGGGTGATGTAGGTGCTGCTATCCAACAGGTTGCCGAAAATTCAGGTTATTCCATTGTGCGTGACTATTGCGGCCATGGCATTGGGCGGGACATGCACGAAGGCCCTTCCGTGATGCACTTCGGCAAACGCGGCACTGGCGTTCTACTGAAAGCAGGCATGACCTTCACCATCGAGCCTATGGTCAACGCAGGCACAGAGCTAACCGTCACCAAAGAAGATGGCTGGACCGTCGAAACCCTCGACCGCAAACCCTCCGCCCAATGGGAACACACCGTATTGGTGACAAGCACCGGCTTTGAAGTGCTGACACTGCGGGAAGCGGAGAGGGTACCGGGGTAGCAGGACTCACTCAGCTTCCTCCTACAAAATTCGCAGCAAATCAAAACGTCCACGCAAGCGTTAATTGCCTGCGAGGACGTGACGAAGGGATCGTGAGTTGCCAACCAATGCTAGCTCAGGCTCTGCTTTAACCCGCTGAGTGGCATGCAATGTGCTGCGTTTGTATTGTTGCCAGTCTTCGGCGTAATCACAATCCAGATACTCTTCAAAATAAGGGCCGCCATAGGTGTAGTGAACGAGGGCAGCTTCTGGATTGTAAGGGTAATCTTCAACCAGATGGTTCCAGACAAGCGGCAAAGAGCCGATCAGATTGTCATCTCCTAACCACTTAAACTGGTGTAGCTCAAGGCCGGAGCGCGTGTTTACGTATTCTGGCGTCAAAGCTTTGCACTTGGCATTATTGAACATCATAACGCTTGACCAGTTCTTCTTCTCGTATTTGGACTGGACGTTATTGAGGAACTTCGTGTCACTGACTGGCGTGTAATCATGCTTGCAACACATCATTGCATAGTCGTCATCGCGCATATTCCAGAGCTCTGCGATATCTTTTCGCACGATCATGTCGCAATCCATAAAGATCGACCAGCCTTCATAATTGGATAAATACGGCGCCAGAAAGCGGCTAAATGAGAACTCGGTGGACTGAAGCGGATGTTTGTCGCGTTTGAAGATACTGCGCACGTTATTCAGAGCGATGGGTGTAATGGAGAGTGGAAGGGATGAGTTCTCGATAATGCTTTGAACAAGCACATGATAGGCAATCGTTTCATTGGAATCATAACCAATGAATATTCGAACACTCTCTGGCATTTCAAGCACCACCACTTTGCTGAGAAAATAAATTTCACAAACTTGATGGTGCAATTTGAATGTAAAATGTCAGACTAATAAATCCGCGAGTTCTTGCTGTGTTTTAATGCGTTGTCACATTCCGTAGGTTATTGATTTATTGTAATATTTCTAAACTACCAGATGATTGTAAAACGACCACCTTTCATTCTGCCTTCGTTAAATTCCTTAGCTTAGTTAATTATTCGCAATGCATTGCAAAAGTCAGGTTGCATGTTTTTACGCAGCCGCTCTAACTAAAAAATCAATGCCGATATCGCTCCTCAGCCTCATAGTACGCATCGAAGCCTACAGCCTTTTGCAGATCTTCAAAGCTCATGGCAGGGTCAGGGAAGATCCCATGATTCATCTGGGCAAGAGCATCCTGTTGAGCCTTAATCATGCTCATCAGGCCGGTGAAAGGGTAGGTTGAGATGGCGAAACCAAGCTTCTGAAGCTCAGCTGGTTGAAGGAACGGCGTTAGTCCTCCCTCCAGCATGTTTGCCATTTTCGGCCCATCAACTTCGTCGCAATAGCGTTTCATTTCGTCAACGGTCCGAGGAGCTTCCACAAAGGTCATATCAACGCCAATTTCCCGGAAGGTTCTGGCGCGCTCTATGGCTTCGTCCAAACCATGCTCGGCACGTGCATCGGTGCGGGCGAGGATCAGGATGTCTGCGCCTTCGTTCTTGGCATCGACAGCAGCACGAATGCGCATGAAGGCCTCGTCCCGGTCCACCACATGCTTGCCTTTTGTGTGACCGCAGCGTTTGGGCGCCAACTGATCCTCAATCATCACGCAAGCCATGCCTGCATTGGCATAGCCCTTGACTGTGCGCTTGACGTTGAGAGCGTTGCCATAGCCCGTATCACCATCCCCAATCACAGGAATGCCGGTTGCCGAAGCAATGTTACGGGCCTGATCAACCATTTCCGCATAGGAGATGAGGCCAGCATCTGGTTGCCCGAGCCGAGCTGCAGAAACCCCGAACCCGCTCATAAAGGCGAGGGGGAAGCCAGCTTGCTCGATAAGGCGCGCAGAGAGAGCATCCCAGCAACAAGGCGTGACATTCAGTTTGCCGCTCTCGAGAAGAGCTTTGAGCACCTGAGCTTTTGACATTTTTATACGCCCATCTTCTATGTGTTGTAAGGGATATACAGGGCAAGCCCTTGCCAAAAGTAAAGCAGGGCAGCAGTTGCCAGCATCATCAATGCAAACGGCCACGCACCTTTGGCGACCTCTGACAGTTTCGCTCTGCCAACAGCCTGAATAATAAACAGATTCATTCCCACTGGTGGTGTAATCAACGCGGTCTCAATAAGCACCACGAAAAAGATGCCAAACCAGATCGGATCAATGGACATGCCCGCCAGCGCAGGAAACAGGACTGGCACCATAATCAGCAGCATGCTGAGGGATTCCAGAAAGAAACCGACGATCAGAAGCACAAGACCAACGGCCAGAATAAACAGGCCGGGCTCGGAGATGTTGGTGGTGAGCAGTGTGGAAATATCCTGCGGCAAGCGATAAAGCGTGATGGCATAAGAAAAGACCTTTGCCCCTGCAATGATGAGGAACACCATCGTTGTGGTCTTCATCGACTTGTAAGTGGCCTCCTTCATCTTCTCCCAGTTCATCCGCCCCATGGCAAATGTGATGAGAAGCGCCATAACAAAGCCAATGCCTGCACTTTCAGAGGGTGTGGCGATGCCCATGTAGATGGACCCGATGATTGATCCAGCCAATAGCATTGTCGGCAGCGCCATGAAAGTCGCGCGCCTGCGTTCCGCCCAGCTCGCTTTCTCAATGCGCTCATACTTGCTGTTAAAGCGCGAATAGAGCATGCCGTAGATGATGAACACGCTGGCCAGGAACAAGCCGGGACCAATACCCGCCAGAAACAGTTTCGGGATCGAACTCTCAGTGACGATGCCATACAGGATCAATGGGATTGAAGGGGGAATGAGAATTCCCAATGTGCCACCAGCGGCCAACATACCCAGCACAAACGGGCGCTCGTAACCGCGAGAGGTCATCTCGGGGATCGCAACTGTCGCAATGGTGGCCGCGGTCGCCACAGAAGAGCCCGAAACGGCAGAAAACAAACCGCAAGACAGAATGGTCGCCACGCCAAGTCCGCCCGGCCAATGGCCAACCCAGCTTTGAACAGCCGCAAACAGATCCTTGCCCACACCACCTTTCAGCAGCACGTTTGACATGAGCAGAAACATAGGCACGGCCAGAAGTTCAAAACTGTCCATTGAGCCATAAAGGCGCTGGGGGACGGCATTCAGTGGCAGCGGGAAATACCAGAGCAAGAAGACACCCAGCGAACCTAGCGCAAACGCAACCGGCACACGGAGAATAAGAAGCAGCAGCAAGGCCGCGAGAATGAGAAACGCAGTCATGCTTAGCCCCTAGATCTCATGTTGCAAGGTATCGTCAGCTGGCACACCGTCGCGCCAGATTTTCACGGCCTCAGCAATGGACTGAAGGCCCAACAAGGCAAAGCCAACCCATACGGAGGCATGAGTGAACCACTTCGGCAAAGCCAGATAAGTATCTGTGGTGTGGCCACGCAATGTGGACTTGAGCCAGAGACCGTAACCATACCAAACCGCAGTGATGCAAAAGAGCAGGATCACCAGAATAGAGAAGGTCTCAACCACCTTACGCAGCAATGTATCAGGACGTCGGAAGGCAACATCAATGACGATCATCTCGCGGTGCTTCAGTGCAAAGGCTGCGGCAAGATAAGCCCCCCAGATCTGACCGATCCGAGAGATTTCATCCACCCATACAGTCGGGCTGTTGAAGACGTACCGGGAGACGACCTCATAACAGATGAAAAAACCAATTGCGAAAAACACCCAGGCAGCCAATTTGCCGGTGAATTCGGAAATATGATCGATGAGCTTAATCACGGCTGAACACCAAATGGACTTGCCGGAGAGCAGACACACACTGTTTGGAATGATCATTTTGTGCAGTCGGCTCCCTCAAAATAAAGGGGACCCAGAACAGGATGGGCAGGAAAGGAGCCCAATGGCTCCCTTTCCAAATCAAGTTGAAGATCTGAGCAGGTGAACCTACCAGTAGATCTTACATGCCTTTTGCAGCATCAATGGCTTGCTGACCAACAGGGCCAGCAGCTTCAACAAAGCGGTCCTGAACAGAGGCAGTTGCTTCCACCCATTTGGCGCGTTCTTCATCGCTGAGGCGGATCACGTTGATCTTGTCCTTGACGCTTTCAACCAAAGCATCCTCACCAGAGTACACCTGATCACGCAGCTGTTTTTCGACCACGGCTGCCGCATCCAGAATGATTTGCTGGTTTTCAGCAGAAAGGCTCTCGAACAACTCGTTGTTGATCACCGCAACAAACTCAATCGCAAAGTCATAGGAGAGGGTCATGTTCTCCATCACTTCATAAAGTTTGCGGCTGGTTACGCCAGAGGTGCCAGTCATCCCCACATCAACTGCACCTTGCTGATAAGCGAGGAACTGTTTCGACCCGGACATCATAGTAGGTGCACCGCCGAGTGCTTCAACAGTCCAGCCCAAAACTTTGCCGTAGGTACGAACTTTTTCACCTTTGATGTCTTCAGGGGTTCTGATCGGATCACCGTTGTTGAGATAAATGTTACGGCCATAAGCCTGCCACCACAAAACGCGGGCGCCGGTTTCTTCCAGTACGGCTTTATCGAGAATCTCACGCATCGGCGAGCCGTTGGCAGCAGCTGCTCTCAGGTGGTCTTCATCACGGAAGAAGAACGGCAGGTTGACGATTTCAACGGCAGGAACGGAGCCTGCAAAACGGCCAAGAAACGCTGAACCTGCTTCAATCGCGCCAGAACCAACCGCTTCCGGAACTTCTTTGTCCTTAAACAGCTGCGCAGACGGGAACAGCTGAAGACTCAGCTCACCACCCGATTTTTCCTCAATAATTTCCTTGAAGGCATTCCAGTTCTGGCCAAGACTATGGCTTTCAGGCAGCTGTAAAGTAACGCGAATTGTTTCCGCAGCCATTGCGGTCGCGCATGACAAGGAAAGCGCGGCTGCGCCCAGCATTGAAATTAGTTTAACTCTCATTGGTGTCCCTCTCCCAAAACAAATCTTTTGAAATATGTGGTATATTAGAGAGTGTTTTTTGCGGAAGTACAGGCCGTTATTGCTGAGAAAATGTAATTATATTGTCTGGATCTCTCAATTCCTGCTGGCAAGAAAGGAGTCTCTTGTCTGCGCAACCTTTCGGCGAACTCCCAGTGACCGTTACGTTCCTGTGACCTTTCACAGGGATCACATCTGACCAATTCCTCTGAAAATCACGTTTCGACTGCCGCAAAACATTTCGGCAAATTCAAACGAAAGGAGCCCGAGTTATAAACATGACGTGCACGGCACAACTCGCACGACAGCGTTGCTCCCTGCATATTCAGCGGTCTTTGCCCTTGATTTTATGGAGATGAAGCCAGCCTGCGCACGTGCTTATCTAGCGTGTGTTTAGACTGCGCATTGTGACCACCTGAAAGAGTGTGGGCTAATCATGCAGGATTTTCGTCATGGGCAAAAGGCGAGGTCATCAGTCTGTACCAATCGGATGCTACCTCATTCAAACATGGGTGAGTCGGCGGGAAGGGCGATTTCGTGGGTAAAGTTATGGTACTGGGCGGCGACGGCTTTTGCGGCTGGCCTACAAGTCTGTTGTTCTCCAGTCTTGGTCATGACACTGTCATTGTCGATAATCTATCTCACCGCAAGATCGACGTTGAGCTTGAGGTTTCCTCTCTCACTCCCATTGAGCCAATCAGCGAACGTCTGGCAACCTGGCAGGAGCTGACGGGCAAAACCATCCGCTTCGCCAATATCACGCTTGGCACAGACTACGACCGCCTCTTGCACCTGCTCAAACACGAAAAGCCGGATGTGGTCATCCACTTTGCAGAACAGCGCGCAGCGCCTTATTCCATGAAGTCTTCGTGGCACCGGCGCTATACGGTGTCCAACAATCTCAACGCGACTAATGATGTGCTCTCTGCAATTGTTGAGGCAGAGCTGGATACTCATCTCGTTCATCTTGGTACCATGGGAGTTTATGGATACAGCACAGTAGGCTGCGAAATCCCAGAGGGTTATTTGCGGGTTCATCTGGATGTGAACGGAGATATGCGCGAGCAGGAAATCCTTTATCCCACAAGCCCCGGTTCCATCTACCACATGACCAAATCGCAGGATCAGCTGTTTTTCCAGTTCTACGCCAAGAATTATGGACTGCGGATAACTGACCTGCATCAGGGCATTGTCTGGGGCACTCAGACCGAACAGACGTCGCTGGATGAGCGGCTCATCAACCGCTTTGACTATGACGGAGACTACGGCACCGTACTCAACCGCTTCCTCATGCAAGGCGCGATTGGCTATCCGCTCACCGTGCATGGAACAGGCGGCCAAAAACGGGCCTTCATCCATATTCAGGATACCGTGCGCTGTGTTCAGCTGGCCGTTGAAAATCCACCTGAACGCGGGGAACGTGTGAAGATCCTCAATCAGATGACAGAGGTCCACAGGGTTAGGGATCTGGCAGAGATGGTCGCCAAGATGGCAAACGTCGAAATTGCTTATCTGGAAAATCCGCGGAAGGAAGCTGCGGAAAACGACTTAATGGTGGCCAATCATAAATTTCTGGAAATGGGGCTGGAGCCAATCACACTCAGTGATCGGTTGCTTGAGGAAGTGACCGATATTGCGAAGAAGTATTCTGATCGCTGCGACACAACCAAAATCCCTTGCCTTTCCCTCTGGTAGCTTTGCGGGGATAGGCCAATGAAAATTGTCATCGTCTCTGATGCGTGGCATCCGCAGATCAACGGGGTGGTTCGTGTTTTAGAAATCACGCGCCGCGAGTTATCCGCGCTGGGGCATGAGGTTATTCTCATCACGCCAGACCAGTTTCACCAAATGCCACTGCCAACTTATCCGGATATCAAACTGGCCCTGTTCCCATATCGCAAACTCTCCAGAATGCTACGCGAACTTAAGCCAGATGCGCTGCATGTGGTGACCGAAGGGCCTTTAGGTTGGGCCGCTCGCAAGTACTGCCGCCGTACTACGCATCACTTCACCAGCTCATGGCTCTCTAAGTTTCCGGAGTATGCCTCCATGCGCACGGGACTGCCTGAGGCTTGGTTTTACAAGTGGTTGATTACCTTTCACAATCAAGCCACCCACACCATGGTCACAACGCAAACCATGTTGGAAATGGCCAATCGTATCGGAATTAAGCGAGCGGTGCGTTGGCGGCGAGGAGTTGAGCTGAAGAAATTCCGACCCGTTCCTTCTGATCTGTTTGAAAGCCTTCCCAAACCAGTAATGCTCTATGTAGGGCGGATTGCGCCCGAGAAGAATCTGGAGGCATTTCTGGATTTAAACGTGCCAGGAACAAAGGTTCTGGTAGGGGATGGGCCGGATCTGGCATCCCTCACAAAGCGTTATCCAGATGCTGTCTTCATTGGGGCAAAGACCGGAGATGACCTGATCAAGGCTTATTGCGGGGCGGATGTAATGGTGTTTCCATCTAAAACCGATACATTCGGCCTCGTCAACCTGGAGGCGATGGCCTGTGGTATCCCCGTTGCAGCCTATCCGGTGACTGGCCCAAAAGACATCATCGGAGAGGCTCCCGTTGGTGCTATGGATGAAGATCTCGCAGTCGCGATCAAGCGCGCTTTATCAATGAAACCAGCGGATTGCATCGCCCATGCCAAGACCTTTTCCTGGGAGCGGGCAACGCAGGACTTTCTGAATAATCTCGTCAGTTTCTCCGCGAAACAACCTCAGAAAGCCAAGGATATCCTCACATCATCCGTTCATACAGATCAAACATGATCCAGAGCGTGCCACCGACCATCAGGAAGATAAGAACGCCTGCAAAACATATGGCCAGTACGTTCTCAATCGGTGTTCTGCTATCTATGCCGAGGAAGTAGTGCAGGTGCACACCGACCTGAACAAGCGCGCATAAAGCGATGATGCCGAAGGTTAGTTCAACCGGAAACGCCATGGTCCAGACGATGGCAAACGGAATGAGTGTGAGCGCCAACGCGAGGATAAACCCGGTGATCAGCCTCTTTGCACTGTGAGATTGCGGGTGCATCATACTCTCCTAAATAAGCCAACCGGGCATGTAGACGATTGAGAAAATGCCGATCCAGACGATGTCGAGGAAATGCCAGAACATACCGAGGCGGTGGAGGCGGGATTTGACAGGAGAGGTCAGCCCTTTGATGAGAATCTGGAAGATCATCACCATGATCCCGATCATCCCAAGGCTCACATGGGCGCCATGAGTTCCCACCAGCGTGAAGAACGCAGTGAGGAACCCGCTGGTTTGCGGTCCAGCACCGGATTCAATCATGCCAATAAATTCAATCACTTCCAGCGATATAAAACCTAAGCCAAGCACGATGGTGACAATCAACCAGAACACTGCCTGACTTTTATGCTCTCTGACGGAGGCGAGGGAGGCAAAGCCAAACGTTACGCTTGAAAACAACAGGAACATGGTTTCGGCAAAGACGTGCTTGATATCGAACACGTCAATCGGCAGAGGCCCGGTGGCGGTGTTTTGGAACATCACCACGTAAGTTGCAAACAAAAGCGAGAAGATGATCGCGTCTGTCATCAGGTAGAGCCAAAAGCCCAAGTCCCTGATATCTAACGTCTCTTCTGTCGGTCCGGGAGAACCAGTGGTTTTTGGGCTGTATGTGCTCATGACCAGAAATCCCCCGGTGTTGGTTTGTGGGCTTCCAAAGCTTTGATGCGGGCCTTCTCATGAGCCTCAATCCCGGCAGCGGGGATAATCTCATAGGTGTGATCTTGCGAACTTCGAGTTATTAAACACGCCAGCACACCAAGGAAGCCAAGTGCCACCAACCACCAGATGTACCATGTCACTGCGAAGCCGATGAGGAACCCGAGACCACCGAGGAAGACACCGATGCCTGTGTTCCGCGGCAAGTGGATGTCCTCGTATTCTCCTGCAGGGGCATAAGCCACGCCGCGTTGTTTCATATCCCAGAACGCGTCAATGTCCTGCACGTCCGGAACCTTGGCAAAGTTATACTCGGCAGGTGGTGAAGAGGTTTGCCACTCCAGAGTCCGGGCATTGTATGGATCACCCGTGATGTCCTTGTTCTTCTCACGGTCGCGAATGCTCACATAAAGCTGCATTCCCTGACAGAAAATACCAATCAACACACTCAGTGCGCCAACCGCTGCAAGGATCAGGAACGGTTGCCACTCAGCCATTTCGTAGCGTTCCATTCGGCGAGACATCCCCATGAAACCAAGCGCATAGAGAGGCATGAAGGCAAGGTAGAAGCCGATAATCCAGAACCAGAAAGAACGAACACCCCACGCTCTGTCGAGCGTGAAGCCCGTTGCCTTGGGGAACCAGTACTGGAAGCCAGCAAAGTACCCAAAGACCGCGCCGGGGATCAGCACGTTGTGGAAGTGCGCCACAAGGAAGGTTGAGTTATGCATCAAAAAGTCTGCAGGTGGAATTGCCAGCAACACGCCGGAAACACCGCCAAGAACGAAGGTGATCAGAAAACCGATGGTGAATAACATGGCAGGGTGGAAGATGATCCTCCCCTTGTACATGGTGAACACCCAGTCAAAAATCTTCACACCCGTTGGCACAGCGATAATCATGGTCGCAATACCAAAAACAGCGTTCACATTGGGACTGGAACCCATGGTGAAGAAGTGATGCAGCCAAACGGTGAAGGATAGAATGGTAATTACCGCTGTTGCATAAACCAGTGACCGATACCCAAAAAGCCTTTTTTGAGAGAAGGTTGCAGTCACTTCGGAGAAAACTCCGAACGCGGGTAGTATGAGGATATAAACTTCCGGATGACCCCATATCCAAATCAGATTGGCGTAATTCATCATGTTGCCGCCAGCATCATTGGTAAAGAAGTGAAACCCGAGAATTCGGTCCAATCCGAGCATCGCAGCAACAACTGTCAGTGCTGGAAAAGCGAAGGCCATGAGTAAACTGGTGCATAAAGTGGTCCAGGTGAACAGGGGCATCTGCATCAGGCGCATTTTGGGCGCGCGGCACTTTATGATCGTGACAACAAAATTAATCCCCGTCATGGTGCTGCCCACACCGCTGACCAGCAGCGCCCAGATCCAGTAATCAACGCCCACACCCGGACTATACTCAGCGCCGGAATACGGCGGGTAGCCGGTCCACCCAGCCGTCGAGAATTTGCCGATGACAAGGGAAACCATCACCAGCGCAGCACCGGATGCTGTCAGCCACAAACTGATGGAATTCATAAACGGGAAGGCCACATCACGGGCACCGAGCTGCTGAGGCACCACGATATTGATCAGGCCGGTCAGGAACGGCATGGCCATGAAGAAGATCATGATCGTGCCATGTGAACTGAACACCTGATCGAAGTGCTCCGGCGCAAGATAACCATCGTTATTCAACGCAATGGCTTGCTGTGAGCGCATCATCAGCGCATCCACAAAGCCGCGCACCAGCATCACTAAGGCAAGGGCGATATACATGATGCCGATGCGTTTGTGATCGAGGCTCGTCAGCCATTCATCCCAGAAATACCGCCACTTACCGAAATAAGTGACCAGCAGAAAGACAACCAGTCCGCCCAACACGGTTACGGATGCACCACTAAATGCGACGGCGCTGTAAAAGGGGAGGGAATCAAATCCTAATCTTCCTAACATGGTGTATCCCCCTCACAAGCTGGCTGGGTTGTCGCTGGTGGATGTCTGCGCAAGGTGGTCTCTGGCCGTCGGGCATACTTCTTCAAAATCTCCTCATATAGACCGGGTTTGACCCATGAGAAGTACTCCACATCGTGCCCAATGGTCGGCTGCGCCAATTGACCGTAGGTGACCGTGGAAAGTGGTTTGGGTTGAGATTTTGCGTTGGCAACCCACTCATCAAACTCTTCCTGCGTCATGGCAACCGCATCAAAAAACTGCATGGAAAACCCGTCACCGCTATACTGCGTGTTGCGACCACGAAAGCGTCCGGTCTCATTGGCCTGCAGATTCAGCTGACTGGTCATCCCCGCCATGGCATAGATTTGTCCCCCTAATGCGGGGATGAGAAAGGAGTTCATGACGGTGTCAGAGGTCAGTTGCAGGCTGATGGCCTTATCCACGGGGAAGGCAAGCTCATTGACCGAGGCAATGCCAAGCTCCGGATAGATGAAGAGCCACTTCCAATCCTGCGCCACCACTTGCACATTGATGGTGTTTTCCGGCGTCGCGATCTTTTTGTAGGGATCGAGCTTGTAGGAATACGTCCAGACCAGATAGCCAAGCGTGATGATGATGACCGCGGGAATGGACCAGACAACCACCTCGATAATGCTGGATTTGTGCCAGTCCGGCTTGTATTCACCCGTCCCGCCTTTGGCCCGGTAGCGCCAAATAAACCAGAACACCATAAAATAAACGGGAATAACCACGATCAGCATAATGAAGAAAGCGGTGTAAAGCAGATCCCGTTCGAGTATGGCGATGGGGCCTTTGGGGTCGGCAACAGGAGAGGTCTGCAAGCCACATCCAACTAATACAAGCAGGAGGCCCAGCAGAGTTATTCCCGTTATGAAAGGTTTTGAAATGAAATGTTTCATCGTAATCCCGCGCAGGAGTGGGTGACCTAACGGGGATATTTCAAGGGGGTGAGGATTACAGAATATTTAAGGTCTCTGCCCGAGGGCCTAATACCCATGAGATTTCAGGAACCAATTCTTTGAGGGGAGCACAGAGATGGTTATCAATTACTCCCCCGTCTCTTTCAATTTATCCCCCCGCCTTTGCAGGAGCTTTAAGGCCTTCCAGCATTTCTGCCATTTTTGCCTGCACCATTGTCACCGCTTTCAACGGGCGCAGCATGACTTTGAAATCGTCGATCAATCCCTCTTCATTCCAATGGATCATATCGACACCATTGATGTAGATGCCATCGACTTCTGTCTCAAATTCCAGCACAGCATTGTCACCGCAATCCAGAATACGCACGTATTTGAAGCTGTTGTTGACGCCCAACACCTGCGCTGCACCGTAAAGGTACATGACCGTGATCTGTTGTCCGCGTTGCGGTGTGTGCACCACAGGGCTATAAAACACGCAGTCCTTGGCAATCAAAGCCGACAACTTCGCCAGATCTTTGCCCCGCTCCAGCATATCCAGCCACTTTTGCAACTTCTCAGAATATGGTGTCGACATCGTCTTATCCTCCCCGGTGTCTCTTTTTGTTCTCCTAAAACACAGGCAGGAGAGTCAGAGCCTCCCCAGTCAAACCCATATTGACGTAATGGTCAACCTAGCCAGAAGAGACGAGAACAAGTGCACGCTTGTTTGAGGATTTATGAAGAGAAACTCAGATTTTTGCGTGGTTTCCTTAGGGCAGCATTAGCGAGCTAAGTGCTAGAAATATAACAGGAAGTTTTAGTTGCGTGGATTTTGAAAGGTTTATGCGTTTTTTGCGTTATCTGGCGTTTTTTTGTTTTTCATGGTCCAGAGCAGAAAATGAGCAAACACAGTTGTCACGCGATCGATATGTACCGCGGAGAAGCAGCAACACATGCCTGACTCCATCCTCTATCGGCCACCGGCTCCCACGCCTTGCAAGCCACTTCGTGGTCTGCGTCTATTTCGCGTGTTCTGGGCACGCAACGTTTTAACGTTGATCCCCGGAGAATTCTTCAACAGCCCGATGGAGAGGATATATTTTACCAAGCGCCCCTGTTTCCTTGTCAACGCGCCTGATCTGGTCAACGAGGTTCTGGTTGAGAAACGACTGTCCTTTCCAAAATCCGATGTGATGGTGGATACGCTCAAGCCGGTGATTGGTGAGAGCACTATTCTTGTCAGTGGTCCCAAATGGGAAGAGCAGCGGGAAATGATTGCTCCGGTATTTTCCCATGTCAGCATTCGTGGTGCGTACAAGCATGTTCAAAGTGCCTGCACGCAGTTTCTGACTTTTCTGGATCAAATGTCACAACTCGGTAAGACCATCAGCTTGCGCGATGAAATGAACCGATTGACCGCTGATATCATCTTCCGCACTATCTTTTCGCATCCGGTTGACAATGACCGCGCACGCATGGTGTTTTCGCTGTCTTCACGTTACCAATCCATCACGACCACATGGGCGCGCAAAATGATTTTGCGCGGAACGCCAGACGCCCCCAAAACTCCTATGCCAAAGGAAGCGGAGCTTCTCCGCAATGAGTTGCGCCTCTTGCTGCGTGATCTGGTAGAGGAACATACCGCCAACCGGTTTGGCCAGCACGATGATATGTGCCAGAGGCTGCTTGATGCCCGGCACCCACAAACGGGCCAGCCCCTGAACAAGGAACAGCTGGTAGATCACATTGCAACTTTCTTTCTTGCTGGACATGAGACAACCTCGGCAATCCTCAACTGGGCCTTTTTCATTCTTTCCCAGCGGCCTGATTATTCGGAGCGCATCAGGAGAGAGACCGACAATGTCACCAATGGCGAGAACATCGAATACCGGCATATCTCCAAACTGAAATTCACACGGGATGTCTTCCGCGAAACCATGCGATTGTATCCACCAATCGCTTTCATGACCCGTATGGCAGAAGAGGACAGCACCATAGGCGGTCACAAGATTCCGCGTGGGGCTCTTATGATTATATCGCCATGGATCGTGCATCGGCACAGATCCTACTGGAACAATCCTGACCACTTTGACCCGGACCGGTTTGAACGCGCTGACGACCCCATGACCAGTGCTTTCATACCATTTGGTGTTGGCCCGCGCGTGTGTGCAGGCGCCAGTTTTGCAACTGTGCAGGCAATCGTCTTGCTGGCCCGTCTGACACGCTTTTACAGTTTCAAAGTTATGAAACCTGACGAGGTCTTTCCAGAATCCGGTGTCGCCTTGCGGGCGGGTTCAGAAATCAGGTGCAAACTCATAAAACGCCATCATATGGCACAATAGCAGGTCAAAACCTGCGAATAGCCCGAATCTATCGGGTGGCATCACCGCCAATTATATGCATCATTCCGTAAGGGTAAGAACTGGGAGGTTGGTATGCGCTGGATTGCTGGGTTGGTAATTATCATCGTCGGAGCTGCTGCGGGCTACTATTGGTACTCTCTGCCGCCGACCTATCCCGGCAAATACATCGTCACCGCTGACCGCGTCTTGACCATGGACCCGGACCTGCCACAGGTGCAGGCCGTGCTGGTTGATAACAACGAGATCATGGCCGTTGGAGATGTGCGGGAGTTGGAAGGCCTTGCCGACGTGGAGATCATACGCCTCAAAGGCACATTGATCCCGGGCTTGATTGAACCCCATACCCACCCGATTGCAGCTGCTCTGCTGGGCTCAGCCACGGACATCAGCGCCTATAAATACGACAACCGCATGCAAATCATGCAGGCCCTGCAGGATTCCGCCGATGAATTCAGCGTAACCCCGTGGGTACTGGCCTACGGTTGGGATCCGATTGCGATCAGAGACCTTTCTCCGCCAACACTGGCGGAGCTGGACGCCATTTCTCCTGATAAACCCATGCTCGTTCTGACCCAAATGATGCACGAGGCTTACGCCAATACCGCTGCGCTGAAAGAAGCTGGTGTTGACCCGCGCCGCGGCCCAATGCTGAGAGAGCTGGAAGAGATCAACCGTGTTGTCTCTGCCATTCCCGCCCCTTCGGATGAGGCGGTCGAGTTGCTGGTGCGCAAGACCTACACCGACTATGCCAAGGCCGGTTACACCACCATTGGCGTGACGGGGGCTGTGGGCCGCCATCCCAACCCTGTCGGTTTGTTGCAGCGTGTTGGTCTGGAAGACAATCCACCAGTGCGAACCTACGTTTATCTGACAGAGGATCAGCTTCCCAACTGGCGTTTTGGTGGGGATGACCGGTTCACCATCCTAGGTGCAAAGTTTTGGCTGGATGGGTCTCCGTTTACAGGCGGGGCCGCAACCCACGAACCCTATGAAGATTCTGAGTTGGTGCTCGAACGTCTAGGCCTGTCTACGGGTCACCGGGGTGACCTCAGCATGAGTGATGCTGACCTGTTGGAGAAACTCCGTGACGTACACAAACGCAGCGGTCAAGTGGCATTGCATGCGCAGGGAGAGCGCGCCATTGATCAGGCATTGATGGCGATTGCGGCCATTCAGGCCGAAGACCCGCGCGATGACATAGAGCACCGGCTGGAGCATAATGCGCTTATAACCAACGAGCAGATCCAAAGAGCAGCAGATCTGGGCGTGTCTCTTGGTTTCTTTGTCGATCACATCAGCCATTACGGCGATCAGCTGGAAAGCCTGTTCGGCAAAGAGCGGCTGGATCGCTATATGCCTGTGCGCGATGCAAAGGATGCAGGTGCTGTCATAACCTTCCACGGGGATCACCCTGCAACCCCCATGAACCCGATGGGCACTGTTGAGACTGCTATGTCCCGCACCTCCACCAGTGGCAGCACGGTAGTTGGCGTGGATCAAGCAGTTACGCTTGAAGAAGCGCTGCAGGCCATGACAGTCAACGCCGCGCGCCAGCTGGGGCAGGAGGATACGCTCGGAATGATTGCTGTTGGCATGAAGGCCGACTTTACTCTGCTCAACGGCAACCCTCAGGTTATGATGCCGCAGGGCTTGCGCCTGATCCGCCCCGCCATGACGATCCGCAACGGCCAACCCGTGGATACCCGCTTTGTCAGCTGGTTTGATCCGGAACTGGCCATCAAGGCCATCTGGAAAATGATGATGGGGGATGAAACCAAGCCAACCAGCACATAGGAAGCTCGCCGTTTAGCTATCCTCTGGTATCTGGCCCAGCCGAAACAAGCTGTCCACTCAGAGTTTCTGTCTCAACCAGTCGAGCGCCTTGGCAGCTGTCTCTGGCCACTGGTCCTCAAACTGAATGTAGTGGCAGGCCCCGTTGACTGCGAGGAAGTCCGAGTTTTCGTAGCGCTCAGCCATCAATCGCGCGGTGCTTGGCGTCACAGCCTTGTCCTCGGTTCCTGAAACGAAGAGCAAGGGGCACGAGACCTTGTTCGGGTCAATAAACGTGGTTTGGCGAACGTCATACATCCAGAAAACAAACTCAAAAAGCACCCGCCCGGATTCGGTACCGAGACGCGCATGGATGTCATGTTGTAAATTGAGTGCCAGTGTGTTGAACCCATACTTCGTCAGAAGCTCGAAATCCTGTTCCAGGGCATGCTCCCAAAATGCACCAGCCGAAATGAGCAGTTTGCCAAGTTCGCGCTCCCCGTCCGTCGTCGGCAAAATGCCGTTCACAATGCTGCTGTTGAGAAGAACTCCTGCTTTTACAGCGCCTTCAGCGGCCAGAAGCTGCGCGATAACCCCGCCGATCGAGTGCCCGACAACAACTGGCGCCTCGCCAATCTCTGCTAGCGCTTGTCGGGCATCCTCCACATAATCAGCGATGCTCACCCCGACAAGCTTGGCATCGCGTTCCGGTCCGGGTGGCAGGTCATGATGCCGATAGGTGAGGCTGTGACAGACATACCCGAAAGCCTCGAAGGACATGCGGACATTATCCATCACCCAGGCCGCAGCGTTGGTACCGGTCAAAAGCAGGACTGGAGGTAAAGAGCTATTTGGCATCTGAAGCTCCTAAAGAACGGGGTCCCAGACAGAGCCCCACCCTCATCGTTTTATCAGCTCAGGCTCAACGAAGTGTAAGCCCGGAACTCGCAATTTAACAGCAGCATGCCGCTGCAGAGAGCAACGGCAGCCAGATAATGTCGTCAGGGCTTTTTTGTCGCCCGCAAAACCTTCGCCACAACCTGTTCAGCAAACACTTCGTGGTTTGCGACTGCTGTGCCAATCCTCGCGTCTTTGACAATGACTTCTTTTGTCCGCGCATCAATAACCGTCACCATGCCCGACATGGAGGATGCACCTGTCCCGAAGAGGATGTCATAACCCATGTTTGAAATGAAGAAGCTCTGAATTTTGACGTCAACGTTGACCCGTCTCGGACCATGCAGGTCTTTCAACTTGTTTTTTAAGGCCTTCTTTGTGACCTTAACGATTATGTCTTTATCGTAGTCCACGCCCAGAACATTGTTCAGCCCTTCATATTTCCAATCGCCCGTCACGGTCACCTTTGAGACCTTTACCTGTGCTTCTTCAATGTCTTTCGTCGTAATGGTCGTTTGGCATGCTGCGAGTGTAAGCCCGAGCAGAGCGAGTACGGCTATGTTCCGCAGGTTCTTCAGTTTTTTTGTGAGGCTATATAAGTATTTGTTTTTCATTGAGTTATGACTTCATTACATCGAGGCAGATTTCGTAAGGAGCCATAGTGTCAGGAGAGGCTTGCGCCTGAGTGATTTCAGTCGCCTTTCAAAAGCACGATTTTCTGACAAGCTTTATGTTTTCTTTGGAGGTTCGCGCCTAAGCTTCATCCGTGAGGTGGGCTTTTTCGGGCCGCTCATCATCACGTCTTGTTTGCTGGTTTGAGGAGAGGGTTTTCTCTTTCGCAATCCGGTGCACTCCGGGGGGAATGCAAGAAACCCTGTCGGAAGGACGGTAGATGACACAAGGAATTGGCCTTGTCATGCAAGGCGGTGGAGCTCTTGGAGCCTATGAGGTTGGTGCGCTCACCCGCATTTATCAGGCGGGCTTTGAGCCGGAAATCATCACCGGCACCTCCATTGGTGCGCTAAATGCGGCTGTCATTGCGGCCCCAAAATTTGGCGACCCTATCGAGACCCTCCACGCCCTGTGGGAACACCTGAGCCACGCGCCCGGCTTCATATGGCATTCCAGCCAAAAGCTGCTGCGTGCCAGCATGGGCCACCCTCGCTTTTTCAAACTACATCCGCCGTCGTTCATGAGTGAAAATCGCCCCAGTATCTACGACATCACGCCAGCGCTTGAGACCATGGAAAAATTCATCGACTTTGAGCGCCTCAACAGCGAGGACGCCCCGCGGTTGGTGATCACAGCGACCAACGTTGCAACGGGGCAGATTGAGCGGTTCTCCAACCGGGATCACTACCTCACCTCCAGGCACATCATGGCCAGTGGGTCTTTGCCTCCGGGCTTTCCGCCCATTGAGCTGGACGGGCACTATTATTGGGATGGCGGGCTTTACGACAACACGCCAATCCGTTCACTCCTGCGTATTCTGGATGACTACCAGATCTCTCATATGCCGATCTTTCTGATTGAGCTGTTCTGCCCGGAAGGCATCATTCCCACCACGGTTGAAGAAGCGGTCTACCGCATGACGGAGCTGGTGTTTGAGGACAAGTTCTGGCTCATGCTGGATGGCGACAAGTGCGCCCAGCATTACTCTCATATGCTCTACGATCTGGACAAAATGGTGCCTGAGGATTCGCCCATCAGGGACTGTGAGCACTATCGCTCGCTCATGAAAATGCGTGCGATCTCTCACATCATCACCGTAAAGGCAGAGCACAATGCGCTCACAGGCGTGGTGGATTTTGAGCCCAAGAGCATCAACGAGCGCATCAAGACTGGATATCTGGCCGCGGATCAGGCGCTGATCAATTACGCTGACCGCATTGAAGCCATCATCTCGGCGACGCACGAAGGTCATATGACCGACAACACCCATTCAGAACACAAGCCGCACCCGGAAGGAAAGAGGTGCCAATGAGTGAGATTGACGAAAGCAAATATGACAGCGGCGCCTATGAGAACAAATGGTTCGAGACGTCTGACGGCATCAAGCTCAACTACAGGGTTTACGGCAATGGCACCTCCCAAAAACCCGCAATCATCGCATTGCCGGGTCTGACCCGGTGCGCCCGCGATCTGGACCCCATGGCTGTCCAACTCAGCAAGACCCACACCATCTACGCGTTGAACCTGCGTGGGCGGGATCTGTCGGACTACGACCCGGATTACAGCAATTACAACACCTCTGTTTACATCCGTGATACCTACGAGTTCTGGAAGTCCATTGATGAGCCCCCCGTGGTGTTGCTAGGTTCCTCACTCGGCGCCCTGCTTGCCATGCTGATGGTGGAGGATCACCCGGACATGCTGGCGGGCACCGTGCTTAACGACCTTGGGGCCACTATCGAGTTTGCTGGCATGTCGCGCATCTTCGGCTATGCGGGCCAGTTGCCGGACGAGAGCGAACTGACCGCCGTGGTCAGCACCATCAAGGAACACATAGGCAACCAGTTTGTGAACCTGCCGGAAGAGCAGTGGGAGCGCATGGCGCTGTCCATGTATGGCCGCAAAAATGGCAAATGGCACCACCGTTACGATGATAATCTCGGCGTAGCACTCACTGAAAACAAAGAGGACTTCCGTGACCTTTGGGAGGCGCACCAGCGTGCTGCGGACCTTGAACTTCCCGTCCTGTCCATTCGCGGAGAGCTGTCAGATGTCACATCTGCCGATACCATCCGCACCATGAAGAATATGGCCCCTCACATGCAATCGGTGGACGTCCCCAATCGCGGACATTGCCCTTTGTTGGATGAACCCCAATGCCTGGAGGCATTGGGGAGCTTCATGGCTCAATTCGAAAACCGTGCCTGAACCGTAAACGAGTGGAGACAAGCATGGCCCGCAAACATCTGGTTTTGTTGAACATGATCGGAGCGCTCGCTCTGGTCATGATCGATCAGACTGTACTGGGCATTATTCTGCCGTCTCTTCAGCGCACCTATGCCTTTGGTCCGGTACATCTGCAATGGGCAGTCAATGCCTATCTGATCGCGCTTGCCTCCATGTTGATGTGTGGTGGCTGGTTGGGCGATAAGTTCGGCTACTTCACCTCTCTTCGCATCGGTGTAGCCCTGTTTACAGCCGCCTCGCTCGCCTGTGCCTACGCTCCAACGGGGGACATCTTCATCACATCCCGTGTGTTTCAGGGGCTTGGTGCAGCACTGATGCAGCCCGCGGCAACGGCGCTCGTGTTTTCCGCATATCCGGCAGATGAAAGAGGCAAGGCTCTGGCCCACTATGTTGGTGCAGGCCTCGTCTTTATGGCAGCGGGGCCATTGGTGGGCGGCACGTTGGTACAGTTGTTCTCATGGCGGCTGGTGTTCTTGCTCAATGTGCCCATTGGCTCGGCCGTGTTGATCATGGCGTTTGCCATCGGAAAGGGCAGAACCTCCAGAGACACCGGCAGTTTTGATTTTCTTGGCGCGGCCTTTTTTGTCATGGCGCTTCTGGTTTTCACCGTTGCGGTTCAACGGTTTGGTGATTACCGCCTCACATTGGGAGAAGGGGTTGTTTCACTTGGGTTCGTGATCCTGATTTGTTACCTGTTGTTTGCTCGCAGAGACCGCGTGGCGCATCCGTTCATCCAGTTCTCGTTGTTCGAAAACAAGGTCTATCTGGGGTGCTGCCTGCTGCTCTTCTGCATTCCGTTTGGCTTGTTGGCGCAGGTGGTATTCGGCGCTGTTTTTCTGCAAAACGTCTTGAGCCTGACGCCCTTTCAGGCCGGTCTCTCCATGTTACCGGTGGTGCTGACAATCATCATATGCGCTCAGTTCGGGGGGCGTCTGGTGGGCAAAATCAATTTTCGCAATCTTGCAGTCTGCGGCAGTCTGGCCATGGGGGCTGGCTTCTTCATGCAGGCTCTGGTGATCCACTACAACAATCTCTGGCTGCTCTTTCCCGGCATGATGTTGATGGGGGCCGGACTGGGCTTTCTCATCAGCTCCGTTTCCACTGAAGCGCTTTCTCACGTCTCTCTGCTTGCCCGCGCCCGCGCCACTGCCTTGCTGCAAACCTGCCGGCAAGTTGGCGGTGTGTTTGGCATTGCCTGCGTGGGAGCTCTCATCAACTGGCGAGAAAAGACGATGATTTCTGCCGCCGCTGAGCTGATGGAGCCCAACGACAAAGACCGGGAACTGTTGCAGTTGCTGCTCTACAAGTTCATGGGTGATCAACCTGCTGCAGCCGCCTTGCTGCACGAGCGCTGGCCGCAATCGCTTTACATCCTCAAAGCAATCAGCAGCCGTGCACTTGCAGATGGGTTTTTCTTCAGCGCTTTAGTGTTGGCTGGTGCCGCTGTCATGTCCCTTTGGGCTTTCAAGGACCATACCCCAAGACAAAGACCACCAGCCTCAAAGACACCGGCATCGGAAAAGCCTGCAAACGATTAGTTAAGGTTCAACCGAAGCAATCCGGCGCAAGCACGGGTGCTTTAGCTCTGTGGTATTGCCAATGTCGCATCAATCTCAAACAGCATGCCGTCCAATGCCAAACGGTCAACCGGAATGAGCGTGCTGGCGGGAAGGTGTTTTCCAAAAAGCTTGCTGACCTAATCACTGATGGCATGCAACTTATCTTCACCATGACCAGCAACAAGAACTTGAATCTTGACCACATGCTCTGGTTTTCCTCCAGAGGCCGCAATCGCCTTACGCAGATTAGAGAAGGCAATTTCCGCTTGTTTGCCAACCGTTTTGCCCAAAACGTTCCCGTCTATGTCACCGCTGAATTGACCTGAAATATAAACCGTTTTTGCGTTTGAGGGGGCCACAACAACCTGCGTAAAGCCCCAAGGGCTGGTATCGACAATGGTGGATGGGTTGATGCGCTCCAAACCTTCTGCGTGTGCCATACCAGCAGCGGCAATCATCAAGGTTCCAAGGGATAAACTAGCAATTGTTTTCATGATCAGCTCATTCTGTTCTTTGACCGAAACATGTAAGGTTCCGGTTTCACAACAGGGCTTTTAAGTCCTCAAGTTAAGTTGAGGTCAACAGCTATTTCGGCTTTTCTGATGGGTCCGAGGTTGTATCTTTCGTAGCAAATTACAACCTGACGCATTGGTGCCATTTTGTTTGCTTAGAGGTTTGGCCAAAATTAACCGCCCAGACCAATCTCTCATTCATCTTCTTAGGCGTATGCTCTCAGGGAAACCGGAGCGATGCCCCGGCGATTTGCATAGACACCTTGGCACCACCTGATTTTAAAACGGCTTCTTGATGCATCTACGGATACTAACAGTTTTGGCGGGACTTCTGGCACTCAGCGGCTGCAATGAACCCACGCCCCTGCAGAAAACAGCCCCACAAGCGGATATAATTGCAAAGTTGGATGAACATGCAAAGGGCATCCAGCGCGGCAACCCGGACGCAAGCCTGAGCGTGGCGGTGGTCCGCGAGGGCAAGGTGGAGTTCATCCGTCTCTATGATAAATCAAGCCGAGGCAAAACAGTCATTGGCGCGCAAGAGCCTATTTTTGAAGCCGCGTCTCTCGGCAAACCGGTGTTCGCCTACCTGACGCTGAAACTGGTGGATTTGAATATCCTGTCGTTAGAGCGACCGCTTTATCAATACGCCCCGGATTTGTTTGATGGCTCAGACCCCCGACTGAAACGCATCACCGCCCGTATGCTGCTTTCGCATACTTCAGGCCTTGCCAACTTTGATGAGAAAGACCCGCTCAAGCTGCGCTTTGATCCGGGCACAGAGTTTACCTATTCCGGCTCCGGCTATGCCTTGTTGCAACAGGTGCTGGAACGGCGGACGGGGCTAAACCTTGAAACGCTGGCACGTATCCATGTGTTTGAGCCGCTTGGCATGTCGTCCACCAGCTATCTCTGGCAGCGGGCCTACGATTACCGCATCCGTTTTGGGTATGATGCAGAGGGAGACCGGATTACGGACAAGAGAAAGCCATCCATTGGTAATGCCGCATGGAGCCTGCACACCACGGCTGGAGACTACGCCCGCTTTCTGGTTGCAATGATGGATGAGGCCGCAGAACCTGAGCTGAAAGAGCGCATGCTGCAAACCCACAAGACCGTGACTGGCAAAATCGGCTGGTCTATGGGGTGGGGGCTTCAGGCCACCAAGCCGAACGGGTCCATCTGGCACTGGGGCAGCAATCCGGGTTATCGCTCTTATACGGTTGGCTATCCGCAAGAGGATATGGGGATCGTGGTGCTTTCCAATAATGAAAAGCTCTTTGAGAAGATCGAACCGCTTATTCTCAATACAATAGGAGGGACACTGCCCTCCTATCACTGGTTCTAGTTTACAGGATCACACCGTTTCCCGTGCATTGGCCAGGAACGGTGCAAGACGGTCCAACGCTTCATTAAGCTGCTCATCCGTCTGCGCAAAGCAGAGGCGGAACCAGCCCGGCTCACCAACAAGAAACGCATCCCCCGGGGCAAGACCTACCTTGGCTTCCTCAATCAACATACGGGCATAAGCAACGGAATCCGTCACGCCCTCCACCTTAAAGTAAGCATAAAACGCGCTTTCCGGCACAGGGCAGGTCACCCCTTCATGGGTGAGTAGGCCTGAGCACACCAGATCCCGCGCATGCTTATAGTTTTGCGCCATTTGAGTAACGAACTCTTCGCCTTGCTGAAGCGCGACCACAGCGGCCCGCTGAGAGAACGGTGGGGCGCTGGCAATGGAAAACTCAGCAATCTTCTCAACAACCGGTGTCAGGCTTGGCGGCAAAGTGAGCCAGCCCAGACGCCAGCCAGTCATGGCCCATGATTTGGAGAAGGAGTTGACCACAATCAGGCGATCTTCCGGCTCGGACACCTCAAGAAACGATGGTGCTGCCTTGCCGGAGTAAACGGTCCGAGCGTAAACCTCATCAGAGATCAACCATGTGCCGCGCTCGCGCAGAACCTCCATGATCCGCGCAATCTCAGGTCTGGTCAGCATAAAGCCCGTGGGGTTGGAAGGTGAGTTGAGCAACACCACCTTTGCTCCCTTGGCCGTTTCCAGAAAGGCCTCCACATCCAGCGACCATTTGCCGTCCTTCACCTCAAGTGAATGAGTGACCGTGCGGGCGCCTTGTAGTTTTGGGATGGAAAGCAGGTTTGGGAAAGCGGGGGTCAACGTGACAACCGTATCACCTTCTTCCAACACACACTGAAAGGCCAGATTGAGCGCGTTGCCGCCCGAGACCGTAACCGCAACGCGGCCGACCCCAATCGGCTTATTGTAAAGCTCACTCATATAACCCGAGATCGCTTCGCGCAGGTAAGGCCGCCCAAGCCCTTCAGCGTAAAACGTCTCTCCCGCAGACAAGGACCGTGCCGCCTCATCACAAATGAATTTTGGGGTAGGGATGTTAGGCTCCCCGAACCACAAAGAAATAAGGCCCTCAACGCTCATGGCCGCATTGGCCAGCTCCCGCGTGATAGATGGAGGAACCTGAATTGCGCGGCTTTCCAGCCCGTGTCTTGCTTCACTCGTCAATATGTTGCCCGTCCGCCCGAAAGGTCAAAAACTGCACCGCTGTTGAATGTACAGGCCGTGGAACTGAGCCACATCACAAGCTCAGCAGCTTCTTCCACCAGCCCCAATCTTTTCATCGGCGACTTATCAATCATAATCTGCACAAACTCAGGGGCCATCTGGTCCAGTATGTCTGTTTTGATGGCCGCCGGAGCGATACAGTTTACTCGTATATCAGTTTCTGCAAGTTCTTTTGCTAGAGATTTCGTCAACCCAATCACACCAGCTTTAGAGGCACTGTAGGCAGAGGCGTTCGGTGTGCCCTCTTTGCCCGCCAGCGAGGCCATGTTGATGATGCGCCCAAAACCCCTGTCCTTCATATGGGGCACGACCTGATGGCAAAGTTGGAAGGTTCCAAACAGGTTCACTTCCACCACCCGCGCCCACTCCTCTGGGTCATAGTCTGCCAATGGAACGGTTGAGCCCGCAAATCCCGCATTGTGGGAGAGGAAATCAATCTGCCCGCACTGCTCTAATGTTCTGGCAAAAGCAGCGGCAATCTGGTCCTGCTGGCTGATGTCCACCTGACAGAATACATGCGGAAAAGGCAGGTCCTCTGGAATATTGAGGTCCCAGATGACAACTTGTGCGCCAGCCTTGTGATAGTGCAGGGCAATCTCTGCGCCAATGCCTTTGGCACCACCGGTCACCACGGCAACCTTGCCGGAAAAATCATAGGAAATATTGGTCATATCAGCACTCAGCGGATGAAGTTCTTTACATAGTCGGCACCAAGGCCCACCTCTTCGAAGTGTTTGCGGCACATATCGATTTTGGTAAAAACATCCTCATAGCCAAGGTGATTGCCATAAGGGTCCACGTAGTACATGACACCGTTCACCTGAAAATAGGTGATCATCTCTTCAACATCATCAGGCACCACCAGTGTGTGCGTTTCACCGGGAGGCTCATAAACGTATCCGCCTTCTCGTGCTTCCCAGTCATGCTCCAGATAGTGCCAGCGGCCTTTTAAAACGAACCCATGCACCGCATTGGCATGCCGATGGCGGGAGAGTACGCCGGACTTGGTCACTTTTAGCAGGTTCATCCAGTAGCCCTGCGAGACATTGAGGCAGAGAGGGCGGAAGTAGACATTCTCCGCCTGCTTGACCCACATGCGGTCATCTTCTTGAGCGCGCGCATCGGGCACCACGATCTCAGGCAGGGCATCAGGTGGCATTGGGTGTTGATAGGGGATGCGAGGATTTTCGTCTTTTTCAACCAGCGGCATTGACAGATTCCTTGTTTGTCCATATTATGGACATTCATTCACTATATGAACAAAGCTATACGTATATCTCTTTATGTCAACGCTACAGTCCTGTGGCGGTGGAAAGGACACCTATGAAAGCGCCGGTGCAGGGCACGCAGAGTTTCTCGCGGACGATCCACCTGCTTGATCTGATCTCCCAATCAAAGGCACCGCCTTCTCTTGCCGAGTTGAAGGAAACCAGCGGCTTAACGAGGCCAACGCTCTATCGCTTACTTGCTTCTCTGGAGACAGAGGGACTGATCGAACAGCGCAGCGACCAACGCTATCAGCTGGGAGTGAGATTGGTCTCACTGGCCCGTAAAGCGTTGGCGGAAAACGACATCCGTAGGCTTGCAAAGGAGCAGCTGCTGCGCTTGCGGGATGAGACCGGAGAGACTGTGCACCTGGCAGTGCCCAGTCGGGACGAGCTGATTTACATCGACAAGATCGAGTGTGAGGAAGTGGTGCGCATGGCTTCCACCATTGGCACGCGCGTGCCCATGCATTCCAGCAGTGTGGGCAAAGCCTATCTGGGCGCAATGGTACCAGCCGAGGCCGAAGATCTCATTCGGCAGCTGGACATGGCCCAGATCACCAGCTTCACAAACACAGACCGCACCCTTCTTTCCACGATCACTCAGAAGGTGCGCGAAGATGGATATGTCTTTGATAATCAGGAAAACGAGGAGGGGGTCGTCTGTTACGGCGCCGCCATTTTGGATGACACGGGCAAACCGGCAGCTGCGATCAGCGTTTCCATTCCACTTTATCGGCACACCAAGCCAACAGAGCAGTATGTGACGCCACTGCTGACCTGCATTGCCAATATATCTCAGAGGCTTGGCTACCGGTCTTCTTAACGCTTATGCTGCATGGAAAGAGCCCGTGTAGTACTCGCACAGGGCGGCGGCATAGCACTACACGGGTCTTCTGACACCCGGAATTAGGGCTCCGGGCTCTCGGGAGGAGGCTGGTGAAGCAACAGGAGCGGCCACTGCTTCAACCTCTCACCACACACTGGGATGATGGCATTGACGGCATATCCTCTGAAAACCCATATTCAAGGAACATGCCCGGATCCATCCCAGGCGTATCAGGTCTCTCTCATCGCATGTGCGATCTGGTCCATCATTGGCTTGATCAGATAGGACAGAACAGACCGGTCTTCTGTCTTGATAAACGCCTCAACCGGCATGCCCGGAATAAGCGATTTGCCGTCCAAACGCTCCAGTTCCTCTTCAGGAATGGCCAGCTCTGCCAAATAATAGGTGCTGCCTGTGCGCGGGTCCTGCACCAGATCGGGCGAAATGGTTTTCAGCCGCGCCTTGAGTTCCGGTGTGGTGCGCTTGTCAAACGCAGGCAGGCGGATGGTTGCTTCCTGATTGGGGTTGATCTGATCCACATCCACCGGCTGCACTTTAGCTTCCACGATGAGCTGGTCTTCTTCCGGCACAATCTTCATCACCACTTCGCCGCCCATGATGACGCCGCCGATGGTGTGAATGGCCAGATCAAACACCTTGCCGGTTTGGGGTGCTCGGATTTCCGTCCGGCGAAGCTCATCCTGCGCTGCAATACGCCGCTCTTCGAGCTCAGAAATCTGGGCGCGGGTTTGTTGCAGTTGTTCCAGATTGTTGGACCGTAGTTCCTCATCTGATTGTATGATCATGACCCGGCGTTCGCTGATCGCCTCTCCAGAGCGGGCGATCTGGGCAATGATGCCGCCAAGCTCGCCTTCCAGCGAGCTGCGCTCACGCTGAAACGCCATGACACGGGACTCGGTCACCAGCTTCTTTTTGCGCAAAGACTCCAATCCACCCAGTTCGGTGTTGATCAGGTCTACTTCGTTCTGTTTTGCATCCCGCTGCAGCTCTAGGCCGTCGATCTGCTTTTCAAACTGACCGATCTGGGTTTCCAGCTGCTCTTTCTTACTCAGATGATTTTTCTGCCGCGCTTCCATCATGTTACGCTGGGTTTCTTCAATCATCATCAAATGCGCACGGTGCAAAGGAGATTTCGCCCGTTGCTTGAACGTAATCTCAGTGCGGCCCTGTATCTCAGAGGTCAGCCGGGATTCTTGCGCATAAAGCTCATCTAGCTGATTGGTCAGCACAGCCAGATTGGAGCGGGTGAGAGTATCATCCAACCGCAGGACAAGTTCTCCGGCCTTCACCGGATCGCCGTTCTTGACGAGGATCTGGTTGACGATACCGCCATCACGGTGCTGCACGCTCTTGGTGCTGGTTTCAACAACGATGGTTGCCGGAGCAACAACCGCGCCTGAAATTTCCGTCACAACTGTCCAGGTGCCTGCACCAAAGATGAGGAGTGCTGCCAGAGCGCCGCCCCATTTGAGATGGCGGGTGATGCTTGCGCCGATATCGTAGGAATTGTCGGTATTTCTAGCCATTTAACACCACCTCCTGCGGCTTGCGAAGCGGAGCTATCACCTGCTTCATGATCTTGTCTTTTGCACCAATGGCTTCCGCTTCACCCTCATTCATCACAAGAATCTGATCGACTGCCGACGTTGCTGCTGGACGGTGTGCCACCACAATGACGATGGAACCACGCTCACGCATGTCGTGGATGGCGTTGGTCAATGCTGCTTCGCCTTGCGCATCCAGATTGGAGTTTGGTTCATCCAACACAATCAGGAACGGGTTGCCATAAAGCGCACGCGCCAGTGCAATCCGCTGCCGCTGACCACCAGAAAGGCCGTTGCCAGTTGCACCGATGACGGTGTTGTAGCCTTCCGGCAAACTCACAATCAGATCGTGTACGTTGGCCATGCGGGCGGCTTCAATCAGCTTGTCGCTGTCTTCATCCGGCTTGAAACGCTGGATGTTCTCGGCAATGGTGCCATCAAAGAGCTGAATGTCCTGTGGCAGATAGCCAATGAAGTCACCACGATCCATCGCGCTCCACTGGTCCAGTTCCGCACCGTCAAAACGGATCGAGCCCTTCAGCGGATTGGTGATGCCGACCATCGCTCTCGTCAGCGTTGACTTCCCGGACCCCGAATGTCCAATGATGCCCAGACCATCGCCAGCTTTCAGTTCCAGAGAAACGTTTTTGACGAAGGCGTCTTTGGCCGCGATTGGTCCGCAGAACAAACCTTCGACTTTGAGCGATGCTTGCGGGAACGGAATGGACACCCGCTCTTTTGGCTTTGCTTGAGAGGCGAAGATTTCCTGAAGCCGCGAAATGCCAACTCTGGCGGCAACAAACCCACGCCAATTGACGATTGCCATCTCAACCGGAGCCAGCGCACGGGCCGTCATAATGGACGACGCGATCATAACGCCTGCTGAGACTTCCTGCTGAATGACCAGCCACGCCCCAAGGGCAAGAATACCGGATTGCAGCATAAACCGCAGGGTCTTGATCATGGTGGTGAAGATGTTTGACCGGTCGGATGCAGCCCGCTGACGACCAAGGAAGACATCATTGTTGTCCTCCCAACGATCACGCAAATGGTCGATCATGCCCATGGCCTCAATGCTCTCTGCATTGCGGCGGCACGCTTCAATCAATGTGGTCCGCTTGTTGGCTTCAACAGCTGTGTTTGCAGCCGGACGACGAGAGGACAACTCGTTAAGCGCAATCAAGGCACAGATGAACAATGCCCCAATGAGAGCCGTGGTGCCCAAAAGCGGATGAAACAGAAACACGATGCCCAAGTAGAGCGGCATCCATGGCATGTCGAAGATCGCGGAAGGACCGGAGCCGGAAAGGAACTGCCGGATGGAGTCCAGATCGCTGACAGGCCTGGAGCGTTCGCCCTCAGCGCCCATAACCAGCGGGACACGGGTCGAAGTTTCAAATGCCAGACCGGTGAGCTGCTCATCCACGTGTTGACCAACACGCAGCAACAGCCGGTTCCGCAGACCATCTAGAATTCCGTAGAAGATATAAAGCACAGCCACAAACAGGCTGAGAACAACAAGTGTTGGAACAGAGCTGCTGGACAAGACGCGATCATAGATCTGCAGCATGAACAAAGGGCCAGTCAGCATAAGCAGGTTGATTAACATGCTGATGCCACCAATGCCCCAAAACGCCCGATAAAGTTTACGAAAGGCGTTGGAAATATAGGATGTGTGCTCTTGTAACGACTTACCCAAAATACCCTCCAGCTTGTTGTTTTTATGCTGGGTTGGTTCGGGCGCCACACCCAAGCTCGTAGCGCCCAAACCGTTCTGATTACATCAACATGTCATCAGAACCGTAGTCTGCATTTCCTTCCAGCACTGGTGCATCTGCTGCAGCAACTTCCACAGCTTCAGATGCAGGGTTGAGGGCGTCATAAACGTCCTTAATACCTTCAGCGATGTTGGTGATGACGCTGACAACGGCCGTAACTGGGTTTGATGTGGCAACCCCCACGGCTATGTCCACAACAACGTCAACAATAGTGTCAACCACAGCTTCAAATACGCCTGCGATCTTCTGACCAAGCTCATGCTGACCAAATGCATCGGAGACGGTTTCAATCACTGCGCTAACAGCTTTGGTTACGACGTTTGCGATTGCTTTGAATGGATTCCACCAGCCCATGTCTTTATCCCTTTCAGACAAAAGTTAGATAAGTTTCACCGCTCCCGGAGCGCACTCCGAGGTACAGTGATGTTAAATTGTTGGTGTGATACCGCTGGCAGGAGGTCCTTCAGATGGCTACACGTCACGTGTTGGCTTCAAAGGGTCCCAATCCAAGTCGGATCTCTATTTCGGAGAAGTCCCTGGACGCACCTGAATACTGCTAATGCCGCATTCAGAATGCAAGTCTACACTACGAATATATGTCATAGCCTAGCCTCCCAGCTTCGCTAAATGCTCACAATGAGCATGCCTCATAGCGACAAACGTTTTGAGTAACGTTTAGTGTCACCCAACCAACTTCAGTTACCTGAAGTCCTAATCAAATCCCCTATGCATAACTTGCATTAATCTCATCATACCACTTTGAATACACATTGCGGATACGATGCAATCCGCCAGTTACACATCCCCGTTTTGGGAGGTGACCTGATCTGAGTTCAATATTTGGCCGTAATTGGGGCGGAAATGTGGCGAAGAAATTTATACTCTTAGATCTAGAATAAATGTTATCCAAATGTTTAGTGTAAATACAACTCTAGGTATTATTGAAATATCAGAATTTTTATACTTATGGTATATTAAATTTATCTTACATAAAAATTTATCGATAAAAATCACCTTACGTTTGAGTAAGTTACCCCATGTGACGTAATGCATGTCACACTCATGTGCGTGTCAACACAAAAAATATGAGGGTGACACTCATTTTATAGTGAAAATATATCACCAAGGTGCCGTTTAGGTCATATATTTACCTTAAAAGTGACCACACAACGGCAAATCAGGGCAATCAAAGTGGATAATAGTGTCAGTTGAAGAGGACAAATCCGGAAATTTAGAAATGAGGAATCCAGCGTCTGTGCGCACTTAATGGTTTAATCAAACTAAGCTGATGAACCTCTGATTGCTTACTCTAAGTAAATACCCCGACCTACTTTCGTAGATCGGGGTATCAAGAGATCGGCACTTACGGCAGGTGGTTCAGAGGCGCTAACCTCCGGGCCTGCTGCGAATGTTCTCAGGTAGCCATGTGGCGACCTCAGGGAACGCGATCAGAACGAAGACCATCGCAACCATGATCAGGAACATCGGGAATGCTGCGCGTGCGATGAAGCCCATCTGATAGTTTGTCATGCCTTGCAGCACGAACAGGTTAAACCCGATCGGCGGCGTGATCTGCGCCATCTCAACCACCACTACGATGAAGATACCAAACCAGATCAGGTCAATGCCGGCCTGACGGATCATTGGTTCCACCACAGCCATGGTCAGCACTACAGACGAAATCCCATCCAGGAACATGCCGAGGATCACGTAGAACACCAGCAGCACCATCAGCAGCTCAAAGCGGCTCAGTTCCAGCGTTGCAATCATGTCAGCCAGACCACGCGGCAGACCCGTAAAGCCCATGGAAAGCGACAGGAACGCAGCACCGGCAAGGATCAACGCAATCATGGAGGAGGTGTAGGTCGCCCCCATAAGACTGCTTGTGAAGCTCTTCCATGACAGCGAACCCTGCGAAGCGGCAAGGATCAGGCTTCCGATCACGCCAAAGGCTGCAGCTTCTGTCGCCGTTGCATAGCCAAGGTACATGGATCCAATCACAACAAGGATCAACAGGATCACGGGCAACAGGAAGCGGGTGTTCTTCACCTTCTCAGCAAAGCTCATCTCTGGTTCCGCTTTCGGATCCCACTTAGAGGAGACTTTGGAGGTGATGGCCACATACGCCATGAACATGCCAGCCAGCACGATGCCCGGCATAATGCCCGCAAAGAACAGCTTTGAGATACTCTCATTGATGGTCACACCATAGACGATCAGCGTCAGGGATGGCGGGATCATCAGACCCAGCGTTGCAGCCCCAGCCAACGTGCCAATGATCATCTTCTCCGGATAATCACGTTTACGCAGTTCGGGGATGGACATCTTACCAACGGTGGTCAGTGTCGCGGCAGACGAACCGGAAACTGCCGCGAAGACGGTACAGCCAACAATGTTGGTGTGAACCAGACCACCGGGAAGGCGGGCCATCCAGGGGGCAAGGCCGCGGAACATATCTTCCGACAATCGGGTTCGGTAGAGGATCTCACCCATCCAGATGAACAGCGGCAGCGCTGTCAGTGTCCAGGAGGAGGATGCCGACCAAATGGTCGTCAACATCACGTCGCCAACAGGGCGGGTGGTGAACAGTTCCATGCCAACCCATGCCACACCCATAAGTGCCAGACCGACCCAGACGCCGGTGCCAAGCAAGGTGAACATGACAAACAGGAACAGAATGATAATGCTTATATTTTCCATTGCTCTTATTCTCCGGCAACTGCTTCTTCAAGTTCAGGCGCAATACGGTGCTTGCCAGTGAATATGAGTTGAAGGAGGTGGTCTGTGAGAGCAATCGCAAGGATCAAGGCACCAAGGAACATAAATCCCTGTGGGATCCAAAGCGGTGTGCGGTCCTGTCCCTGACTGATGTCATTGAATTTGTGGGACCAGTAAACAAAACGGTAGGCGTAGTACACGAAGTACCAGATCGTGGCGGAGCCAATGGCAAAACACCAGATTTCCAGAATGCGCTGTGCTGTCTTGCCCAGCATTTGGTGCAGGATGGATACGCGAATATGGATGCCCTTGTTCAAGGCATTGGCAAATGCAAGGAAACTGGCGGCGGCCATGGCATAGCCTGCATATTCTGCGGCGCCCGGAAAGACCTCTCCCGTCCAACGTGCCAGCATCTGCACGACAATCAGTCCGAGGATGGCAATCAGACAAAGCGCGGAAAGAACTCCAGCTGTCTTGTAGATCCCATCCAGCCCTAAGCGCAGTGCGCGTGTCAGCTTCATTGTTCTCCCCCTCGAAAAAAGAAAAGCCGGAGTTCCATGAGGATCTCCGGCTTTTGCGTGCTTATTTCATTGCTTTGAACGCGCTGACAACAGCCTTGCCGTCGTCACCAGCAGCTTCAAGCCATTCTGCGGTCATGGTTGCACCAATTTCCTGCAGGTCAGCTTTCATCTGGTCACTACCCTTTTCAACCTTCATGCCGCCCTCACGCAGGCCATCAAGGGTGAAGTTTGTGTAGTCGATGGAACGCTTGAGGCCAGCTGCTTCTGCCGTTGCCGCACAGCCCTGAATGATGCCTTTGTTCTTTTCAGAAACACCAGACCACACATCAGAGTTTACGAGCATGTAGTTGCGTGGCAGCCATGCATCCACTTCGTAGAAGTAGTTGAGGCTTTCCCAAACTTTACGATCGTAACCAGTTGCACCGGAGGAGACCATGGAGTCAGCAACACCGGTTGCAAACGCCTGAGAGATTTCAGCTGCTTCAATGGAAACTGGCAGCATGCCTGTCAGCTCAGCAAGACGCGCAGTTGCGGTGTTGTAAGAGCGGAACTTGATGCCTTCCATGTCAGCAACAGAGTTGACTTCGTTTTTGAAGTACAGACCCTGTGGAGGCCATGGCACGGAATACAGCAGGGTCAGGTTCTGTTCGCCAAGAACTTTCTCAAGCGCTGGCTTTGCAGCAGTCCAAAGCTTTGCCGCATCATCAAAAGATGTTGCGAGGAATGGAACGGAATCCACACCGAACAGAGCATTTTCGTTCTGGTGACCGGAAAGCAGACGCTCACCGATTGGCACCTGACCGGTCTGAACTGCACGCTTGATGTCGCCGCCTTTAAACAGGGAGCCGCCCGGGTGAGTGGTTACTTCGATTTCACCGCCAGTGCCAGACGTAATACAAGCTGCAAATTCTGCTCCCGTTACAGAATGGAAGTTGGACCCTGAGTACGCCATTGGCAGGTCCCACTTTTCAGCAGAAGCGGCAGTTGCCCCCAACGCCATAGCGGAAACACTCAAGGTGACCAGTAGACTAGACTTCTTCATATGTACTCTCCTCCAAGAATAAATTAGTGATGCCCTCAATTAAATCTTTGCGGATCGTAAGGGCTTATATCGTTATTGGGGCGTTTACCGCTGATCAGATCAGAGACCAGCCGCCCGGTTTTTGGACCGCCCGTCAGGCCGATGTGGTGGTGCCCAAACGCTGCATAAACACCGTTTTTGCCCACTTCACCGATGAGGGGGAGACTGTCCGATGGTGCAGGGCGGAAGCCCAACCATTCCTCTTCGCTTGACGCTTCCAGATTTGGGAAGCTCTCGCGAACCTTTTTCCGTAATAGAGCCAGAGGTGCTTTGGAAGCTCCCGCTTCCAGCCCGCCAAACTCAACAACACCGGCACAACGCAATCCTTGTGCCATTGGTGTTGCCACGAACTTGCCGGAAGCCACCATAATTGGCTGGTTCGGCTGTTCGCTCGGGTTCTTGAATAAAATGTGGTAACCGCGCTCAGCTTCCAGCGGCACGTTGATGCCAAGCTTATTCATCAAAGGCTTGGACCAGACGCCCGTTGCCAGAACCGCACGATCACAGTCAAAACGTCCTTTATCAGTCATAACAGCTGAAATTGAGCCGCCCGACAGATCGAAATCCTTTACCTCAGCCTGCACAAACGTGCCGCCCATTTCCGTGAAGATCTGCACCAGATCCTGAACATACGCACCAGGGTCCTGAATGAACCCATGATCACGCATCAACGCCAGCAACTTGATGTTCTTGGCAAGGATCGGCTCCATCTCGTGAACGGCGTCGCCTTCAATCAGCTCCGGCACAAACCCGGCATTGCGGCGCAGTTCCCAGGTGTACGCGTCTGCGTCAAAAGCGGCTCTGTCGTTGTAGGCAAAGCTGTAGGTGCTTTCCTGAAGCCACTTTGCCGCGCTGGTACCGTCCACCAATGCATGATGCTGGTCCACGCTGTCACCAACAATCGGCGTCAGACCCTGCGCGATACGGCGGGTTTCTTTATCCGTTGCGTGTGACAGATAGCGCGCCAGCCAGCCAGCCAGTTTCGGCAGGTAGCTCCAACGCAAGAACAGCGGGAAGTTTGGATCCAGCAGAAGCTTTGGGCCTTTCATGATCAGGCCCGGCGCTGTAACTGGAGCCACGGAGCAGCTGGCCAGAACACACGCATTGCCAAAAGACGCGCCCATGCCGGGCTCACCTTTGTCGATAAGGGTCACATCATGACCCTCACGCTTCAACCATAAAGCTGCTGATACACCAACGATCCCTGCACCGATGACAACGACATTATTTTTATTCATGCAGCCCCCATAACCGCACTTTTGGAAATCGCGTAGTGTTCAACTTTTTCCAGATCCGGACGGCCTCCCAAGCCTGCCGTTTGCGGAACGATCACATCGCCGCCACTCGTTTCAAATGGCGTTTCCATAAGGTCTTCTACTAGGAAGTATTTTGCCTGATAAAACTCACAAGCTAAAGTGATTTCTGGCGTTGCAGCAATCATATGCGTTCCGGCAAGGTGGGCGAGGCCGGATTCAAACATGTCGCCACCGTAAGCGCTCATACCAGCGGTTGCAGCCATGCGAGCCACGGTTTGGGCTCGAGTCAAGCCTCCGGTCTTCATTATTTTGACTGAAACACCATCAGCTATCCCCATATTAATCGCAGTCAGCATATCCTCTGGCCCAAAGATGCTTTCATCTGCGAGAAGCGGCACATCGATGGAATTTCTGATAGTCGCCATAAGTTCCCGAAGGTTATGCGCAACTGGCTGTTCGATAAAATCTGGTTGAAAACTTGCGATGTCGCGAACGCACGCTAGGGCACTATCGTGGTGCAGACCCTGATTATAATCCACGCGAATGGAAAACTCAGGATAGCTCATGCGTAGGCGCTCCATACGCATCATATCAAACTCATGGCCTTTGAAGCCGGTTTTGAGCTTGATGATGCGCACGCCATCCTCTTTCAAACGCTCCATCAACGCCAGATCACGATCGAAATCAGGATCAGCAATAGAGCAGGAAAGAGGGATCGTATCCCGGCATTTGCCGCCCAGAAGTGCCCAGACAGGCAAATCAGAGATTCGGCCCTGCAGGTCGAGCAGTGCGGTTTCCAGAGCTGCTTTCGCCTCAGTGCAATGAGCGACCGCCTTTTGAGCGTCCTTCATGATGGTCGCCCGCTCACCAATGGTACGACCAACAACAAGCGGACGGATGTAGCGGTCAAGCGCAGCAAAGGTGGCCTCTGCTGATCCGGTAAACACGGACCACGGCGAGGCTTCCCCCCAACCGGTTTCGCCTCCCTCCGCCGTTAAGCGGAGGATGACAATATCAACGGCATGCTCAACAGAGCCGATGCCATGGTCGCGGCGGGCATTCACTGGCAACTGTACGTGCCAGACATCCATGCCGGTGATTTTCTGTTCAGCGTTCATGGCTCTTATCCCATCCACCGGCGTACAGGTGCATTACTTTCTTCAAGAGGCTGCGTCACAACATCAATCAGCGTCGGGCCGTCATGTTCAATCGCCTCTTTGAGCACACGTTCCAGATCATCCGGATTTTCAACGCGCCAGCTCTTCACGCCATAAGCAGCGGCAACAGCGGCTTGGTCGGTGCGGTTGAAGTCTACATTGTAGTAGCGCGCATCTGTGTCCGCATACTGGCTGGCTTTGATCCAGCCGTAGTTGGAGTTGGAGAACACAATGTAAGTGATTGGCGCGCGAGAGCGGCACACGGTTTCCAGCTCACCACAAGTGAAGCCGAAGGACCCATCACCCATCATAGCGACCACTTTGCTGCTTGGGCGGCCATACCATGCACCAAGCGCTGCGGAGAGCGAGTAGCCCAGTGCACCATGCGCACGGTTGGTGATGAAGTGACGACCAGACTGCGGCAACTGATAATACGCAGAGAAGTACGGGCAGGACGTGCCAGGATCAGAGATCACTGTGGCATCAACCGGCAACACCTTCATCATCGCATCAATCACACGCTCAGGACGGATTGGCGCTTCCCCGCTTTGAGCCAGTTTATTGAAGATCTCGAACTTACGTTTCTTGATGTCTGCAACTGCAGCTGCTCCACCAAAGGTGTCAGCACCTTGATAACGCTTGTCAAGAACTGCATTAACCTGCGCAAGAGACAGTTTGAGGTCACCAACAACGCCAACTTCAACTTCGTAATTCGCACCAATCACCATTGGGTCATTGTCGAAGTGAACGACCCGGGTCTTGGCAGATGGCGCTTCCCAGCGGGAGGTGGTGGTGGAGCCGGCACGTGCGCCCATAAAAACCACAAGGTCCGCATTCGCCATGGCTTCCCATGTCTCATCCGTTCCGCCATTGGACCCAACAACGCCCACACAGTTTGGATGGGTTTCCGCCAGTGAGCCCTGACCAGAGATGGAGGTTGCGACCGGAATATCGAGGCGAGTTGCCAGACGATCCAGCTCTTCCATAGCGCCGGCAATCACAACACCGCCACCACACACGATCAGTGGTTTCTTGGCAGAAAGGATTGCATCAACTGCAGCTTCGGCGGCACCTGGAGCAGGGGCCTGAGGGTAAGCCGGATACGATGTCAGTTGCTGATCTGCCCAGATGTCGGAGGCATCCACTGCATCATACTGAATGTCGTAGGGCAAGCCGAGGTGGGCAGCACCGGAGCGACCGGTTGTCATGGCACGGAACGCTTTGCGAACCATCCGCGGGATGTGATCAGCGCGCTTGATCACGGTATTCCACTTGGTCAGCGGACGCATCAGCGCTTCCTGATCCACTTCAGTCAGCGGGTACTTGCCGTAGGACCCAACGGAGATATCCGTCGTAATGCCAAGCACAGCATAAGAGCTCTCAGAGGCTTCAATCAAACCCGGCAAAATGTAAGTTGCGCCGCCACCGGACGGCCCCTCACACACACCCGGACGCCCGGTCACTCGTGAATACGCATCTGCCATATACGTGGCGCAGCGCTCATCACGGGTCAAAACGTGGGTCATCTTGTGATCAAGCTTATACATCGCGTCATAAAACGGCAGTGTTGTATCGCCGCAAAGACCGAAAATGTGCTGGACGCCCTGCGCCTCCAGCATTTTTACCATGGCTTCTGCACCATTCATCTTATTCGTCACAGTGTCACCTATCAGACCCGTCCCACCCGTTAAGCAGGCAATTTACTAAACCCGAAGAATGCAGAATCGATTGCACTCAAAATTGTATACAGCACAATATTCAATATTGAGCGCAGGTCAAATGGAATGTACAGTTCACCTATGACATGGTAAGTGCTGAGCCGATTTTTGGGGCCTGCAACAGCAGGATTGAGAGCGATTTTGGAATGACAAAAGCTGATAGCAACGTGGACCGCATCTACGAAAAACTACGGAAAATGGCCGCCGATTTTGAATTTAAGCCGGATGCCCGTATCAACGAGAGCGCATTATCCACAGAGTTGGGCGCAAGCCGCACACCCCTGCGCGAGGCATTGAATCGTCTCGTGGCAGAAGGCTTCCTCACATTCCAGAGTGGCCGCGGCTTCTTTTGCCGCCCTTTGAGCCCAAAGCTTATTCTCGACCTTTATGAAGCGCGTGTCGCCATTGAGACGGAGATTGTCCGCCTTGTTTGTCGCCGGGCCAGTGAGGAAGACCTTCAGGATCTTTTGGGGTTCCTGAAATCCACGGAGCCGGACTACGACAGCAGCGACGACCCGATGGAACTGTTGAGCATGGATGAGGCGTATCACATGCGCATCGCCGCTCTATCTCAAAGCAACGAGCTGGTTCGCATTCTGGAAAACCTGAATGATCGCGTGCGCTACATTCGTCTTGTCGACTTGAAATACCTGCGCGGCAAAACCCCCGTTTCCACGCAGGAGGAAGCCCAGCTTTCAGCGCACCGTGTAGTGCTGACCGCCCTGATCAACCGGGACGAAGACAAGGCTGTTTCCACCATGCGCCACCATATTGAACGTCGCCGTGATGAAGCAACAGAGGCAGTCCGCATCGCCTATTCGCAGCTCTACGTTCCGGCAGATTAATAGGAACACCAAAAGCAAAGCAGTTCGCAGGTCCCCAACACTTAAACTGCTTTGATCTCCCAATTTTATAGAAGAGGTTTTGAACTATGTCCGTTGAGTATGGAGGCAAGACCGTATTTGGTGCCTCAGTCGGTATTCTCATGCTGGAAACCAAATTCCCGCGTATTTACGGCGACATTGGCAATGCACAGACGTGGCCGTTTCCGGTGCATTACCGCGTGGTGCGCGGCGCAACTCCAAACAAAGTGGTTCGCAATGATCCACGTGAGCTGGTGGACCTGTTTATTGAAGCTGGCCGCGATCTGGTGCGCACTGGCTGCGATGGCATCACCACCAACTGCGGTTTTCTGGCACTCATTCAGGATGAGGTGAAGGAAGCACTTGGCGTGCCCGTTGCGACATCTTCTTTGATGCAGATCCCAAGCGTGCAGCAGCTTTTGCCGAAGAACAAGCGCGTGGGCGTCATCACCATTTCCAAAGAAACATTGACCAAAGAGCACCTGAAAGCGGCAGGCGCGCCGGAAGATACGGTGATTGTGGGCACAGATGGCCTGCGCAGCTTCACCCGTGAAGTGCTGGATGATTACGACGCCATCAATTTTACAGATGCGCGTCTGGACCTGTTGGACGCAGCTGCAGAGCTGGTGACCAAGAACGAAGGGATCGGCGCGATTGTGCTGGAATGCACTAATATGGTGCCCTATGCCAATGACATCCGCAAATTGACCGGATTGCCCGTCTATTCCATCTACACGTTCGTGAACTGGTTCCAATCTGGGCTGGTTCCGCGTAAGTTCCCGCTGGAACTGGATGACCCGCGTTTGAATTTAGCGACCTACGGAAATTAATTGATGTCGAAGCCAAGTCAGATTGAAGAGATAAACACCAACGGCCTCGTTTTGCTTGGCTGCGGAAAAATGGGTTCTGCCATGCTGAAGGGCTGGCTGGATGCAGGTGTTCTGCCTTCCAGCACCACAGTGATTGATCCTTATCCATCTGACTGGCTTAAGTCGCTGGAAGATCATGGCCTAAGCCTGAACAAGAAACTGCCAGCAAACCCAGCTGTTTGCATTCTTGCCGTGAAGCCACAAATGATGGGCGATGCTACGCCGCAGGTTGTCGCATTGGGCGGTGGCAGCACTGTGTTCATTTCCGTTGCAGCGGGTACAAACCTGACCACACTCCTATCTCTGGTGGGTGAGGGCAGTCCGATCATCCGTGCAATGCCAAACACACCGGCAGCCATCGGTCGTGGCATCACCGCACTCATTCCAAACAGCCATTGCGCTGAAGCTAATCTGGCTATGGCGCAGGAATTGCTCGCCGCTGTTGGCCAGACCGTCGTGTTGGAAAACGAGGGCCAGATGGATGCTGTGACTGCAGTTTCCGGCTCAGGTCCAGCCTATGTGTTCCACTTGATTGAGTGCCTCGCCAAAGCAGGTGCTGAGCAAGGGCTACCGGAAGAACTGGCGATGCAACTGGCCAAGGCCACTGTTGGCGGAGCAGGGCAACTGGCAGAAGATGTCAGCGACAGTCCATCCCAGTTGCGCATCAACGTGACGTCCCCAAATGGAACCACTGCTGCAGCGCTGGATGTGCTTATGAACGAAGACAACGGCATGCCGCCGCTTCTTTCCCGCGCCGTTGCTGCCGCCAAAAAGCGGAGTGAGGAGCTGGCGTAAGCTCTTCAGACATAGTGAGATCTGAAGCCCCGCGCTCCCAATGGAACGCGGGGTTTTCCTTTGCTCAAACACCCCAGCATGACTTTGGGCTTGACCGATCTTGATTATTATATAACCATAAGGTTATGCAACAATTGAACCAGTCATCCCAACCTGAAAATCTTGATGCCGTGTTTGCAGCACTGGCAGACCCGACCCGCCGCGCTATTCTCTCTCGCCTTGCCAATGGCGAGGCATCAGTCAATGAGTTGGCGGAACCGTTTTGCATGAGTCAGCCTGCTGTCTCAAAACATCTCAAGGTATTGGAACGGGCAGGATTGGTTGAGCGTGCCATAGACAAGCAACGCCGCCCGGCACGACTGAAAGCTGCGCCCATGCGTGAAGCGGTCCAATGGTTGGAAGAATTTAGCAAGTTCTGGTCATCCAGCTTCGATCAGCTGGATGATCTTCTGGAGGAATTGAAGAAATCCGAGAGTTGAGGAGGGAATTGGAATGAGCGAACTACCGACCTACGTACTGGAACGCACCTTTAACGCCCCACGCGAGCTGGTTTGGCGCACATGGACCGAGCCGGATCTTATCTCGCGCTGGTACGGTCCAAATGTGGAGAGCATCGTTCACCAGCTGGACGTCAAACAAGGTGGCCTTTGGCTTCATGAAATGAAGTGGGGCGACAATTCCAACTTCCAACGCGTTGAATATACAGAGGTCTCAAAACCCTCACGACTGGTTTGGCTGCATGCAACGTCTGACGCTGATTGGAATGTGATTGCCAGCCCAATGATGCAGGACTGGCCTCGCGTTTTGCTAACCACAGTTACGTTCGAACAAGACGGCGACCAAACCCAAATGCGCCTCACCTGGGTGCCACATGAGGCAACAGACGCCGAAATCGCCTGCTTCGAGGCTGCCATCGGCGGCATGAACCAAGGCTGGAACGCCGGCATGGCCCTCCTGGAAGAACTGCTCGCCGAGCTTCAGGCAAGTTTGACGACGTAGGGTGTGGTGGAGACCTCTCCTCAGCCCCGACCTCTCCCTTGGAGGCGGGGTTTTTTTTTGCGCGGATTGTCGCATTTTGCCCCACCGGCAGCAGCTTATGCGCAGAAATGTGCCCTATCGGAAATAATATAAGTATTTGCTCTCATTATATTTTTGCATATTACCGAGCGGAATAGTTCAAAATTTAATTTGTTATTAGTAAGTGCACCATACCCCTAAAACTAACAGTGGTATTCTTAGAAAATACCCGCAGCGGAAAATAAGAATAGTAACGGGGCACTTATGCACTTTTCCGGAATAAACCTGACCACCAAAATAGCTTCAGCCGTTTCATTTGCCATTGTTGTAACAATCGGTGTTCTTGTGCTGGCCGCAGACCTGTTACTCTGGGGGACGCTGAGCGATGAGGTGAACAAGCGTCACAATATCAATCTTCGCATCGCCGCTGCTCAGTTCCAGCAGGAACTCCCATCAGCAACCGTGAAGCTGGGTCACAATTCTAATGTTGCCAAGATCATCACAAATGAGCCTTTGAGTTTTTCGGATAACGACCTTGTTGACCAGATTGGGCATCTGACTGGCGAGACCGCAACTGTTTTTGTGTGGGATGACGCGACCCAGGATTACTGGCGCAAGACCACCAACATCAAAAACAACAGTGGCAAACGCGCTGTCGATACACCGCTCGGCAAGGCTGGCAGTGTTTATCCAATTATCAAGTCTGGCAAGACTTTCCGCGGCGAAGCCGACATCCTTGGTATGGCCTATTACACGCTGTACCAGCCAATCTTTGACAGCAACAATCGCGTGATTGGTATTCTATATGTGGGCGTTGAGAAATCCCACATTGAAGCGCAGGTTGACAACGTCACCTGGAACTTGCTTTACGCAGCCCTTGGACTGGGGCTTGTTCTTGTGCTGATGGCTTATTTCGGCTTCAAGCTCATGCTGAAACCTATCCCTGTAATGACGAAGGCCCTGCGTGATTTGTCCGAGAACAAGATGGACATCACAATTGCGTACTCCACCCGTACCGATGAGATCGGGGAGATGGCGCAAGCTATTGAAGTTCTGCGCCAGAACAACGTAGAGCGTATTCGCCTGCAAGAGCAAAGCGATGAGGAATCCGGTGCTCGTGAAGAGCGCCAGAGCCGCATCGAGAACCTACTGAGCCAGTTTGGCGCGGAAGTCACCCAAGCACTGCAGAGTGTAGATCAGCGTTCTGAGGAGATGGAACACACTGCCACCCGCCTGACCGGCATTGCAGAAGATTCCGCTCTGCGTTCCAACACCGCTCGTGATGCCTCTGAAGAAGCTTCTGCCAACGTGCAGACTGTTGCAACAGCTGCCGAAGAGTTGAGCGCTTCCATTGAAGAGATCAGCCGCCAGCTGGGAGAGACCAACCGCGTGGTCGGTGCCGCAACCAGTGGTGCAGAAGAAAGCAGCCAGAAGGTTCAGGCGCTTGACAGTGCAGCACAAAAGATCGGCGAAGTCGTCAACCTCATCCGCGATATCGCAGAGCAAACCAACCTGCTGGCGCTCAACGCAACCATTGAAGCAGCCCGTGCTGGTGAAATGGGTAAGGGCTTTGCGGTTGTAGCATCCGAGGTGAAGGAACTGGCAACCCAGACCTCCAAAGCCACTGAGGAAATCTCCGCTCAGATCTCCGGCATCCAGAACTCCTCCAAGGAGACCGTGGAAGCCATTGTCGGTATCAGCGACACCATGAGCGAAGTGAACAAACACGCCACCTCCATCGCCAATGCTGTTGAACAGCAGGGATCCGCGACAATGGAAATCAGCGAGAACGTTCAGATGGCAGCACAGGGCACCCGCAGCGCAGCACACAATGTGAGTGAAGTGTCTGTAAAAGTGACTGAGACGCAGGAAGCAGCCTCTCAAGTGCTTGACGCATCTCAAGCTGTTGCATCCAACGCAGCGCTCCTGCGCAAAACCATCAATTGCTTCATGGATGATATTCGCGCCGCTTAAACGCTATATCTCTTAGGAGAGCAAAGACCTCAGAAGGCCCTGTATTTCATTGGTGATACAGGGCCTTTTTTACATTCAAGCGAATTGATCATCGCCCGTTCACTCACCTGTTTCTACAAGTGAGGCACTGATAGACCAGCTGGAGCACACATGAAAAACCTTAGATCAAAAATCCAGTTACTGGCCTGTACCCTGCTTGCGAGCGTGAGCGTGTTGCTGACAACTGGTTCTTTCACTGCGGCTTTAGCGTCTGATCGGGATTTGATCCTCATCGCAGCACCATCCATTGCTGATACCTACGATGAACCCGAGTATGCAGCGCTGTTTCAGGACATCATAGACTTCGACATTGCCTACGCCAATGCTGTTTATGGAAATGATGAAGTGCGGATCGTTGTAGATGCACAGACACGGTCTTACTTCAAAGGCAAAGTGCCAGACGAGATCCTTCTCACCGACTATCTCCCTCACATTTGGGCTCGGGATTACACCGTCATCAATCCAAGCAAACCGGTTCAGTTCCGCTATACCCCTGTCACCTTTGAAGGAGATCAGGCGGTCGCAGATGAAATGCAGAATGGCTTCAACGCCTTTGCCAAAGCGAAGGGGCTGACATTTACTCACACCGGCTACATGTTGGATGGTGGTAATATTGTCGATAACCATGCAGGCCGGGTGATCACCACAACTCGCTTTTTAGAAGACAATGACTTGTCCTATGAAGACGGTAAGGCAGTTTTGGAGGAGCTGCTGAACGCCAAGGAAGTTGCGATCTTACCTCCCGATGAAGAGGTGATGGCCCACAGCGATGGCATGGTGATGTTTGCAGAAGAAAACACCATCATCCTCAATCGCTATGACGCCCCCATGAGGACCGAGATTACCGAGGAACTGGAGGCATCTTTTCCAGGCATCAAGATTGTTGAAGTGGACGCCATGTGGGATGAGGACGATCTGTCGAGCGCATGCGGGGTCAACGTGAATGCGGCTATGACCAGCAAGTACATCTACATGCCGCACTTTGGCGACCGAAACAGCGATGCTGTTTTAAAGACCATCCAAGCCAACACCAGTAAAACGGTTATTCCGGTCCCAGCCAACAAGGTGTGCAAGTTGGGCGGCTCCGTACGCTGTCTGACCCTTCAGCTGAAAGGCAAAGCAGCGCAGGCAATTCTGCGGAACTAAGCTCTAAAGCACTACATCTTATAGGAGGTGGAGTTGACGCTTGATAGCTGTGCCTGCTTGGAAGAGGATTTTCATGAGGCGCAGCGATCATCATGATTGTGCCCATCATCAAAGCTGCCACCAAGGTGCCGGAGCTAACTATGAGGCGATATCCGGTGATGCAACTTAATGGCCAGCTTTCTGAAGCTATTCAGGGCTGCTTTTCCTCACAATCACCAGCTGACCAGCGATTGGATGTCCTTGTTCCAGACGTAGGACCATTTCTGTTTGGTCGAGGAGTTCAAGATGGTTTTGCTTCAACAGGTTCTGAAGGTAGTCCTGCGAGTGGGCATAGCGACAGTACTTGCCCATGAGATAAGGTTTACCGGCGAACGCTTCTTCCGGTTGGGTCTCCGTTGAAAAGAGGAAGATACCGCCGGGTGTGATATTCTGAGCGATGTTCAAAAACATCTCGTCCAACGTCCCATTATACGGAATGACGTCCGTAGAGATCACAAGATCCCAGGGTTCATGCTGGCTTTGTTTCAAAAACCGAGTGATCTCGCCTTCATGCAAAACGTCGTAGATCTCTTTCTCTTTTGCTTTCTCAAGCATCTCCGCAGAAAGATCCAAACCGGTCTTGTGAGTAACCTGTTCTTTCAACACCTCACAGCAAAGGCCTGTTCCGCAACCAAGATCCAGCATGCGCTTGAAGGGTCCAACCTCAAGCGCAGTCATTCTCTCCTTAACTTTTTCAGGGAGGGCGTATTTCAGGCCTTCCAGTAGCCTTTTGTCAAAGGTCTCAGACATTTGGCCGAATAGCATCTGCACATGAGCCTCAGGCATACTGCTGGGTACATTGCCTTTGCCAATAGCTGCCAGATGAAGTGCAGCGCCAATACTATCTTCTGGATCATTGCGCAGAATGTCCTCAAAGGCCTCTGCGGCTTCATCATACTTGCCTGCAGCTTCCAAGTCTAAAGCGTTGTTAAGCTCAAAAAAACTGGAAAGAATATCTGCAACCGGATCAAACTGATTTTCGTCGTCAATACCATTTTTCATGACTACAGCTCTCTGGTTTTATTAGAGCGCAGTGAGCCATAAAACACTTAATTACCTATCCGCACAGTCCTGTTGATCTTTCGAAAACTGTAATCAGTACGCGAATGGCTGCGAAAGTTTCATGCGCTTGATCTCTCAAGGAAACAGGGCGATATCGCAATTTTAAAATGGAATTTAAAGAGGCTCTATGAGCCATGAGGAGGAGGGAATTAAAGGCGTCAGTCCACAGTACCGCGGACTGACGCTATATTTGCTTAGCCGAGGATTTTGCCAAGGCTCATGGCAACCATCTTGTCGCCGCCGATCTTGATCTTACCCATCATCACAGCTGTCATAGGGTTGACGGAACCATCCACCAAGCCTTTGAAGGTCTTCGCAGAGCAAGAGATTGTGCAATCAGCCTCTGCTTCTTCTGCGCGCGCGCCGTTCTCGTCGACAATGATGAAGCCCTCATCCTTGATGTTGAGCGCAATCGACTTTGACATATCGACGCCATCAAGCTTGCCGTTGATTCCGGATACGATCTTCTGGATGAATTCGGACATCTGTTCCTCTGGCTATTTTCTGTTTAGGGAGGGCAGGACCCTCCAAATTATTGCAGCTACCTAACCCTATTGCCCGCAAACTACAAGCGCCTCAATGGTCTAGTATAGGTTAACGCCTAAACCAATTCGTCATAGTGCCAGGCAATATGGTCCTGCATAAAGGACGCAATGCAATAGTAGCTGTGATCGTACCCACCATGCATGCGCAGGGTCAGATCAACGCCTTCATCGCGGCAAACCTTCTCAAAGACCCAAGGTTTCAGCTGCTCTTCCAGGAAGCCATCAGCAGAACCCTGATCGATCAGGATACGGCCTTTCCAGCCGCGGGACTTGACCAGTTCACAGGCATCATAATTTGCCCAGGTGGAACGGTCTTCACCGAGGTAACCAGAGAAGGCCTTCTCACCCCATGGGCAGTTAATTGGGTTCACAATCGGTGCAAACGCGGACACGCTTTTGAACAGGCCCGGATTTTTCAGCGCGAGGGTCAAGGCCCCATGACCACCCATGGAATGACCAGTCAGGCCCAGAGCGCTCAGGTCGATAGGGAAGTGTTCTTCCAAAATCTCCGGCAGCTCATGCGTGATGTATTCTTCCATGCGGTAGTGCTTGGCCCACGGCTCTTGTGTGGCGTTCAGGTAGAAGCCGGCGCTTTTGCCCATGTCCCAGCCATCATCATCCGCCACATCGTCGCCACGCGGAGATGTATCCGGTGCAACGATGATCATGCCCATCTCTGCGGCTGCACGCTGGCTGCCTGCTTTGGAGACCATGTTTTCCCAGGTGCAGGTGAGACCGGAGAGGAACATCAGAGTTGGACATTCTTCGCCATTCAGGGCACGGCGCGGCAGAAACACCGCAAATTCCATCGGGGTGCCAGTGGACTTGCTGTCATGGCGATAAACACGCTGCTCGCCATCAAAACAGCGCCAGCTTTGGATCAGCTCAATCATAATAGCTCTCTTACAGCGCATTCCCGAAAAACGGTTCCGGTTTCCAGATAAGAATACGCATTAAAATGAAGGCCTAAGCAGAACAGAAGTCCGCTTAGACCTTATCAATACGAAAACCCAGAGTATGGCTTAAAACGTCACAACCGAACGGATGGACTTGCCTTCATGCATCAGATCAAACGCAGTGTTGATCTCATCCAGTGGCATGGTGTGGGTGATCATGTGGTCAATGTCGATCTTACCATCCATGTACCAGTCCACGATCTTCGGCACATCCGTACGACCACGCGCGCCGCCGAAGGCAGTGCCTCTCCAGGAACGACCTGTCACCAGCTGGAATGGACGGGTGGAGATTTCCTGACCAGCACCGGCAACACCGATAATGATGCTTTCGCCCCAGCCTTTGTGAGAGCACTCAAGCGCCTGACGCATGGTGGTTGGGTGGCCAATACACTCAAAGGTGTAATCCGCACCGCCGCCTGTCAGGTCAACAAGGTAAGGAACCAGATCGCCTTCAACTTCCTTCGGGTTGACGAAGTCAGTCATGCCATACTGTTCTGCAAGCGCCTTTTTGCCTGGGTTGAGGTCAACACCAACAATCTGGTCAGCACCGATCAAACGAAGGCCCTGCACAACGTTAAGACCAATACCGCCAAGACCAAACACAATCGCCTTACAGCCCGGCTCAGCCTTTGCTGTGTTGATCACGGCGCCAACGCCAGTGGTTACACCACAACCAATGTAGCAAACCTTATCAAACGGCGCGTCCTTGCGGATCTTCGCCAGAGAAATCTCTGGTAGAACAGTGAAATTGGAGAAGGTGCTGGTGCCCATGTAGTGGTGAATCTTCTCACCATTGATGGAGAAGCGGCTGGACCCGTCTGGCATGACGCCTGCACCCTGTGTGGAGCGGATGGACTGACACAGGTTGGTCTTCGGGTTGAGGCAGTACTCACACTCACGGCATTCCGGTGTGTAAAGCGGGATCACGTGATCACCCGGCTTCAACGAGGTAACGCCTTTGCCCACTTCGCGCACAATGCCTGCACCTTCGTGGCCTAAAATGGCTGGGAACAGACCTTCCGGATCATCACCGGACAAGGTGAAGGCGTCTGTATGACAGATACCTGTTGCCATGATTTCAACCAGAACCTCAAAAGGCTTCGGGCCGTCCAGCTGAACTGTCTCGATGGAAAGAGGGGCTCCGGCTTTATAAGCAACAGCGGCGCGTGTATCCATATTGTGAACCTATACGTCTTGTTATAGACCCGCCGGATGTGGCGGGACCTCCCCAAAATTGATTAGAGCGGCGCACACCTCCCGCGTGTCACCCCTAAACTTGCACCAGTAACTTATAACGCGCAGAACCCCGAATTGCATCAGCGAATTCAGGAGTTTTGCGTAGAGACTAAAGTTAGTAACAAACAACATATTTGAGTGCACAGAATGGACGTCATTGCGCAATTCAATCATTGCTTTGTTGTCTTCAGGAGAAAAATATGAGTGGCATGACAAAGAGCAAGATTCTCGAGTTTTTGCAGGCCTATCCGGTTTATCTTTTCGCGCTGACACTCGCAGGCATCACCACCTTTCTCACCTTTTTTCTGCTTGTTCAGTTTCCTCCAATTGGCTTTTGGGTCCTCATTGTCTTTCGAGAGAAGATCCCAACGGAAGCAATTGCACCGATTATAATGGTGCCCAGCATACCAGCAGCCGTTGTGTTTCATCTCTTTCTCAGGAAAACTGCTCTGAGGCTTCCCATAAGCGCGACTATTTTCAGTTACTTTGCCGGAAGCGGAACAGCAATTCTGCTCATGCCCGTCATAGCAACGCCTTACCTGTCTCAACTGGACGGCTTCCTCATCTTCATCGGCCTAGCCTGCACCGTAGGTTACGCATTCGTCTACTGGCAGCGTGTTCCAAAACCCTCTAAAGCAGGTACTTGATCGCCAGAACGATCCCGCCGAGCAGCAGAAGTGTTTCAGCGACAATGACGAACAAGTGCTGATGGCCGAGGCTAACGAGAGTTTTCAGGGTGGTCATGACGCCCAAAGCCGAGATCGCGATGACGAGGCACCAGGTGGAAGCGTCGACGAGGATCAGGCGCGGAGTCTCTGGTATCCAGCCCAGTGAATTTACCACGACCAGTGCTGCGAACCCAAAGGCGAAATAAGGGACAGGGGCTTTGGTCTGCAGAGCCGTCGTTGCGGCGTTGCTTTTGGTATGCAGCCACTTGGCGGACCACACCGAGATGATGAAGATCACCGGCAGCAACATCATCACCCGCATCAGCTTCACCACTGTGCCGATTTCTCCCGCGCTGTCAGATACGGCAAACCCAGCTCCTACTACCTGCGCAACATCGTGAATGGTGGCACCAAAGAAGATGCCGAGCTGCACATCGGTGAGCCCGAACATCTGGCCAATGCTGGGGTAAAGGATCATCGCCAATGTGGAAAGGGCGGTGACGGCAATGACCGTGAACAAGGTGTTCTGTTCGTTTTCCTTGGAGGTTGGCAAGACGGAGGAAATCGCCAGCGCTGCCGACGCTCCGCAAATGCCGACAGCGCCGCCGGTCAACAACCCAAAACTGGCGGAGCGGCCCAGCAGGCGCGCCACCACAAGCCCAACAAACAGCATGGCCAGCACCGAGAGGATTACCAGAGCCAGCGTTTGCCAACCTAGCTCAAGGATTTGTGCAAAGGAGACACGCAGTCCGAGAAGGATCACGCCCAGACGCAACACCTTCTTGGCGGCAAAGCTCAGACCAACCTGACAGTTGCCGTCCTCATAAATGGAATGCACCGCCATGCCGATCAACAGGGCATAGAGCATGACCGGTCCGCCCTGATGTTCGGAGATGTAACGCGCGGCAATGGCGATCACTGTTGCAATGATGAGGCCGGGAATGATCTCCCGACCCTCTTTCATCCACTTGGAGAAGAACGGACCAGGGCTTTCCGGTTGGTCAGGCAAACTGGAGTCAGCTGGCATAAGATCTCACCCTTGCATGTGCCTTTGATCCCCTGCGCTCTCGATGAGAAACACTTCAGACATCATAGGGACACTGCATGGTGAAGTGGTTACGCCAGCCAAAGAAACCGCCACACCCCATGGCAATTCAGGGGGCGTGGCCTGACTGTTTGGCGGGAGCCTATTGTGTTTCGCTAACCTTTGCTTGCTGCACAGAGTCGCCAACAAGGCTGAGTGCCAGTCCCGCACACGCAATGAACGCAGTGAGGGCAAGCACCAGCCATCCTGTATATTCAACGGAAGTAACCAGACCAACAAACAAGCCGGAGAGTGGCAGAGTGAAGTTGTTGAACAGGATGATCACACCAACCGTCTTACCGTAATCTTCCGGCGGAATAATCTTCTGCCGTGCACTGCGGATGTAGACGTTAAACATGCTGTCAAAGCCAAGGATCACGCAGTACCCCAACAGGTAAATCCAGTAGTTGCTCGTGAACCCTGTGATCACACCACCAACAACCAACCCGCTGTATGAGATGATGCCGATGTGGGTCAGCTTCAGGCGGCTCGCACCTGTAACCAGCAAAACCGCAAAGGTGACAATCGCCCCAACGGATTGCAGCAGCGCGTAGAATTCCTCGGACTGCTCATAAAGGCCGGTGACCATACTGGCGGAGGTTGCCAGTGTGACACCGAAGACCAGATTGACCAGAGCTGTGAGCGCCACAATGCGCTTCAGCCCCGGCAGGTAAAACAGATGGTTGAGCGCAATGCGGAATGGCTTGGTCCAATGCCCATCCAGCGGCTTGGCCTCTTTCAACTCCACGTCACTGAGACGGCGCCAGATGGAGATGAGCGCATCGGCACTGACAAACAGTGCACCTGACATGACCACGACAATTTCCCAGCCGAACACGTTGAACAGAGCCGCGGCAATAACCGGCCCCAACACGATGCAAATCTGGTCAACACTTTGCGCGTAGGACTGCACTTTGGTGAAGGTCACGTCTTTGAAGATTTGCGGCAGCATCACTTCGCGAGCCATGAACCCTTGTGTCGTGAGCACGCCTGAAAGGGCCGCAATGGCAACAATCCAGCCCACATGGGGCATAAAATATTGGCCAACAAGGCCAAGGGCACAGACCAGTGAGCGGCCTGCCTGAGAAATGCGGATCAATGTGACGGGAGAAAAACGGTCTGCCAGAATTCCGCAGACGGGAAAGCACAGAATGCGCGGCAGCGTTTCAGCCGCAAAGGCAAGGCCGGAAAGCGACACACTGCCAGTGGTTTGGAAGACAACAAGAGGAACGACGAAAAGCAGCAGTTGGTCTCCTAAACGAGAACCAAACATGGAGCCAAAGAACACAAAAACGGAGCTTTTCACTCTGTATTCCAGTCATAATTGGATGAGGAACGAATAGTAGGGCTCGCGGCACAAGAGCAATCCGCTGAAGATCAGGGGAGGTGGGAGAAGGCCATCAGCCTCGGAGGATCAGCTTGCAGGTTGCGTCGGCGAGTTATTTTTATGGGGCGATCTTGGTTTGAAGATCATCCAGAAAGAGAGAAACAGTCTCCTTGTTTACGCGGAAATACACCCAGTTGCTGTTGCGCGTGAGCGTCACCAGACCGGCATTCACCAGCACCTTCATATGGTTGGTTGCTGCGGGCTGAGAAATGCCGAGTTTTCGAGCGATTGCTCCCAGACAAACCCCATACTCAATCAGGTCGCCATGCTTCTGCGGCGGAAAATGCGCCTCAGGGTCCTGAAGCCACTCCAGAATGGTCAACCTGTTCTCATTGGCGAGAGTTTTAAGGATTTCAATCAAGCTCATGTAAATAACATATAGGCAGCAAGCTATATAGCAACATTACAATATAGCTTATCAACTATATTCAAGGATCCGCGTTGGAGAATGGCAAGCGCGCTCTTCGTATCAAGCCTTCAAAACACCATTGAAACAACCCGGAAAATGCGATGTTATGGCCGTATTGCTCATAGTTCTTTTGCTTTCGGAAAATCCTTCCCATGTCACACCTTCAGCTAAATTTCTCCAGCGTGGTCAGCGCATTGTTCGCTACCCTGCTTTCATCTACAAACGCGTAGGCAAAGCATTTCTATCCACTATCGCTGGAAATTAAAGAAAGGGACATCCCATCATCGTGTTCAATCATGGCAATGGACGTACCGCCTCAGTGTGGAATACTATCGCATAGAGTTTCTGCCCCCAATGGTTTTTGACGCATAGCGGAGTCACGTTACTCAACTTCAGATTGTTTATGGAATTAGAATGATGAGTTCAGAAGTAGGTGCTGGCGTAACAGGTAACATGGTAACCGATACGAAAACTCATGACGGAGTTTTTGAACACAAAGGGATATCAATCTGGTGGCTCTTCTTCGCTGGGTCGGTGGTTTTGTTGGCATGGGTAGGAAACCTATATTTACCTTATCTGGAACTATCTGTTCCTGGGCTTCCAGAGATGCAACTAGTAAGAGAACGAGGGACTTTTGGCGACCAGTTTGGAGCCGTCAATGCTTTATTTTCAGGGTTGGCTCTGACTGGTCTTGTCTATGGAATTTTGCAACAGCAAGTGACATTGAACGTAGCGCGGGATGAACTGAATATCGCTCGTCATGAGGCAACTCGCACCAAGACTATGCTAGATGAGCAGCGAGAGGCATTAGAGGAGCAAAATAGGGTTAATCGAAAACAAGCATTCGAAAGCAATCTGTTTGAGCTCTTGCGAAAAAACACAGAAGTGCTTGAAGTAGCTACTGAAGGTAATCCAAAGAGCAAATTTCACAACAAAGGTGCGATTGCCTTTGAAGTCACCCTTGAAAATTACAATCATCAGGTACAAAGCAAAACAGTTGGCTACGAGTGGACGGGATTTTACACATCACACCAAAGCACTTTCTCCAACTATGCTTGGCATTCATCCCTCGTAATTGAGTTCATTATTGAGGCAAATTATGCGTCTTTCGGATTCGACACTGAAGAAGAAGGACGTCAGTTTTACTTCAACTTGTTCTTTTTGCAGATACCACCTAACGCTATTTGGGGACTTGCTGCTTGTTATCTTCACGAACAGTTCTCAAACGTCCTATCCAGTGCTTTGACGGTAGATATTATCGCATTTGCCAAAAGAGCCGGAATTTTCGGATATAGCCCTTCAATTATTGAAGCCTACAAAGAGTTGTCTTGCTCCGAAGAGATATCTGCGTAATGTGTCAGTAGCGCATTTGCAATTGAATGTCTGATCAGTGTTGAGCAGAGAGCGTACAACTTAGAGGTAGTTCCAGCCTTCATACGGCATACCTCTTCATCAGACGGCCAAAGAGCAAATATAGATTTGCTTAAGGCAACAGCTTCGCCTTTGTATCCAAATAGCGTGGCTATTGTGTTGATAGTGCCATAAACCCCAAACAGGTAAAGTAAGCCAGCAAACAAGGTGAGACTATCAACTTCAGAGCCCCTGAGAAAACACATTTGATCGGCGGCAGCTCACAAGCCACCGCCAATCAGCGCGTTTCATAGTATTTCGCTAGCTCGCAGAAACCAGTGCGAGTGCGCGAATGGGGCTGCCGGTTCCATCGGCGATCTTGAGTGGAGCCGCAATCAGGATGGCGCCTTTGGGTGGTAGCTTGTCCAGATTAGCGAGGCTGGCGAGCCCGTAGCGGTTGGCAGCGTGCAGCAGATTGTGCGCAGGATAGGGTGGTTCCATTCCTCCGGCGCAACCAGCATCCGTGCCGATGCACTCATTGCCCCAACCAAGAATCCCTTTGGACAGGATATACTCAATGCAATCAACGGTTGGCCCCGGTGAGTGCGGTCCATTCTCATCTACATTGAGAAACTTCGCTTCATCCGTGTTGCGGTGATACCAGTCGCTGCGCATGACAACCCATTCACCAGCATTGATCGATCCATGCTCAGCTTCCCATTCTTTCACGCGGTCAGCAGTCAGCAGGAAATCCGGGTTCGCGGCAGTCTCGGCAGAGCAATCAATCACGTTGACAGGCGCCACAAAATTCTGCGGTGAGATGGTATCGGTATATCCATCTGCATAGTCTTTTCCGGTGATCCAATGGTGTGGAGCATCAAAGTGCGTGCCGGAATGTTCGCCCAGTTTCATCCAGTTCCACGCAAAGAACGGGCCGTCCTCATCATACTCGGAGATCTTATGAATCTCCACTTTCGGCGTGTTTTTAGCAAAGTCTGGCGGCAGCTGTAAAATGGGAGTTTCGGGCCCTAATCGACCCGATAGGTCAATCACTTCCACATCTCCAGTAATCAGTTTTGTGCCAAGGTCTTCCAATATGCTTTTGGTCAGCATCCCTCTTTCTCCCTCCCAGAAAGTGGACGTTTTTAAAACGCGAGATCAACCGTCCCGTGAGATCTCACAGAGACCACGCTAAACATATTCATATGTATACGCAAATATTTTCCGCAGAGTAAGATTTACAGATGAAAGGCCGCACGCTGGAGACCGCGGCGTGCTCAAACCATGTTCTACGCCTTGGGAGGAGACGACTACGTTTCGCGAATTGGGATTGTCAGGAAGCAGCGTCAATCAAGGCTTTGGCAGCTTGTTTCGCTTCGCCTGCCGGGTCCGTGCTATTGCCAAAATGCGCGGTGATGATCGCACCTTCCTGCAGCATAACCAGTTGGCGTGCCAACGCTTCCGGGTTTTTCAGAGCAGCTGCTTCAACCAGTGTCAGCACACCCTTGTACATGGCGTTTCGCTGCTCAACAGTTTGCTGGTGAATAGGGTGGTCAGGTTCCGGATACTCCGAGCTTGCTTTGATGAACATGCAGCTCTTGAAAGTGTCTTCTTTGAACCATTCATCCAACACATCAAACAGCGCCAGCAACTGATCTCTGGGTTCGCTCGCCAACTCAGCAACCCGTTGTGCAGACCAGCTGTGAAACTGCTCTTCACGCAGTTTCAGCGCAGCAAGGATCAGCTCATCCTTGCTTTTGAAATGCTTGTACATGGAGGTTTTGGAGATACCAGATTCCGCCACCAGCATATCCATGCCCGTTGCGTGAAATCCGTTTCTGTAGAAGGTTTCCATCGCCTGTTGTACGAGTTCATCTCGTTTATTTTTGCGCATACCAACCTCTGGGTTTACTGATCAGTACATATAACGAAATAAATATGGCCGAACAAGGGAATTCATTTTAGCCGCAAAATCAAAGAGCTTTGCCAGTTTACGTGACGGGCATCACACACCTCGCAATTTGGTGAATTGACCAAATGAACAGATCGGTACACCTTAGCAATCAGCAACTGTACCGATCAGTAAACAATAAGAGGTAACAATATGCTCAATTTATCTATGCGCCCCCTGACTGAAGATGCGGCACTCGCAAAGGTAAGAGCTGCGGAAGATGCGTGGAACTCACGCTGTCCGACAATTGTTATCCGAAACCTGTCCCGTGATTGCCTGTGGCATGACCGGAACCAGACGATCGAAGGTCGGCCACAGATCATGGGTTTCCTGTCCGCCAAATGGAAGACCCAGCTTCACTACCGCCACATCAAAGAGCTCTGGAGTTTCAACCAAAACCGTTTCTCAATTCGCATTGTCAGTGAATGGCGTACCATACACAACAAGTGGTTCCGCTCCTGTGGCAATGAGAACTGGGAGTTTAACGACAGCGGCTTAATGAAAAAACGGATCACCTGCATCACCGATACAGAGATCAACGAAAACGAACGCCTGTTTGCCTGGCCCTTTGGCCGCCGTCCGGATCACCACCCGGGTCTGTCCGAAATGAACTTATAACGAGCTCCACCGGAGGAATGCGTCCATCCGCTTAGAGTGCCAAGCACGGCCCCATCGACTTGGCCTTTTCAGAACACTGCGGACCTATCCCAGTTCCTCCCGCTCCCCCCAGAGCAATGCGACGGCTCCTTCTACCCAAAGGACCGTCGCATTTTCTGTTGTAGCTCCCATATTCAGAGATATTCATCAGATATCTCGGGAGTTTTCATGCCCAAAGCCTTTGCCCAGATTGCCCTTACGCCTGCTGCTCAATCTTTTCAGGACCACTATGGCACCAAAGCAGCCTACGCTACATTGCTGGAAGGGGAGGAGTTGACGGGTCATCAGATTGAACCAGACCACGCCGCATTCATCAGCCGTATGGACGGGTTCTACCTCTCAACACTCTCGCAAACTGGCTGGCCGTATGTGCAGTTTAAAGGCGGGCCAAGAGGTTTTTTGAAGGTGCTGGATGACCAGCATTTTGCGTATGCCGATTATCGCGGCAACCGGCAATATCTCAGTGCAGGAAACATCTCTCACAACGCCCGCGTATCTCTCATACTGGTGGACTATGAAACACAGCAGAGGCTCAAAATTTGGGGTGAGGCGCAGATTACCTCCCTGGAGGAAGACCGGGAGTTTGTCATGGATCTCATGCCTGAAAACTATAAGGCTGATCCTGAGCGCGCGATTACTATTAAAACAAAAGCACTTGAGTGGGATTGCCCAAGACATATTCCCAAGCGTGCTTCTGTAGCACTTTAAAACAGGCTGCCTTATACTTCAAAGTGCCTTGATTATAAGGAGAGCGAGCAGTGCCTCATATTGTTGTTTATTCCCCTCATCTTAGTCGTGAAAAGAAAGTTGCATGTGTTGCAGCCTTAACTGAAGCATTTTGCACCACAACGGGTTTAGCTAAAGACCACCTCGTGATTCATCTCGAGGAACATTCCTATGAGAATATTGCAGTGGCTGGGAAATTACTGGCAGATACCATTCCTGAAATTGCAGTGGGCGAGAAACCACTTCAGGAAGTCAACGAGTAACATGCACAACGGGTGACCGCCCGCAGAATAGAATTCCTATCCAGCGGGCGTCCGCAATGGCGCTTTGCGCCGTCTAACTGTTCTTTGACCCCGTCATCCGGATTGTTGCATCGCTGCGCTCAAAGACCTTTGGTGAGAGCGAGATACCAAGGCCCGGTGCGGTGGGGGCAAGCAGGTAGCCGTTTTCGAAAACGGGAAGCCCTTCCATCAATTCGCTGTACCAGCCGAAGTAGAATGCCCGCACCATCTCCTGAACCAGCGCATTGGGCAGGTTGATAGAAAGGTGCACGGCAGCAGTCAGCAGGCCTGGCCCGGTGCAATCATGTGGCGCGACAGGCAGCTCGTAGGTTTCCGCCATGGTGGCGATCTTCTTGGCTTCCGTCAGGCCGCCGCACCAGCCAATGTCCAGCATGCAAACATCCGTGGCGCGCTTTTCAAACAGCTCACGGAAAGACCAACGGGTGGCAAGGTTCTCGCTGGCGGTGACCCATGTGTCAGCACGGCGGGCGTATTCTGCCAGTGCGTCCACGTTGGTCATCTTGATCGGGTCTTCCAGCCAGAACACGTTGTAAGGCTTCAGCGCACGGGCGATCTTTTCTGCCATTGGCAGGTTCCAGACACTGTGAAGCTCCACATGGATGTCCATAGCATCACCAACCGCCTCACGGATCTGTTTGAAGGGGCGCAAGCAAGCCTCCAGATCTTCCGGCGAGATGTATGTGCCGTTGGTTTTGACAGCGAACTGGTCAAACGGCCAGATTTTCATGCCGCGGAATCCCATATCCAGCAGGCTTTTCGCCAGAGTGCCCGCGTCAGAGAGAAAGGCCTCCAGATCCTCGTAGGGGCCTTGAGCGACAGAATCCGTGCTCCAGTCTTCTGTTGTGTTGACCTGCTTGTCCTTCACGTACTCGTAACCTGCGCAGGTGTTGTAAGCGCGGATCTTGTCGCGGCTTCTGCCACCCAGTAGCTGATGCACCGGCACGCCAAGGGTTTTGCCTGCAAGATCCCATAGGGCAATATCAATGGCAGAGGCGGCTCGCATTTCCGCACCCGTAGAGTTGAAACCGCAGATGGGGTTGAGCAGCAGGCGGGAGATGGCATCAATCTGGGTTGGATCACGGCCAATCAGCTCATTTCCCAGTGTTTCGTGAATGAACCCGCAAACCGCGTCTGAGCCATAAAAGGTCTCGCCCAGACCAAAGCTGCCCGCATCCGTATGCACGCGCACCCAGGTTACATTGCGAAATTCTTTGATATTGATGGTTTCGATGCCAGTGATTTTCATGTCGTGTCTCGGAGAAAGGAGTTGGGGAGAGGGGATGGCAGCTCAGTCAGAGGCAAGGCGGTCACGCTCATTTTGCATCACGACGTTGGCCAATGAGTTCTCGCGGATCTCTTCGTTCAGTTCATCCAGATCAAGATCATAGGCCGCGCGGTCAATGATGCGGACAGACGCTTTTCGAGCCGCCTCCGCATCCCGCAAACGAATGGCTTCCAAAAGGTGGCGGTGGCGTTCCAGACTGTCACTAAGTTCGCTGGCAGCTTCCGTGGTTTTCTTGATCAGGACAAACACCGCTGGCATGGTGCTGCGCCCAATCTGCACCCAAACCAGATTATGAGTTGCCTGATAGATCGCCTCATGAAACTGAATGTCATACTGCTGGAAGTGCTTGCCGCGATAGGTCAGATCATCCTTCTGCATGGCCGCATACATGCCATTCCAAGCCGCTTCTATCTTCATAAGATCCTTTGCCGTGGCCCGGCGGGCGGCTTCCATGGCGATGAACGGTTCAACAGACGTGCGGAACCGGAAGATCTCCCGGGCAAAGATCAGTGTGTTGCCGCCATACTGCGCGATCCACGTGGCCACTTGCGGGGAGAGGATGTTCCATTCCTGATAGTCTTTGACGCGTGTGCCAAAGCCGGAAATGCGCTCAATGATGCCGTGATTGGTGAAGGTTGCCAGAGCGCTGCGCATGGTGGCGCGGCTCACACCAAACTGGTCCGTGAGCTCAAGTTCCTTGGGCAGAAAGTCACCGGGCTTGAGCTCAGCAGAAAACAACTGCCGAGCCAGTTCCTCTGTGATCTGGTCTCGCAGATCCTGAGTGTATGTCGATACCATCGCGCGTCAGCCTCATCAAAAGAGCAGAAAGATAAGACGAGCCTATCCATGTCTGACATACAATTAAATATGACTGACTACTTAGATGTCAACACGCAAATACAACCACTAAACTCATCACGCAATGCTATATTATGTCACGATACGAAGTACACACAAATGCAAATAGAGATTAATCAATGCATAAGCTTGGAGAATTATAAGTATAGATCGCACACCCAACTATTACGGCATCCATATTTTTCTGCTTCAGTCGTGTGGAGCAGGAGAGATATGGATGCCGCAGAACATGTCAGATGAACGGGTGTTACAACGCGTGCCCTTCCAAAACGACACTCTCAGGCGTGCCTTGATCTTTGAGGCGCTCATTCTCCGGGTCCCAAAGTGGTTCATCCGACTGTATGATTGCCTTGTAAGGCTTGCCGTAGATTTTGATGGTCAGCTCCGTTCCCGGTTTTGCCAGATCAGCCCGTACAACACCAAGCGCGATGGAAGCATTGACGCGGTAACCCCACCCGCCAGAAGTAACTTCCCCGACCATCTGATCCCCAAGCCAAATGGTGGACATGTAAGGGGCATCACACTCTTCAGCCTCCACAATCATCGTCACAAAGCGACGCCTCACGCCTTCCGCCTGCTCTTTCAACAATGCGGCCTTACCGGGAAAACCTTGAGGTTTATCAAGCTTTGCGAACCTGCCCAGCCCCGCTTCCAGCACGCTGTAATCGGTCGAGAGATCCCCCTTCCAACTGCGATAGCCTTTCTCCAACCGCAAGGCATTGAGCGCATACATGCCAAACGGTTTGGCGTCGGCTGTCAGGATCGCCTCATAAATCGCAGGCATATCCTCATTGCTCGCATGGATTTCCCAGCCCAGCTCACCTGCAAAAGAGACGCGCACCAACATCACAGCCTTACCAAGAATGGTGGCCTGTTGCAGGCTCAACCAACTGAGAGAAAGGTCCGCTTTGAGCATGGGAGCAAGCAGCTGACGGGCCTTTGGGCCGGTGACGATCAGTGTTGTTGCGTCCGTTGTCTGGTCTTCCAGACCCAATCCCTCTGGCAGGCGGGCTTTCAGCAGCTCAAAGTCATGCCACTGGGCCAACGCGGCGGTGATCAGCGTGAACTCCTCTGCGCCATGACGCAGGATCGACATTTCCGTCAGGACGCGGCCACGATTATCGGGGAAGTAGCCAAGGGTCATGCGGCCAACTTTGGGGAGACCTCCGGCGATCTGCCCTCGCAGCCAGTCAGCGGCGCCTGTACCCGAGAGTTTGAACCGCGAGAAGCCGGGGAGGTCCAGCACGCCAACATAGTCACGCACGGCCTCGCATTCTTCTCGCACCCGCTGTTCCCATGGGCCGGAGCGGGTCCATGTCTGTGTGGCGTCCTCGCTGGTGTCGTCTCCTGTTTTCGCGATCCAGTTGGCCCGCTCCCAGCCGTTGTAGGCCCCCATCTGTCCGCCTAGCTCCAACAGTTTGGTGTGGTTGGGTGAGAGTTTGCGGTCGCGGCCCGCTGGCCATTCGTGATGGGGAAAGTGCATGGCGTACTCGTGGCCGTAGACTTCTTTCGCCTTATCGATGCAGTACTGCTGGTCTGTGTAATCGGTGTAGCGTCTTGGATCGACAGCCCACATATCCCACTCGGTCTGGCCGTGCACAATCCATTCTGCGGCCACCTTGCCAGCGCCACCGCCCTGCGCGATGCCAAAGGTGAAGGAGTGTGCCTCAAACGCATTGGGCACGCCGGGCATGGGGCCAATCATGGGCAGGCCATCAGGTGCGTAGGGAATAGGCCCGTTGATGTTGCGTTTCACCCCTTGCGTTCCGAGCAAGGGCACGCGGGCCATCGCGTCTTCAATGTAAAACTCAAGCCGTTCCAGATCATCGGGGTAGAGCTGGAAACTGAAGTCATCCGGCATCGGGTCATCCGATGAGGTCCAAGCCGTCCGGCAGGCTCGCTCATAGGGGCCAAGGTTGAACCCACCCGTTTCCTGCCGCAGGTAATAGGAGGTATCGGGATCACGCAGCATGGGCAGCTTGCGGCCCTGTGCCTTGGTCCATGCCTCCACCTCTGGAGCAGCCTCTGTCATGAAATACTGATGGCTCATGGTAACGGAGGGCACACTGCGCCCGCCATACGGCTCAAACCATTCGCCCACGCGAGCAGCATAATAGCCCGCTGCATTCACCACATATTCGCAGCGGATTTCACCTGTCTCAGTACAGACAATCCATTCTCTGCCTTCGCGGCGCACGCCTGTGGCTGGTGTAAATCGCAGGATGCGGGCACCCAGCTCCCGCGCACCTTTCGCCAGCGCCTGTGTCACCTGCGCCGGATCAATATCGCCGTCCAGCGGATCCCAAAGGCCGCCCTCCAGATCGTGCGTTTCCATAAAGGGGAAGTGTTTTTGCAGCTGGTCTGGCGTGCACATATCCATGGTCAGGCCCATGTGCTCAGCCATGGCGGCCACATGCTCAAACTCCATCATCCGGTTGTGGCTGTGTGCCAGCCGGATCGCGCCGGTGACATGATAGTTGATGGGGTAGTCCACCTCGTCAGCCAGACCGCGATACAGCTCCAAACCGTAACGCTGCATGTTCATCACCGCATAGCTGGTGGCAAAGTTGGGACAGTTGCCCGCTGCATGCCACGTGGAGCCTGCCGTCAGCTCATTCTTTTCCAGAAGCACACAGTCGCTCCAGCCCAGCTTTGCCAGATGGTATAGCGTAGAAACGCCAACAACGCCGCCGCCGATAATGACAACCCGCGCGATGGTTGGGATAGACATGCGCACCTCCTCCAAAATTTATTCGTTCGTCATGTAGTCCTCTCCCGCTTTTCTCTGTGAGACGGGTATCATTCTTATCTGCAAATATTTCTTTGAGCGGACGCCCTAATAAACCGGCGGTGAGATCACCCAAATCGCAATGGCAGGTTCAGCATATGGGTTGGACCAGCGGTAAGACGCCTCCTTGATGCGGAAACTGTCGCCTGCCTCCACCGTGAACATCTCTTCCCCAATCCACACATCCAGCTTGCCCGAGACCATGTAGGCCACCTCCTGCGTAGGGCGCGTAATCGCCGCGCTGCGGTGAGAGCCAGGTTGAAAGGTGGAGTGGATCATCTCGAAGCTGTCGGTCAGGTCTGGTGACACCAGAGTTTCAAGCAGGCCCTTATCCCGCTCCCCAATCACGCGGCGGTTGCCATCCCGCACTACACGACCTCTCTCATTTTCCGGTGCATCTGCATTGCCGAAAAACAGGGAGAGCTGAACACCAAACACCTCGGCAAACTGCTGCAGGTCCGTATGGCGCGGCGTAGATTTATCCCGCTCCACCTGAGAGAGCCAGCCGACCGAGCGACCCAGTTGTTTTGCCAGATCTTCCAGCGTCAAACCGCGCGCAATGCGAAGCGCCTTCAGATCTTCTCCCAATGTGCTTGTAATGGTCATGCACCGCCATTCCGTGAAATATTTTCCGATATTTTCACCAATCACCGTGAAATTATCAAGGTATATTTCACGAAAGATCAGAAAACATGGTGGCCAGAAACGCTATAAGCACATATTTTCATAGCTGCATCAAGCAGTTAGAAAATAACACTCACCACCTGTATTAGTCGCGGTGAATATATCACTACCCTTTTACTTTTCAGGATGCCGGTTCCGAAGCACCTATAGCTTTTTGCTATAAGTGTCTAAAAAAATGATTGTTGTGGCAACATCGTCGATAAAGTAGCTTCCATCGCGATTGAGGGGGATTTAATCGTGAGCCATAATTCATATCGCATCTGCTTAGGATCAGCGATCCTACCTGCTTTGGTATTTTCGACGGCTATGATTACCCCAGTTTCATTGACGGCATTCTGAAGCTGACGGCCAACGGACAGGATCTAGACGACATCTTCGCCCCCCCCCTCGGACTGCGTGCCCAATACTGGATCGATCTCGGCTCGGCAATCGGTCATTAGGGCGGATGCGGCCTTCGGCCTGAACTGCAATGGCTGTTTCGGATCCAACTTCACCGATTAGGGGCTTAAGGCGAACCTTGCTCTGCAGTTCTGATCGCGTTTCGGCCTTCACCGGGGCAGAGCCTCTGCAATCCCACGCACCGCTAGAAATCGCAAGCTGCGGGCAATTGCGCTTAGACCAAAACAACGCGCCGACCCAATCTGGACACTTAAGACCTGTGGCAACGTCGATAACAATCGCCAAATGACAACCCTACTTGAGAAATACCTGCTCAGGGTTCCCTGATTTGACCGCGTGCTTAGTCAATCAAGGCGCAAGTTTATGGAGCAAGAATGAAAGACAGAGTTGCAAGTTCAACCGCTTACACAGTGTTGCAAGGCTTGTTGTTGATTGCAGAAAAACCAGAGTATCGACATCTTGTCACTGCAAAGGCTCTTAAAGCAGGCAAAACCCTCTTGGGCGGCTCTGACGAAGGCAGAAAACGACTGAAGCAGCTCAACAGTCGTTGGTTTCGTGCACTCGTTCCATTTATGGAAAGGCTGACATTACCCGGTATTTCAACTCATTACGGGTTACGTAAGAAGTATATACGCGACGCTGTCGAAAATGCACTCTCCGAGGGCTACAGCACGGTCGCAATCCTTGGCGCAGGTTTTGATACGCTTGCCTATGAACTGCATTCGCAGTTTCCCAAGGTTACTTTTTTTGAATTGGATCATCCGGCGACCAGTGCTCACAAGCAAATGGCTTTAGATGGCCAAGTGGCCGACAACCTTCATCTGATTGAAGTAGATTTCAAAAAGACCAGCGCTAAGGAAGCGTTACTTTCTCATGAGTCCTATGACGCCGCCAAACCTGCTGTTTTCATCTGTGAAGGCGTGCTCATGTACTTGCCGGTTTCAGATGTGAAAGCACTCTTTTCAGGACTCAGGGAACTGGGCCAAAAGACGCGGATCGTATTCAGCAGTGTTACCCCTTTCTCCGATCCCGAGAACAATTGCGGCCCTTTGTTGCGCCTCTATCTGCGAATGAAAGGTGAACCAGTGAGTTGGACCATTCGGCGCACGGATTTAGCCGGTTTCATCAACGAGCAAGGATATGTTTTGCTGGATGTGGCCGAGGGGCCCAAGCTGAAGGATCGTTATCTCCCCAACACCACGCCAACAATGTTGCATCGTGGGGAATGCTTGGCCCAGGCACAAGTTAACAGCACTCGCGTTGAGATCGAGGCATCATGCCAATCCGGTTGAACATCGCAACAGATCCAGTACAGATCGATAGCATTCTGAAGTTGCGGTATGACGTGTTCTGTTTGCAAGAAAAATTGTTTCAACCAACCACGGACCAGAGGGTTGTTGACAGGTTCGACACGTTATCGACAACGCGAAACATATTGGCGACACGAGACGACAGGATTGTTGGTGCGCTAAGGATTAACGTCGATTCCTCTGCGGGGGTGCCTGCGGATGACTATTACGATTTTCGTCAGCATCTGCCAAAAGAGAACGTCAATATGATGAGTGTGGGCATGTTCTGTGTTCGTGAAGCACAGCGCTCGCTAGGTATTGCACTTCACCTAATTTCGTTATCGGCTTATTTCGCCGTTTCAAACGACATTACGCATGTCATCGCGCCAACGAACCCGGCTATCGGCAAACTTTTAGGTCGCGTCGGTTTCAAACCTGTTGGCGACTTGCGGTATGATCCGCACTTGGGGGGGAATTTTATCCCTATGATGCTGGATATGAGAGACTTGGCAGACAGTTTTCTAACATTTGCGAAACGCACCCAACTTTATAATTTCCTGCAATCCTACGAGTACATGCTGTTCAACGCCGGCGAAACTGTGTTGCAGGCTGGTGTAAAGGGAAACTCGGCTTTTGTGATTATTGAAGGCGAAGCAGAAGTGCGCCATGCTGAATCCGGCGCTGTTCTAGCCGTCTTGGGCGAAGGTCAGGTTCTTGGCGAATTAGCCCTTTTGACGGATGATACTCAGTCTGTAGATGTGATCGCAAGATCTCATCTACAAACGATGGTGCTGCCGAAAGATACCTTCCTAAATCATTTGCGGACTGATCCGGATCACACGCTGCAAATGCTACACAGCTATGCTCACAGGATGAAAACCGTGTTGCTGGGATCGGGCTTTGTTGCAAATCTCTCCTAGAGTGCACTTCGAGCTACTTTAGAACTATCGCTTTAGACTTATTCGCTCAAAAGTTAGTTTCCGAGTATCGTCTTAGCCTCAGACAGGACCCTTGGCCCGGTTCCGAATCCCTGCTCAACATGCTCCGCTTCCCCCAAAATATCTTTCGATAAGTTAAAGGCATTGTTTTACTCGCGACACCGACCCGTAACCAAAATCACTATGCTGCCTATATTAGTCGCGACAAATATATCACTACCCTCTTATTTTTCAGGATGCCGGTTTCACCGAACAGGAGGGTTCGTTAGGGTCTGCGCATAGCCATTCCTTTGAATTCTTCAGCTGCTCAGCGATGTTTGTCGCTGGCCGGTATCTTTTTCTTTGAACTGAGGCATCTATGCAGAATTTAAGCGTTAACGTGATCGGGGCCGGGATTACCGGAGCCATGATTGCGTATAAACTCGTACGTCAAGGTTTCAAAGTCACCCTGTTTGATGCAAACTACTGTGTGGGCGGAGATGTCTCCCGCACCTCCTTTGGCTGGATTGGCCACATCGCCAATGATCCGATTAAGCATCCAGATTTGTTCCCGTTACTGACCGATGGCATGCAGCGTTACAAAGCTTTGAACGCCGAATTTGACGGCACGCTGTTTGATGCGGAAGGCGGCGCCATTGTTTGGCGCGCAACTCCGGAAGAAACGCAAGCCGTGATTGACCGTCAACGGCAGGCAGGCACCCGAACACGCGTGATGAGCAGGCAAGAGTTTCAGGAGCATTTGCCCGCGCTCACAAACCCGCCGGAGTTTGCAGCCCATTCAGAAGAAGATGTCAGCTGGTATCCACCTAAAGTCATCGAAAAGCTGGTTGATGTCTTGATCCGACTGGGCGGCGACGTGGTGCTGAACAGCTCAATGAGTGCATTGGATGTCACCGACCATCATTGCAACGGAATCCGCATGAATGATGAGGTCTTTGCCAGTGATTTCACCGTACTGGCGACCGGTGGCGGCAATGGCAGCCTGATCGCTCCGTATGAGCCGAAACATGGCCTTTACACCTCGCCGTCCACCTACATTGAGCTCAGCGCAGAACTGCCGGACTTCACCCCTGTGCTGCAAACGCCGGATATCGAGATGCGCAGCCTGGGTTTTGGCAACTTCGCTCTGGCTGAAAATCCGCCGGAAACGGATGATCCCGCCGAGCTGGAGCGTATTGGCGCGCGGATAGTGCAAGCCGTCAAAGACACCTTCACCAACACCGGTCAGGTGGAGCTGCTGTCCATTCATGTTGGCCAGCGCCCCGCCAGCCATTCAGCTGAACCTCTGGCCCGTCCCATCAACGGCTTTTCCAACGCCTTCGTCGCAGGCAGCCACCCCGGCGTCATCCTCGCCCCCCTTATCGCCGAACGCATCTGCACCCAGATCACGGAGCAAGCACTGTCCAGAGCAGTGGTTTAGAGGGCTAAAGGACTGTTGGGCTGGCTGAAGACAGCCCAACTGGATGGCAAGCGCTCAAGTTTATGCACGAAGCCATTCATCGTTTGAAGGATGAAGCTGTGTTGCCCCCTCATTTTGCGAGGTATTGAGGGACTCGATAGTCACGCGCCACAGTTTAACGAGCTTGATGAATGTATCCAGCTTCTCTTCAAGCTGCGTCACACCAAGGCTCTTGGCGGAGAACCTTGAGTTCAGCGCTGGCTGGTTGTCGCCTTCCGTCATGGCAAGCACCGCATCTCCAGTACCTTTGCCCAGCAGGTTGGCTTGCAGCAACAACCGATACCCTGCCTCGCGTTTGTCTTTCTGAATGTCAGGCAGCAGGGCGAACAGGATCACCTCATCCTGATTGTTCGCGCCCAAAGTGAGCATAAACTCCTCCTCAACGTCAAAAGAGCAAAGCCCTTCCTCGTCCAGTTGAAGGTTTGGCAGCCCGATTTTCTCGCCAAGCTCGGCAATAAGTGTTTCAGCGTGTTTCATGTTCTATTCTCAATATGGCTTGAGGCTCAGGCTTCGCCCACGGGTTTCCCAGCTGCGTAGCTGTGCTCATCAAAGTAATCCAGCGTCGCATCAAAGGCGTTGTCCTTGGCTCGTGCCAAAGCATCGCCAGTCTCCGTGCCATCGTAGAGGCCGATGAAGTCATTGAGGTCGGAGACATAGCTTGACGAGTCGATCTGTGTTCCATCTGGCTTCGCTTGTGCCAGACCGAGATCCAGCCCCAGCGTACCGTCCAACTCCTGCCCGACCCAAAGTGCCTCGTGGATTGAGTGACCGCCGTCATAGTTCAGGAACATGGTGTTCGCGACCATGTAGTCTTTCGAATCCGGGACCTGGTCCGGGTTAGGGGAGGTGTGCCTCAGATAATGCAGAAAATGCAGGTTCAGGTTGGTCGAACCGGAAACGCCAGAGGCAAACGGCATGCCGCGAGACAGCGCTTCCACCTGAGACTTACTCGGTTCCTGCAGCTTTGGCAGATTCACATCCGCCGGATGCGTGCTGGGGATCTTGTCTGCATCTCCTTCAAACGTAACACTGCCGGGTTGATACCCAAGCGTAATGCCCGCATGAGCACTCTTTGGAGTATCCGTGCGCCCAACTTTGGGTCTGTCTTCTCTCGCCAGACCTGGATCTTCCGGTGCATTCGTGCGGTTGGCTTCCTTGCAGATCCCTTGATAGGCCTTGTTCGCAACCTTGATATAAGCAGGCAAGTCAGCGACCTTCTTGCCGTTGACGACCAGTGGCTGGCGGTCTGCAGGCACTGTCTTGGTCAGCAATGCATGCAAGGCAACAGTGGACTTCACAACCAGCATGGGAACTGCAATGGCGTCATATCCGTTGCGGGTTGGTGCGGACAAAAACTTGTCCAGATTCATCAGCGCATCGTCGCGCGGTCCTTGCACAAACTCCATCAGTTCCGGGCATTCCGGCATCCAGAACCGCTCATTACCCGCCATCATCCGGTGCATGGTCATGGCCGTCTGGTTCTGCACCCGCGGGGTCTGGATGGAAATCACATCGCGAATGCCATCTTTCACCAGTTGGGCAGAGTTCATCACGGACGGCGGTGTGTCGTGGACCATGTCTGCAATAAAGGTACTGTCGAGCACGCGGGAGTAGATCGCATCGTGCAGGCGCGTCAGCGGCGGGTTATCACTCTTGCCCAGCTGGCTAAGCAGCGTCTTTGTCTCATCAGAAATACCCGTCAGACCAATCTCCTCGAGGCGATCCGCAACAGCGGTCAACAACTCGCGGGTTTCCGGCACAGAGATCCGATGGCCCAACACCTGATCCTTCACATACCCATCAACCTCAGCCAGATGGCCAGCAGTTGTCGGGTTCAGACCCGGGGTTTGCGCTTCATTTCTGAGGAGTGCGAGCAGATGAGTTGTCACTTCGCCCGGCACGCGCGCAACGTCTCCGCCCTGCGCTGCATTCTGCGTCCGCACACTTTCTGGATAGACGAGGGTGGAATGAACTGCCTTCAACGCAATCGGCACGGCTTCTTTCAACACCGCGTTGTCTGAACCACCAAGAAAGCTCAGCGACCGGGTGATGCTGGAAATACCATCCGCATCTGCGCTCTTGGCCAGCTCCACAATACGAGTGGTGAGAACCTCTGCTGCCTTTTTCGGGTCATCCGGGATCGCGGCCCCTTCAAAAAACGTTTCCAGCGTCAGTCTGGTGCCATAGGCATGGGCTTCCTCAAAGAGTGCAGTCACTTTTTCCTGCGCTTGCTGAGAAGCCTTGCTTGGCACATGAAGGAGCGTGGCAAGAATGCTCGACTTTGGCAGGTGCGGCTTTGTGGAGAGGAAGTGATCTACCACCTTTTCCGTGACTTCTGTGCTGAAATAAGAATTGAGCTCGCGCTTGATTTCACCCAGAACCGCTTCGTGCTGAGGTGTTTTCTTCGTCACGTAGTTGAGAGAGTTTTCAACGATCCGCTCACTCGGCTTCGGTGGGGCAACATCTGCATATTGAGCAATGTTGGGCTGAGGAGCCGGGGGCTGAGAGTTTGAAACTGAGTAATTTGATCCGGTCATGAAAGCACCATCGCTTTAAAGTGGAACTGCTTACCCTCATGCGGGAAGCTTGTTCCGAGTACACGCTTTAGTCATCACTCATAGAAGCGTTAGCCTGACGATTCTGTGCTGACAGGCACTCTGTTCCTGTCACTTGCAAAAAATTATCGTTCTCTTCCTTCCAGCGAGCAAAACTGATGGCAATATTGCGATGGTTCAGGGAGTTAGGTATTTTGAGGCCACCGATGGGACCGGTACACCGGGAGGGAGGGAGCAATGGGGATGACAAGGAGATATCTGGCACTGGCCTCGTTGTGCATGGCGTTGCCAGTACGAAAATCAACCACAACCCCTACGTGGCTACAACAACGTTCATGGTTAAAAAAGCTTCGGTTGTTTTGAAGGCCATCGCTCCGCAGCATTTCACGACTTTATTGCGGCACAAGATGTCTTTGTGCGTCCTCCTGATCATTAATTTGCACCGCTATTTACAGACTGTTTCCTGAAGCACTTTCACGAGGTGATCCAGCAAATATCACAGTTTCCGTTTGCCGGATAACAAGCTTCGGCGACGGCCCCACTCTGCATTTTCAATCTAACCATCCTGTATTACTTCCTGTTTCCCTTCCCATATAAAAATATTAAATTTATAAAATCAAAATAAATTATATTTTTACTGGATAAAGCAAATAGCCACTCTTTGAATATTACAATCACCCAATTCATTTACTAGATTTAGCACCTTGGTTTTCCTTATTTCTCCTGTATAGCTATTTCTAGTCTTGTTGTTTTCCTTCCAAATGACAGGGTTCAACCAACAGGGTAATGACCGCATGTTTTCATTGAAGGGCAAGAAAGCCCTTATTGTTGGGGTGGCGAACAGCCAGTCCATTGCATGGGGATGCGCCAAAGCCATGAAGGCACAGGGCGCAGAACTGGCTCTTACATACCTGAATGACAAAGCGAAAAAGCATGTGGCCCCACTGGCAGAAGAAGCCGATGCAGCCATTTTTGCGCCGCTGGATGTGACAGATCCAGACCAGATGGAGGCCCTGTACCAGCAAATCGAGCAGGTTTGGGGTTCGCTGGACATTCTGCTGCATTCCATCGCCTTTTGCCCGCAGGCTGACCTGCATGGCCGCGTGGTAGATTGCTCGGCAGAGGGGTTTGGCGTGGCCATGGACATTTCCGTGCACTCCTTCCTGCGCCTCATCCGCAAATCAGAACCGCTGATGCCTTCCGGGTCCAGCGTCATGACCGTGACGTTCCATGGCTCGGAAAAGGTGATCAGCCACTACAACATCATGGGTCCGGTGAAAGCCGCGCTGGAAAGCACCACGCGCTATGTGGCAGCAGAACTGGGCCAGAAAGGCATCTCCGTCAACGCATTGTCGCCCGGCCCGCTGGCAACACGCGCCGCCAGCGGCATTACCAGCTTTGACGAGATGCTGGCCGATGCAACAGCGCGTGCACCCACCCGAAAACTCGCAAGTATTGAAGACATTGGCGCATATGCCGCCTTTCTAGCCAGTGATGAAGCCCGAAACATCACCGGCGTGGTTCACCCCATTGACGGTGGTTACCGCATCATTGGTTAGGCCGGTACCGAGGTAGATTATGCAAGTAGAACTCTTTAGCAAGCGAACCGCCCAGTACTTTGAGGCCCTCGCTGAACAGAACCAGTTTTTGCAGGTCGCCAACTCACGACGCTCCACGCGCCTGATGAACGACCTTCAGAAGAAACAGGCCAAATCAAAAACCAAAAGCGACGCACTGGCCGCATCCTGGGGGCCGTACGACACGCCCAAGAAGCTGCTGGATGCTTGGTCTCATTATCTCAAGGAATCCAGCGAACGCGCCATCCTGACCATGGATGCCCTGCGCGAAGCCAGTGACACATACTTTGACCACATGGCCAAAGGCTGTCCGCCGGTTCTGATCTACGATTACGAGATCGTCGTTGAAGGTCGCAACCTGCCGCGCCCCTGCAACTACATGCTTTTGAAGATCATTCCGCCTGAGGGCGTGGAAGTGCTGGACTGGAAGCGCCCCTATGTGATCATCGACCCGCGTGCTGGCCACGGCGCAGGCATTGGCGGGTTCAAGAATGACAGTCAGGTAGGGGTTGCCCTGCGTGACGGGCACCCCGTGTACTTTGTCGCCTTTCACCCCATGCCAGAGCCCAATCAGGAGCTGTCACACGTCACCCATGCCGAAGCGGCCTTCCTGCGCGAGATCATCTCACGCCATCCAGACAGCCCTAAACCCATCGTGGTTGGCAACTGTCAGGGCGGGTGGGCAACTGCTATTCTGGCAGCGGTCTATCCGGATCTGGTGGGACCGATTGTGCTCAACGGTGCGCCCATGTCGTACTGGAGTGGTAAATTGGGGCAAGATCCCATGCGGTACTCAGCAGGTCTAACCGGCGGCGTTGTGCCTGCGTTACTTTCTGCAGATCTGGGCAATGGTCTGTTTGACGGTGCCAATCTGGTGCAGAATTTCGAGATGCTGAATCCGGGACGCAATTGGTTCCGCAAGTACTACGATTTGTACACCAATATCGATAGCAGCGAAGAACGTTATCTGGAATTTCAGAAGTGGTGGAGCGGCTTCTATTACATGACGGAGGAGGAGTTCCGCTGGATTCTGGATAATCTTTTCATCGGCAACAAGCTGGCGAAAAACGAAGCATTTCTGGAACCGGGACGCCCCATTGACCTGAAGACCATCAAGTCGCCCATCATCGTTTTCTCCTCTTATGGTGATAACATCACGCCGCCAAATCAGGCACTCAATTGGATTGCCGATACCTATACGGATGAAGCGGAGATCGAAATCCTCGGCCAGCGTATCCTTTATATGCTGCATGATCAGGTCGGGCATCTGGGCATCTTCGTGTCCTCCAGCATTGCCAAGCGCGAGCATACGCAGGTTGCGTCTACGCTGAAGACAATCGAAGCCTTACCTCCGGGACTCTATAAGCTCCAGATCGAGGAGCAGACGGGCAAAGGCTGTGATGCCAAGTTCAAGGTGAGTTTTGCCCGCAAGACTATTGATGAAATGCTACTGGAAACCGGCGAGCGCATTGACGAAAAAACCTTTGCCGGTGTCGCACGTTTCTCGGAGAGTCTGGAAGATGTGTATGACAGCACACTTGGCCCTGTGTTGAAGACCATTAACAGCCCGCAAACGGCAGATGCAACGCGAGATTTGCACCCCATGCGGCTGACAAATGGTGCTTTTGCCTCCACCAATCCCTTCATGTTCTGGCCCACAATGGCCGCTGCAGCGGTGAAGGAAAACCACACGCCTAACATGGCCAAAACGCCTTTCCATTATTGGGAGGAACTGATGGCCGACAGCATTGAATATGGTTGGGATGCGCTGAAGGACATGCGCGAGGCCTTCATAGAAAACAGCTTCCTCACCTTCTGGGCCTCACCGCCCGCCGTGGAATACGGTAAGGCCTTGTCCTTCCGCCGGCCAAAGGTGCCAATGCAGGACCTGCACAGCCTGACCAGCATTCAGAACGCGCTCAAGAAGATCGAGAAGGGCGGGGCAGCCGCAGCCATCGTGCGCATTGTGCTGATGATTGCTGACACCCGTACCGAAGTGCGCGGCGAAAAGCTGGAGCGGTTCAACGAAGTGCTGACCACATGGGCACCGTTCAAATCCATGGATCCGAAAGAGCGCAACTTCCTCATTCACGATCAGACTCTCATTTCCCGTTTCGAAATGGAAGCAGGTTACAATGCCCTGCCGGGCTTGCTGAAAAGCGAGAAGGACAAGACCTTTGCCTACAAGGCCGTGTCCTACATTATCGGCAAGGAAGAGAATATGGCGCCCAATTCTCTGGAACTGTGGCACTGTTTGAAGAAGTCGCTCAAATGGGGTTAGGAAGGTTTGATGACAACAACCTACAAGAATACTCCGTACGATCAGATCGAAGTTGGCATGGAAGCCATTTACGAGCGGACCTGCTCTGCGGATGATTTTTACGTCTCCGCCCATGCCTCCGGCGACCTCAACCCCATCCATCTGCCCAAGGAAGATCGCGAGGGCGAAGGCGACTTTGAAGGCGTCGCCCCCTCGCTCTGGGTCGCCAGTCTGATCTCTGCCGTGCTGGGCAACCAGATGCCCGGGCCGGGCACGCTCTACAAAAGCCAGAGCCTGCGCTTTCTGGGCCGTGCCTATGAAGGGGACCATCTGACAGCCCGCGTGAGGGTGACGGAAAAACTGCCCGATTACGTCGTCACACTGCAAACCACCGTGGAACGTGCGGACGGTCAGGTGATTGTAGAAGGCGAGGCAGAGGTTATCGCCCCGCGCACCAGCAAAATTGCCAAGGCCGTCAGTTTGCCGGGTCTGACCGTGCGCAGTCATGAGCACTTCGATAGACTGCTGGATCAGGCCCGCCCACTCCCACCTCTCATCACCGCCGTTGTGGCGCCAGAAGACCGCAAGTCACTGGGCGGTGCTTTGCTGGCAGCCGAAAACACGCTGATCGAGCCGGTCCTGATTGGTTCTCGCGAAAAGATCGAGGATGCCGCAGAGCGTCTTGGCAAAGATCTGGCCCACTGCGATATCATTGACGTTGCAAGCCACAGTCAGGCGGCAGCACAGGCCGTGGCCATGGTGCGCGAAGGCAAAGCACAGGCCATCATGAAAGGCCAACTCCACACCGACGTGTTGTTGGCGGAGATCGTGAAACGGGATGTGGGCCTGCGCACCGACAATCGTCTCAGCCATGTGTTTGTGATGGATGTGCCGGGATTGGACCATTTGCTGTTTATCACCGATGCGGCCATCAACATCTCACCGGATCTGGAAACCAAGGTGGATATTGTCCAAAACGCCATCAATCTGGCACTGGCGCTTGGTCAGCAACAACCCAAAGTGGGCATCCTTTCAGCTGTGGAAACGGTGAACACCAAAATCCCCTCGACCATGGATGCAGCGATCCTTTCCAAAATGGCAGAACGCGGCCAGATCAAGGGCGGCATCGTGGATGGCCCGCTGGCCATGGACAACGCGATCGACATTGATGCTGCGGTAACAAAAGGCATCACCTCCTTGGTTGCTGGTAGGGCAGATGTACTGGTTGTGCCCAATCTGGAATCTGGCAATATGCTAGCCAAGGAACTGGCCTTTGTTGCCCATGCAGAAGTGTGCGGAGTGGTTATGGGCGCCCGCTGTCCGGTGATCCTCACCAGCCGTGCAGATGACGACAAGGCCCGGTTAATGTCTTGCGCTGTTGCGCTTCTTTACGCTGCGAGCCAAAAAGCATGAGTTTTTATTTTACGCTCAATACCGGATCGTCCTCCGTCAAGTTCGCGCTTTACAAAGCGCAGGCTGAGCCTGACCTTTTCATCTCCGGCATTGTTGAGCGTCTGGGTCCTTCTGCCCGCTTGAAGATGCAGACACCCGGCGAGGACATCGTGCGGGAGCTGGGCACAGTTGACCATGCCAGCGCCGTCGTCGCCATCTTCGCCAAGGTGGAGCCCTACTTGCAAGGGCAGCCTGTCGTTGGTATAGGGCACCGCATCGTTCATGGCGGCAATGCCTTTTTCAAACCAACAGAGTTGACCTCTGAGGTGGTGCAGAAGCTGGAGCAGATGATTCCGCTGGCCCCGCTACACCAGCCATACAGTCTGGCCACCATCCGCGCGGCCAAACAGGTGTTTCCGGGCGTGCTGCAGATCGGCTGTTTTGACACCTCTTTCCATGCCGGTCACACCTTCCCCAATGACGCCTTCGCCATTCCACGGCATTTTTATGAGGAAGGTGTGCGCCGCTATGGCTTCCACGGGCTTTCCTTTGATTACATCTGCAGTGAAATGCGCCGGGAACATCCCGATGTCGCCAACGGACGCCTCGTCATCGCCCATCTGGGCAACGGCGCCTCTATGTGCGCGGTGGAGGAGGGACGTTCCATCAACGCCAGCACCAGCTTTTCTGCCGTCGACGGCCTGGCTATGGGCACACGGTGCGGACGGTTGGACCCGGGCGTCATGCTCTATCTGATGCAGGAAAAAGAACTATCGGCAGCAGAAATCGAGAGCATCATCTATCGCCGCAGCGGGCTCTTGGGATTGTCGGAGGAATCTTCTGACATGCGCGTGCTGGAACATTCAGAAGAACTGTTTTCCAAGCAAGCCATCAACTACTATTGCTACCAGATCCGCCGCGAGGTGGGTGCCATGGCCGCCACTCTGGAAGGCATCGACGCCCTGATCTTCAGCGCTGGCATTGGCGAGAATTCAGCTCGGGTGCGGTCCAGCGTATGCGAACCACTGGAGTTTCTCGGCATCACCATCGATCAGGAGAAAAACAAGGCCAACGCCCCGGAAATCGGGACCGGACCGGTACGCGTCTTCATCATGCCCACCAACGAGGAGCAGGTGATTGCACGGGCGGTTGCACAGGCCTGCAATAAAACGCAATAGAGAGTGACTGGAGCACAGAACAACCTTGCGGTAAACTTGTCACATATTCAATGCCGCACGTTTTCAGTGAGACCCCTTATGACTGTCCTCTCGCCAACCATCACCGTCCGCCAGCTCTCTCTCGATGATTATGAGGATGTCGTCACGCTCCTGAATGAGCTGACAGACGGTATTCCGCTTGTTTATGGCAAAGACGGGCCAGCGCAATTCGCCAAGCTTTTGCAACATGACGGCACCTCGCTCTTTGGGGTGGAGATTAACGGCCAGATCGTTTCCTGCGCCACGCTTCATATTATGCCCAACATGACCTATGGAGGTCGCCCTTACTGCCTTGTTGAGAACGTGGTGACGCTCCGCGCCTACCAAGGCAGAGGCTTTGGCCGAATGGTCATGGAGGCCCTGCGAGATGCCGCATGGCTAGCCAACGCCTACAAGATCATGCTGCTGACCGGACAAGACCGCGGCGCAAGAGGCTTTTACGAAAGCCTCGGCTACAAAGCCGACCAAAAACACGGCATGGTCCTGCGCCAGGTCCCCCCGTATAAGGCGCCTGTTAGCTAGCTACGACAATTGCCGGTAGGTCTTGATGTGGTCGATGAACAGGCGCAGGGGTTGCAGGTTTTTGTATTCGCGTGGGTAGAACAGGTAGATCGGGTCCACTGGCTTCAGGTAGTCCTCCAGCAGGCATTCCACTTTTGTCAGGTCGCAGTTTATCAGCGCGTAGTCGCGGAAGGTGAGCACCAGCCCCATGCCCTGTTCCATCAGCTGCAATTGCGAGGGCAGGGTGTTGAGGATCAGCCCTCCCTGCACATCAATCTCAACACGGTCCCCATCCACCCGAAACACCCAGGGCGCCAACTGCCCGGATGTTTGGAAGCGGTACTGAAGGCAGTTATGCGCCAGCAGGTCTTCAGGTTTTTCCGGCCTGCCATGCTTATCCAGATAGGCCTTGCTGCCAAGCACGGTCAGGGGTTGCGGGTTGGAGAGGCGGATCGCAATCATATCCTGTGCAATCATGCTGCCCAGACGGAGCCCGCCATGCAGTCCGTCAGCGACAATATCGACAATGGCATCGCTGAGTGACAGCTCCAGCTGTATCTCCGGATAAGCCTCCTGAAAACTGGGCAGAAGATCAGCAAGGAAAGAGTGGAACACAAACTCAGGCAAGGTCAGCCTGAGGCTGCCACGGGCGCTGCTGCCATGATCTTTCGCATCCTCCACCGCTTGCCCCAGCAAATCAAAGGCTGCATCGGCTCCGCTTTGCAGGGCACGGCCTGCGTCTGTCAGGGTCACAGACCGGGTGGTGCGCACGAACAACGCCGTCCCGAGCTGTTCTTCCAGCGACTTCAGCTGATGAGACACCGTGGAGGGTTTGATGCCGAGTGCCACAGCTGCGCCTTTGAGGCTGCCGTTCTGAGCAATGGCGTTGAACACTTCCAGCATGGCAAGGGGTAGACGCATTATTCGATTCCATACATCTATCAGATCGATATTGAGGCAATTAATAGCATGGAGCCATCCGTCTATAAAGACAGCATCAGAAATTCAAAGAGGCTCTCCCCCTATGAAAATCCTCGTGCTCACCGCCCATCCCGATCTCAACAAGTCCCGCATCAACCGCTCGTGGTTTGAGGCGTTTGCCGAAACCGACGACATCACAGTGCTTGATCTGACCCGTGTTGGCGGCCCAGCAATGAGCTTTAACGTCGAAGAACAGCAGCAACTCCTGCTCTCCCACGATCGCATCGTCTTCCAGTTTCCATTTTACTGGTACTCCGCTCCCCCCGTTCTGAAAGCATGGCAGGATCAGGTATTGACCTACGGCTTCGCCTATGGCCCGGGCGGCAAAAAACTGGTGGGCAGAGAGCTTGTGCTGGCCATCTCCACCGGGGGACCGGAAGACAGCTACCATGCAGGCGGCTACAACAACTTCAGCATGGATGAGTTGCTCAAGCCCTTTCAGCAAACGGCATTGATGACTGGCATGACTTACTTGCGCCCCTTCGTCTTTCACGGTCTGGCGGTGGTTGCAGAAGCCGCCATGGAGGCCTCTATCGCAACATTGCTTGCTCACATTCAGGACCCGGAGCTGAACCCACTCATCAAGAAAGCCAGGATGGATAAGCTGCTTGAAAACGACGCGGAGTTGGCTGCACGTGTCAGTGCCTGACCTATTTTTCTAGCCCAGTTTCAAAAGGCGAGCCTTCGTGCTCGCCTTTTTTGCCGTCTCATAAAAACTGGCGCTGATGAGCCGGCTAAGGCTTAAAAATTTGCAATACCTAAAAATCGATTCGATCTTTAATGAGCGTATCCGCATCCAGCCGTCCATCTCTCTTAACCTGGCGTTTCAAAGCACAGCTTTGTTTTAGCAATTTGTTTCACGCCCTTGTTTTTACTGCGATCCTTTAGAAGGATAGACCTACTGTGGCATTATGGATGGGACGACATGGCGGTGACTTTGTTTTCGGTGTCTTGATCTGTTGGTCAACACTGCATTCATTTTCAGAATTCTTTTTTTATGGCCGAGGCTTGGGGATCGCTTCCTGAATTTTGGTCATCTGAAGGCTGGAGGGACACCATTCCTGTCAGACTTAGCGTACGACACATTGCTCAACACCGCCTTGCCTCCAACCACAAGCAGGACCACGGTATCAATGCCCGTTTTGCATCATTTTCAACGGGAGGGGACGCAAAACTGACAGAACGGAGTGGCCTCGCCAGTCCCTTTCTCAATCGGGATTGAAGCTCCTTCGTTCTCCAGCCTTCAGGAATATTTCGAGTACAGATTGGAATTACCCCGCACAAGTTGCAGTATAGTACCGAGTAGAATGTCTGTTGAATCGAACAACTCAATGAATGAGCCGAGACCTGAGGTAATTTACCGGCCCAGCATCAACTGGGATGAATGGCGCAAGGGGGTCGCTGAAGCGACGGGAGAGGCTTGTTTACCTTCCAGCACCGCTTCACCAGATGCCTTTGGTGCAGGCGTGCGCGGGTCTCGTTATAAAAGCGGCTTTGTAGCAACCATCAACGCGACCCCGCACAAGTTCATCCGCACCAGCCAACGCATCGCCCGTGATGGCATGGATGCTGTGTTTGTGCAATTTTATGATCACACCCACAATTGCATCACCCATATGGGTCAGGAGAGCGTGGAGCTCCAACCCGGTCATTTGATCGTACAGGATATGGCCGAACCTTTTGTGGTGGACCATGGCTCTTACAAGTTGATGACACTGGCTCTGCCACGGGCAATTCTAGCCCCCTTCCTTCATGGGGACCGCACCTACCCAACCCTGTGCCTCCCTGCAACAGGCGGCTCAACCAACGCCGTGATCAGCATGATGCAACTGCTGCGCGGTCAGCTGGCGTATCTGACAGATGAAGACGTCACGCCCATTGTGGAGTGCATAGCCAAGCTGGTTGCCAACCAGATGAACAACGGCCCCAGCCCCTCATTTGCACTGGACGAAAACAGCCAGACCGCAGCACGGTTTTTACAAGCCGCGGAATACATCAGCCGGACCTATGCCAATCCACGCCTCAACAGCACAGAAGTAGCACATCACCTCAATGTATCACGCACAACGCTCTATCGCCTGTTTGAGCCCATGGGCGGCTTCGTCGCCTTCCTGCGTTACATCCGCATGAAACACGCCATGCGCAAGCTGCTGCATTCTGGAAGTGATGCAGTCAAGATCCAGCAGATCGCCGAGAGTTGTGGTTTCTCGCACGCCTCCAGCTTCACCCGCAGCTTCAAAGAACACTACGGCGTTTCTCCCCGCGACATCCTGATGGACATCACTGCTGGACAAGACCAACAGCTGCGCACCTCCAGCGGCATCTTCGCCAACTGGCTTGCCACGCTGAATGGGACAACGTTGAACTGAGAGGTTCAATACTCTTTGATCATGACGAAACCCTACTAAAACTGCGCAGGACCTGAGTACATTCACAAACAGGTCCAGACCTACTGCGTTCTCATTATCGAACTGTACAAAACAATCAGTTCAATGGTGGTCATCATCAGGAGATGGCATGATTTGTGGCGAGGAACACAGCAACGCAGAAAAACGCGAAAGCTTTCAAACGAACGCACAAAACAACGCAAACGCTCACAGGTTTGCGTAGTACCAATTTAGAGCGTTGATTTCGCCTAATTTTCAGAGCGTTAGTTAAGTGCAAGCAAATTGGCCCCTATGAGTTTTGCCAGTAGAAGCCTGATTGGTAGCATTGACAAGACCGGGACGGCACCGAAGAGTTGCTGTGTTTTATTTTCTGATAAGTTTTGAGCTGCGCAATGATTGTTCTTGGTAATTCTGAAAGCTGGCCCGGCATTGGCACCAGTGCTGATCACCTGCAAAACGGGGCACATGGGCTGGATGCTCTGGTGCCCGGCCTGTCTCTTGTGGAGGCTGAAACCAAAGTACGCAGTGTAGGCTATGGCGGTTGGCCAAACCTGTTGGGTAACATGGAATTCGATGCCAGCGTGATGGACGGCACTACGCGAGATTACGGCGCGGTTGCAGGCGTGCCGATGACGCTGGAGGTCACCCGCCTAGCAAAAGCGGTGCTCGATAACCTGCCGCACACAATGCTGGTGGGTGAAGGGGCCCGCCGTTACGCAGATGAGCTTGGGTTTGCCAAGGACCCTGCCTTACTGGAGCACAGCAAGAAGGTATGGTGGCGTAAACTGGAAAAGGTGATGAGCGAGGAGCAAAAGGCTGCCTTTCCCAACACGGATCTGGCGCCGCTCACCAAAGCGATCACTGATCCCGAAAAGGTGCGGGACACAACCGTATTCCTTTGTAAAGACAGCCAAAACAACATCTGCACTGCGACCTCAACCTCAGGCTGGGCCTGGAAATACCCCGGACGGGTAGGTGACTCGCCAATCCCCGGTGCGGGTTTTTTTGCGGACAGCCGCTATGGAGCCGCTGCGTGCACGCACACAGGTGAAATGACCATGCGCTGCGGCACCGCCCGCACCATTGTGCTGGCCATGAAATTGGGCATCTCACTGGATGATGCATTGCGACTGGCGATCTCAGAACTGCAAGAGCTTGAGAGTGGTTACATCGGCGGTGTTGTGATCCATGCCATTGATGCAGCGGGCAATCACCGTGTGGTCAATGTGGGATGTGAGGAGGAGATCGTCTATTGGGTCTGGACGCCCGCGCTCGATCAACCTGAAAAGCGCAAGGCTATTCCGGCAGAAGATCTTATGGCGGGTCAGGTGGAGGTTCAGTCATGAAGCTGGAAGTTTGTGTCGACACCATCGCTGGATTGAATGCTGCTGTTGCAGGCGGTGCTGACCGGATTGAGCTGTGCTCCTGCCTTGCCATGGGTGGCCTGACGCCGTCCGTTGGCCTAATGGAACTGGCGGCCAAAGCGCCCATCCCGGTCTACGCCATGATCCGCCCGCGAGGGGGTAACTTCATCTTCTCCCCGCAAGAGGTGGACCAGATGAAGCGAGAAATTGCTGCTGCCCGTAATACCAATTTGGCCGGTGTTGTTCTGGGCGCAAACCAACATAGCAACGCACTCGATACTAACCTACTGAAAAACTTAATAGATCACGCCGATGGCCTTGGTGTCACGCTCCACCGCGTCATTGACCTTGCCCCAGATCTGATCGAGGCCACCCATATCGCCGTTGATCTCGGTTTCGAACGCATCCTCAGTTCCGGCAGCGCTTACAAAGCTATTGATGGAATTGAGAAGCTAGCCGCCATGCACAAAGCCGCAGCAGGCAGGCTCTCCGTGATGCCGGGGTCAGGTGTTAACACTCAGACAGCGCCCAGTATCCTGCAAGCTGCTGATTTCACTGAGATTCATGCCAGCTGCGGCAGAACTTATCCGCAAGACCAGCACTTGCTGGATTTTGGTTTTGAAAGCGCTGGAGAGAAACACACTGACGAGAAATTGGTTAGGTCACTCAAAGAAGTAATTCAGGGAAATGCTTAAAACAACTAACACCGCAAGCCATTTCACCAAAAATTACTTATCTTCATTCCCCAGCAACAAGCAAACTAAGTAAATTAAGGCACTCCCGCAAGTGCAACGCCAGACCGCAGCGTCCCCGTTACAGGAGAGATAAGGATACTGATGAACTTGTTGACTTCAGAAACGGAAGAGTTCGCCACATAGATCACATCTTTGTCTTTGATTTCAAACGCTTGCGTCAGGAACATGCCGCTTGGCTCTTTCAAGTTCAGGCGGTAAACAACAGGCACAGTACCAAACTCTTCATGTTGCTCATGAGGAGGAAGCAATGGCATCATCTTTTGCCGGTCCTCAAACCGGAACAGGAAAACCCCCGTCGCATCCGCAGTCCCATCGTGCAAACCACCAGACATTCCAATGGCTTCCGAAAGGTTCACCCGCGAAGAGGGGAAGTCATGTTTGCGCCGGGCAACGACCGCACCAAACACGGTGAAGGATTTTGGCTGGTGCGTAATGGTGACAATGTCCTTCGGCCGAAGCCAGATATTGTTGGCAGGCTGCTCAGAAATATCATCCAGACTAAACCGGAACCTCTTGTCATCCCTCACAACAGTCACAAACGACTCATAGTCCGGATTGCGCGTTCCCCCAGCTTCCGAGATTGCTTCAACCAGACTCAGGCCATCTTCATGCACACGGAACTGACCGGGACGCATCACATCACCAATGACGATGACCTTGTGCGATCCATTTGCCTGAAGGTTTACAACGACTTGCGGGTCAACGGCCTTGCCTTCTAATCCGCCGAGAATCTGCTCGCGGACCTCAGAAATACTCTTGTTCTCGACCGTCAGCTCCCCAACATAAGGCACATAGATTTTGCCTTTGTCATCAACCACGAGGCCAAGCTCAGTCCGTTTCTGACCTTGTGTTGAGAACAGGCCGTTTGGAATAGACTCCCAAATCCCGACTGAGAGTTGGTCTCCAACACCCACACGGACTGTGCTTCTCTTGCCTTTACCGACGCGAAATTCTTTTGGAGGTAAGTTGCTGGCATAATTGGATAAATGCTGAACTGTCGGAACATCAACATCCAACATAACATAGCTCAGCGACTGCGCATTACGTTGAGAAGTCGCATTCTCTACCTGATAAGCGCTTGGGCCATGTCCTGGAATTTCCGAGCACCCAACCACTGCAAGCAGCAGCGCAGGCACAACGAGCAACTCCAACCAGCGAGATATGTGCAAACATGTTTTCACATGCGAACACTGACCTATTCGCAGGCCTTAGAGTAGCCGTTGTATTTGGCCATTGCCTGTTTAACGCACTCTATTTTTGGGGATTTTTCGTGCGTTTATCAGCGGCTCCGATCGGAGGCGATCTTCCTAAAGCGCTGCAGACAAACGTCTTTGTAGCTATACGTATTGAGGGCAATGCTCGTGTTGGACCACGAGCATTGCAGGGGAAATCCTACCCGTTATGGGCAGGCAATCATTTCAATCTCAACAAGAGCATCTTTTGGAAGGCGTGCAACTTCCACGCAAGAGCGCGCTGGGAACGGAGCGTTGTTGTCTTCAAAGAACTTGCCATAAACTTCGTTCACACGACCGAAGTCATTGAGGTCTTTCACAAAAACCGTTGTCTTCTTAATGTTCTTTGCTGCAAGGCCGGCCTCTTCAACAATCGCCAGACCGTTCTTCAAAGACTGAAGGGTCTGCTCAGCAACATCTGCAGGCATCTCACCGGTTTCTGGATTAATCGGCAACTGGCCGGACGTGATGATCATCTGACCAAGGTTCACACCCTGAACATATGGGCCAATTGCTGCAGGTGCTTTGGAGGTATCGATAGCTGTCATTGTTTTTCCAGTTTTATAGGCTTGTTAGTTCGAACTGTTCTTTTGGTGTGACGAATTCCTGTTGCGCCGCAATAGTTTGCAGCTCCCATTCGTCTTTTTCCTGCGTGGTTTTAAGCACGCCATACACCGCATTATTACAGTGCTGGAACGCTTCTACTTCAGAAAGTCCATTCAGATAACCAGCGGCAAATACAGATGTGATTAGATCTCCGACGCCAACCGGTTGGCGCTCAAACGGAAGGTGCGGCCGCTGTGCCAGGTAGCTGCCTTGCTCGCTCGCAAACATCATAGTGAAAGCATCATCAGAAACGCTGTGCAAGTGCTTGGCGAGAACCATTTTAGGCCCAATTTCCATTGCCTTAGCGCATGCTTGTTTGGCTTGTTCCAGCGTTTCAATTGGCTCACCAATGAACTGTGAGAGCTCAAACTGGTTGGGCACAATTACATCTGCAATCGGCATCACCTTGCTCACCAGCAACTCGGCAACGCCTTCGCTGACGATGCAGCCTTTATCAGGCGCACCCATGACTGGATCACAGAAATAGAGACAGTCCGGATTGTGACGCCGGACTTCGTTCACGATGTCGACAATGACGTCGCAATGAGAAGGTCCACCAAGATACCCTGTTACAATGCCTTTGATCTGAGAGAGGACGTTCAGTTTTGCCAATCCCTCAAAGATTTCAGAGATTTGCTTGGCATCATGGGCCTGTCCGGTCCAACCTTGCGGATGCTGGGTGTGATTTGAAAACTGGACAGTGTTCATAGCCCAGACTTCATGCCCCATACGTTGCATTGGAAATACAGCACAGCCGTTGCCAGCATGGCCGTATGTCACGTGGGATTGGATGGAGAGTATGCCTTTCATTTCAAATACCTCTTTTCGGAACTGAGGCTCACAACCGCGAGCCTCAGCAGAGCGTCATGCCATTCTCGGCGCTTATGGATATACTGGAAGTGCGTTGAACATCCCCAGGATGTGACTGACTGCGACCAAAATGCCGAAGCCAAAGACCAGCCAGACAAGAGCCTCACCGCCCCAAACGCGGAACTGAGGATTGCCGAATTTCTTACGGCTGACCCGCACCATCAGAGCAGGGACGATCGCAGTCCAGACTGTTGCTGCAAGACCAGCGTAGCCAATCGCGATGATGAAACCATCCGGAAAGAATATTCCACCAATCAGCGGAGGAACGAAGGTTACTGCAGCTGTTTTCGCACGACCTGCAGGGCTGTCATCAAACTTCAGGAAGTCCGCCAAAAAGTCGAACAAACCAAGCGCGACGCCAAGGAAGGAGCTGGCCACAGCCATGTTACCGAATGCGGACAACATGTTGGACGCAGAAGTATTTTCTACTGCACGACCAAGAGCTTCCACCAATACGCCGATGTTACCGCCCTGCTCGATGATTGGGCCAAAATCAGCTCGTGAGATGTTGCCCAATGTGGCGAACAGCCAGACAATGTAAAGTACCAGTGCAAGGAAAGTGCCTGTACCAAGGCAGAGCAAAATCTTCTTTGGCTCCTTGCCATAGTACTTCATCAGGCTTGGTACATTATGGTGATACCCAAAGGATGCCAGACAAAACGGCATTGCAGCGAACAGATACGGGAAGTAACTCCACATTCCCATAGCACTGTCGCTATCAAAGAAAACTGCAGCCTTCATGTTGAAGGTGTAACCGGTCACAGACATGAAGAACGTGATGATCATACCGCCAAGCAGAATGGTTGTGATGCGATCAACCGCTTTAGTAGACCACCAGACGAATAAGGCCAGGCCCAATGCAAAGATCAGTCCGGCAAGCATCTGCGGTGGTGCAACGCCTAGAGTTGCATCGAGCGTATGCACTACGATCGATCCGCCACCGGAGATGTATGCATAGCAAAGAATGTAGCCAACAAACGCAACAGCGATGTTGTTGATGGTGTTCCACCCTGTCCCAAGGGTGTCTTTCACCATAGTATCGAAGCTGGACCCAACCGGATAATTCAGGTTTGTTTCCAATATCATAAGACCGGAATGCAGCATACAGAACCAGGTAAAGGCCAGCGCCAGAATGGCCCATATGCTCCACATACCAGCACTAACGGTTGGAACGGAAAACATACCAGCGCCGACTGCAGTACCGGCGATGATCATAGCCCCGCCTAGGAAGGATGGACTGACTGTTGCAGTGGATTTTCCCAAACCACCGACTTGTGTGCCCTCAGACATTTACTTCTCTCCCGTGAAGTAGTTTTGTTATATCCGTGAGGAAAGAAGGGAGGCACAGAGCAGCGCCTCCCAAGTTGCCAAATTATTTGATTGGCTTCAAACGTGCAGTGAAGTGACGAAGCACAGGTGGCTCGTATTCAAAGTCGAAGCCTTTGATGTCCTTCGCGTTTTTCGCAACGTCTATCAAAGCATCCGCGATGTAATCCATGTGGTCATTGGTGTACACACGGCGCGGGATTGTAAGGCGCATGAGTTCCAGTGGGGACTCTTTTTGCAGGCCGGTGGCTGGATCGCGGCCAAGTAAGAATGAGCCAATTTCAACTGGGCGTACACCGGATTCCAGATAGAGCGCGTTACACAAAGCCTGCGCCGGGAACTGGTCTCCCGGGATGTGCGGAACGATCTTCTTCGCGTCTACGAACACCGCATGACCACCGGTTGGGTACTGAATTGGCACGCCGCCTTCAACGAGACGATCGCCTAAATACTTAACCTGGCCAATACGATAGTGCAGGAAGCTCTCGTCCGCACCTTCATGCATACCCCGTGCCAGCGCTTCCATGTCGCGACCGGCTAATCCCCCGTATGTTACGAAGCCTTCCATTGGGACGCAGAGGGTCTGGACGGCCTGGAACAGCTCTTTCTTCTCCCGGATTGCGCACATGCCGCCGATGTTGACCAGCGGGTCTTTCTTGGCGGACATGGTGAGCATATCGCCGTAGGAGTACATTTCGCGGATGATGTCGGTGATGGACTTATCCGCGTAGCCTTCCTCGCGCTGCTTGATGAAATACGCGTTTTCGCAGTAGCGGGCGGAGTCGATCACAACCGGGATGTCGTATTTCTGGCCGATCTCGTAAACAGCCCGCATGTTGGCCATGGAAACTGGCTGACCGCCGGAGCTGTTACAGGTCACTGTGGTGATGATCGCGGTGATATTCTTCGCACCATTTTCCTTGATCGACGCTTCCAGCTTCTCAAGATCGAAGTCACCCTTCCAGTCGTAGTAAGTGGTTGTGTCATAAGCCCGTTCGTCCACCACGTTGACGACTTCACCACCGTTCAGCTCTACGTGCGCGGCTGTGGTGTCGAAGTGATAGTTGGAGATGAACACGTGCTTGTCTGCATCACGCACTTCCTTGGCGCGGCGGATCAGCGCCGGGAACAGGATTTGCTCTGCACCACGCCCCTGGTGGGTTGGCACCATATATTCATAACGGAAGAAGTGATGGACAGCTTCTTTGAGGTTGTAGAAGTTGCGGGATCCGGCATAGGCTTCATCGCCCATCATCATGCCCGCCCACTGGTAGTCAGACATGGCGCCTGTGCCAGAGTCTGTCAGCAGATCGATGTAAACGTCATCACTTGCGAGCAGGAATGGGTTGTAACCTGCTTCAGCCAATGCCTTTTCGCGGTCTGCGAAAGTGGTCATCTTGATTGGCTCAACCATTTTGATGCGGAACGGCTCAGGGATACGTTTCATTGTTCTAGTCCTTACGTCATGTTTTTACTGCGCATTCTTTATCCAAATACTGGCTCCCACCTTTGGGAACACGCAGCGGCGCACGAGTTGGGTCGCTCTCCAACCATTTGGCGCGAAAGTTTTCAAGCACCTGAAATTACAGGCGTCTATCTTGGAATTTGTGTTTTGCGGCAGCAGTCACCAGATTTGAAAGTAAGACGCAGCTCACCCGTTCACTGTCAGAGACGATGTGAGTAGTTTTGCCCGACAAAGCGCAAGGGTAGATGTAGTTTTCCCGTTGCTCCAAGTAGATTGGGCGTCTAACATTCAACTTTATAAAAGGACTGATGGGCCTGTAGGCTTATACGCACACATTTGGGAAGTCATAGGCAAGACGAACATCTTGCGTAAACCATGCCAAACTTTTTTTATTGCGATACTGAAGAACCAGTACTGACCGGCTCATGGCCTATTCCTCATCTTTACTGCATATCATGCGATAGCAAAGGCATATGAAACCACATTCACCCATGTGTCAAGCAGCTATTCTACCCCTGTGCTACGGGGTTGCCCCTAGTACAAGTATAAAGGTCAGTATAGACTTCATGAGGCATTAACAGGCGCTGTAATATTCGACGTCACACAGTAAATAATTTTGTAAATTCTTATATTCCCCTTCAAAGCAAGATTTTTTGCGGGGCTTTAAGGCAAAACCGCCTGAAGACGCCCAAGAGTGAAGCGCATAAATCAATAGCAGATACACGGGCACCGCCACGAACTCTTGATATCTCAGAGATTTCTTTCCTGTTAAATTTCACAGAGGGCAATTATTCCAAGTTATTTGCAGTGGAACCTCTCTTTGCGACACTTTTTGGCGGACACCACGTTATCCCCGTAAGAAAATTGCGCGGTCTCGCACTTATCCTCCCAACCGCGTTTTTCTGCCCTGCACAGAGGCAGTTGATAACTTTTCCGCGCACCGGGCATAAACCTCTCCCAGCGCCCAAAACCAGAACGCCACCTCCATGAAGCCCGCTCAGCAATCAGCCTCACATAGCAACGCGTTCGTTTGCGTTCTTTCGTGTTTCTCTGCGTTTTTTAAGGATTTCGTTGTGCGGTGCGGGATGAAACTGCAAACTCAAAAGTCCTGCGTGAGCAGCAACCTGAAACTCATGCGATCAACCTCACGTAAACCGTCAAGCCCTAGAGCCAACCTACATTCAGAGAGCCGAGATAAACTTGTCACTAAAGACGAGCATGGCAAGCACTACTCCCACACACTCAAACGATCTGTCTTTTTCTGAAAGGCTGAAGCAAAGGACTGCGTTCGTGCTTGCAAGAGCGATAAGCGTCCTTCAGGGCTACGTGTGTAGATAAGTTGTGAGGGCCCGATATATCGCTCCCAGCGCTTAGCAAAGAACTCGGCATTCTTCTTTTTTTGACCAATAGAATTTGGGATTGGGTGATAATCCACGCGAGATATGCCGCCAAGTCTGGAAGAGCACACAAGCAAATATCGCGGATTTTCAGAGGGGCCTAAGACTTCTCCCATTGCCTCCAGAAAGAGACGCCTCTCCGCAGGTGTTGCCCCATCCAACCGACAATAAACGACGCCCATTTTGTCTTGCGTGGACTGAATGCGGAGGTTTTGAGAGTTTGTTTTTATATGCTCCATGAATTGAAGGGTTTCTAAAACGCTCCACCCTACTTGCGTGATAGATTTCTCTAAAGAACTGTTTCGAAGATATAGTCGAAAAATCTTGAAAGCCTTTGGTGCGATCATCACCGCAGCCACACCTGCACCGACCAGAATCCAAACCGCCAATGTCTCAACATCACGAACACCAGACAATACCTGCGCAATGGCAAGAGCGGCGGTTATCAGACCTGTCACAATTAAGTATTGGATGGTTTCAAAAAATACGAAACCTTGGGGCGCGTAGTTTGAACCAACGTTTTCACGCATTTCCGGTTTCGGGCTGGAGCCATGCAATCCCTTGCTCCATGTGTGAAGCAGAGCCTCCCTCATTTCAGCCCGCGCCAACATACTTTGATTAAGGCTTTCTACGCCAGCACCCGTCCATTTAGTGCCAGCAAGAGCAAGCCGCTTGGAGCCGTTTTCTATTGTGAAGGGCACATCATAAGAAACACCTTCAAACGCAAGAAACCGCCTTTGCAGCATCCTCACATCATCTCCAACATCCTGTTGAATGTCATCGAACGGATCAAAAATCTCTCGCCTCGATGTCTCTTTCGTAAAAACTGATTTCAGTTTTTCATCTAATCGCTCAATATCAACTGATGCAAGATGCCAGATATTGGCTGTTTTATTGGGTTTACTCGGATCAATACGAATAGCCCTGCCACGCATCTGATTGGAAAGCATGTAAGAGCCAACATAACTGGCTAGAATGAGGGTGTTTACTGAAGGCGCATCCCAACCTTCTCCAAGCAATGCCTGCGTTCCAACCAAGGCAGTAATTCCGCCAGCATTGAACACCTCAGTTATCAAGTGAACGATGCTTTGCTTTTGCTCTCCCTTGATATGAACGCGGACGAAATTCTTATCATGAGCTAGGTCAGAAAGCCGAATATGGCTATTATCAATGTGATTATCTCTCACCACCTGGTCAAAGATGCCTAGAGCATCTTTGGGAAGAATAATCAGAGATCCGGTCAGCACACCAAGTTTGACACCAGCAATGCTTTCACGGCGGAGATGCTCAAAAATTGGGGCCACACCGATTTTATTAAGCGGGCCTATTTCATCCGCACAAGAAGGCAATTCCGCCTCTCGAATATAGTCTGCAAGAACCACCATGCGCAGATCATCACCAAGTTGCTTGGCTTCCATTCGAGTGATCGTAGCAATGCTCTTCAACTTACCAGTGCTACTGGCTAGTATTTTTTTAATTTCCTTGGTGTCTTCGAGGTTTATTCTGCGGCGCTCAATAGCTCCTATTCGCTTAAGTTCGCGGCGAACAGCAACCAGAGTGTCATCAAACTCGGAAAAGTCATCAACGTGGGAGTAGAGAACCCCACTCAGCAATACTTCAAGCCACTTGGGATCAACTCCCGGAACTTCAGCCGACCTGACGCCTAAAATGGTTAGAGCGTAATCAGGCGGAACGAAGCCAAGCGAGTTGAGAAAAATAATTATCGAGGAAAAGAACTGCGGATCATCAAGAATGTCTTTAACGTGTCGCTGCGTGTCACGAACCCAAGGATGAGCAGAAAGGGCATCCAAAAAGCGCTTATTCTCCGAAAGCTCCTTAAGAAATTCTGAGACGTTCGTTTTGAATTCCCAAAGTTTCTGGTGTTCATTTTTTGTCGGAAGAGAAAAGTGAATATAATCTTGGTGCGGGCATAAATCACCGCGTTGCACCAACTCAGGCACCGAAATCTCAGCATCTATTGGGCCGCACAACTCCTCGTACTTCTGCCACTCTTTAAAGTCGACATCATACGGAGGAGAAGCGGTCAATGCGACGG